>JAKVBG010000020.1 GCA_022447605.1 Mariniblastus sp.
GGGACCGTGTTCGACGTGCGGACGTTTGACCGGATCCTGGCCCGCAGTGTCAACGGCGGCGAGGATGTGGCCGAACTGTTCGACGTCGATTACGAGTTCGAACTCGAAGGGGACTGGAACAGCTAAAGGCGTTTCGACTCAGCGAAGGATTTCGTTGACGACCCGGCCATGAACATCGGTCAGGCGAAAATCGCGGCCCGCGTGGCGATACGTCAAACGCTCGTGGTCGACCCCCAACAGATGCAACATGGTGGCGTGCAGATCGTGCGTGTGGACCGCGTCGGCGGCGGTCCGAATCCCGTATTCATCGGAACGACCGTGCACCAAGCCACCTTGGACGCCTCCCCCGGCCATCCAGGAGGAGAAACAATGTTTGTGGTGCTCGCGCCCGGCGTGATCGGCCGTTTCGTGGAACGGCGTGCGGCCAAACTCGGTGGTCCAAACAACCAAGGTCCGCTCCAGCATGCCGCGCTGCTTCAGATCGGTCAACAACCCGGCAATCGGCTGGTCGATCGCCTGCGCCAACCGTTGGTGATCCGCCATATTGGCGTGCGAGTCCCAGTTGTGGCTCGAACCGACATCGATCAGCTCGAGGAACCGCACGCCCCGCTCGGCCAGCCGGCGGGCGACCAGGCATTGCCAGCCGAACCCCGAGGTTACCCCGCGCTGGAGACCGTAAAGTTCCAGGGTCGACTCGGTCTCCCCGGATAGATCAAACGCTTCAGGCGCCTCGCGCTGCATACCAAACGCCGTTTCAAACGAACGAATACGGGCTTCCAGCATCGTATCCGTCTCGCGCGTGGCTTGATGCTGCTGGTTCAACAGAGCCCGAAAGTCAAGTTCCTGTTGCTGCAAAGCCGCATCCCCCAAAGGCGATTCCGCGTAAGGCAATGGCTTTTCTCCCGGCATGACGTGCGTCCCCTGGTGACAGGCAGGCAGGAAATCACTCCCCCACGTCTGCGACCCAGCGTACGGTGCGGCCGGGGCCAACACCATGAAGGAGGGTAAATTCTGGTTGACACTCCCCAGTCCGTAGCTGACCCACGAGCCAGCGCTCGGCCGGGGAAACTGCGCCGAACCGGTGTGCGCGGCCAAGGTCGCCTTGTCATGACCATCACTGTCGCAATGCATCGCATTCAGGACACAGAGATCGTCGACCATCGAACCGATGTGCGGAAACAGTTCGCTCACCCAGGCTCCACTCTGGCCATACTGCTGAAAGGAATAACGTGGCTTGACCAGGAACCGCTGAAACTCGCCGGAAACATTCAGCCAACGGGAAGCGGTGATCGTCTTGCCGTGATCGGTCGTCAACTGAGGACGATGATTGAACGAATCGACATGCGAGACGCCCCCGGTGGAGTAGAGGAAAATGACCCGGTCCGCCGACGCCGGGTGATGCCGGTGGTTGATTCCGGCCCGATCATCGTCGCCTATCCCCTGTTCCGACAACATCCCTGCCAAGGCGACCGCTCCCAGGCCACCCGAGGCGCGACGGAGGAATTCTCGGCGACTGGCCGGTGTCTGATTCATTCTCTTCCCCCTTTCAATCGACAAACAGAAATGCATTACTGGTCAACAAGACCCGGGACAAGGCGGCCCAGGCGGCGATCTCGGTGTCCCCCGGATCGTCCTTGCCCACCCGTTTCTCGCGGTAATCGGTCAGGAACCGAACGGCCTGTTCGACGACTTCGGTTTCGGGCTTCACACCGCACGATGTTTCAAATGCCCAGGTAACCTTGGCTCGATCGTCGCCCGACACGGAAACGATTCGTTGGGCAAAATGCTCTGCCTGTTCATGAATGAAGGGCGAGTTCAACAGAAACAACGCTTGGGTCGACGTCATCGTTGGCCGCCGCGTCGCCACGCTCTGATTCGGATCGGCCGCGTCGAACAAGGCGAGGTACGGATGCCTCCGATTCCGCTGCAGCATCAGGTAGACGCTCCGGTGATTCGAATCGTAAATCGCGTGGAACGGGTCATGGATCGTATAATTCCAACTCGTGACTGGGGGAAACGGATGCCGTCCCGGCACCGTCCGGTCGAGTTGACCACTGGTCGCCAGTACGGCATCGCGTATCGACTCGGCATCGAGGTGACGCCGGGGAAAACGCCAGTGGTATCGATTCTGGGGATCGATGGCGAGATTCGCTTCATTGCCCTGACTGACCAGCTGGTACGTGCGGGAATTCATGATCCGCCGATGCAACGCCTTGACCGACCAACCCGCTTCGACAAACTCATTCGCCAACCAATCCAATAGTTCCGGATGCGTCGGCCGCGTGCCCCGTGAACCGAAGTCACTCGGCGTGGCCACGATTCCCTGCCCAAAATGCCAGTGCCAGACGCGATTGACGAACACCCGCGCCGTCAACGGGTTCGTCGGGCGGGTGAGCCAGTCGGCCAGATCGAGACGACCACTGCCCGACGGATCGGCAATCGGTTCGCTGCCGAACAACTCCAGGTTGCGACGTGGAATTTCATCGCCCAACCGATGCGGCTCGCCCCGTTGCTGAAGCCGCGCATTGACGGGGGTCCCCTCGGTGACGGCGTAGGCAACCGGGAAGGCAGGTGCTGCCGATACCGATTGCTGGCCGGCCGTCAATTCGTTGATCTCGAGATCGATCTTCGCCAGGCGGTCTGCCGTGTCCGGTTCGACCAGACGAGGTGCAACGGACACCTGACCCGGCTCGCCAAAAGCGACCGCCTGCAACCCGACATTATCGATATCCCGAGCGCAGGCAGGCTGATTCACATGCCCATAAGCATCGCAAATGAAGCAATCGACCACCCCATCCCAGTGCGGGCCGGTCGCCTTCTTTTCAAACACGGTCAGATCGCCCACCGTTCCGACGATCCCCGCGTACGTGCGGGTAGCGGGATCAATCGTTATGCAGAGCGTGTACCACGTCCCCGGCACCAGTTTACGAACGACCTCCCACTGCTCCCCATTGCGGATGGCAAATTCGGTCGATGTGGCGCTGCATTCGACGGCCAATGACTGCACGACGCCCCGCCCGAGATAGAGCCGAAAGGCGCCTGCTTGTGTGGAGGAGGCCACCGGCCGAAAGTCGACCGTAAAATGCATCTGTTTGTCCACGGTCGCTCGCAGCCCGTGGGCAAAAACATAGCGGAGACCGTCGGTCGGCAGACCGCTGCCGAGCCTGACCCCCAATTTTCCAGCCGGATGGACGTGATCGTACGGGCTTTGCGCCTCGACCGTCAGTTCGACCGGTCCCGCGCTGACCCACGGTTCGCCCAGTGGTTGGCCGCCCGCCTGGGACTCGAAACCGAGATCCACACCGCCGGCCAGAAAAGCCGGGTCGAGCTCGGCCCGTTCCGTTTTCAAATCGGCAAGTCGCTCGGCCAGTTTCGCCAGGTTTGCCTGCTTGGCCGTTTCTAACTGCACGGCGCGCTCCGGCGGAACCAGCGGGACGAAATGCGCCGGACGTTTCTGCTCCTCGCCCCCCGGGAAAGCCCAACGGGAACTTTGCAGGATCCCGTACAGCGCATAATAATCGGCCGCGGACACCGGATCGTATTTATGGTCGTGACAGCGGGCACACCCCAACGAAAGGCCGAGGAAAGAGCGACCCACCGAGTCGATCACATCGGCAAAATCGAGATACTGATAGTCCGGCGATGCCTTGTAGCCGTACCGTTTACCGACCGCCAGGAATCCTGTCGCCGTCACACAACCGGCGTACTCATCCTGTGGAACGTCACGGGCCAGAATATCCCCGGCAATCTGTTCGCGCACGAACTCATCATACGGTTTGTCTGTGTTGAAGGCCTCGATCACCCAGTCACGGTAGCGGGTCGCTTCGGGTACCGGGTAATCCGCACCATCCCCCGCCGTGTCGGCATAGCGAGCGACATCCAGCCAGTGACGCCCCCAACGTTCGCCATAAGCGGGGGAGGCGAGCAGGCGATCGACCAGGGATGCAAACGCGTCGTCGGATCGATCGTTCAAAAAGGTTTCCACTTCCTGGCGGGTCGGCGGCAGACCGGTCAGGTCGAACGTGGCGCGACGAATCAGCGTCCGGCGGTCGGCCAGCGGCATGGGCGTTAATTGTTGGGCCTGCATCTCATTCAAGACGAATGCGTCGATCGGGTTTTCTGACCAGTCCGCCGATTCAACCGGTGGCGGATCCCGCTTCTGCACAGGCTGGAAGGACCAGAACGAGGCAGCTTCCTCGAGGCTCATCCTTTGCGTGGGGGCCAACGCCGTGTCCGTCCGGGGATCGAAGGCACCCCGTTCGACCCACGTTTCCAGGATGGCGATCTCGCGCTCCGTCAAACGTTGGTCGGGTGGCATCTGCAGATCGGCGTCTTCGTGTTTCACCGCCTGGATCAGCAAACTTTGCGCCGCCTCCCCAGCCACGATGGCCGCCCCACGGTCCCCGCCGCGCCGCCAACCTTCCCGCGTATCGAGTCTTAATCCGCTTTCCTGTTTTTTCTCGCCGTGGCACGATTGACAATGCTTCACCAACAGAGGACGGACGTTCGATTCGAAGAAATCGGGGTCCGACTGGGCAAAACAGAGAGGCAGCTGGGAAAGCGGCGAGAGCGCCAGCGCGGTGATCGCAATCAGGCGGATCGGGATGCGCAACGGGAACCACACAGGCAGGCACCAAGTCGGTTTTCATGAACTGGAAACATGGCGATCCACGAATCTTCAAACCGTGAATCACCACTCCCGACTGTTGATTTTACCTATCCCGCGATCGGCGCCAGTCAGGAAGCCGCTTTTTTTCGCCATTTTGTGCTGACACCCGCGAAAAAACATCACCGCAAAGCCACCCGCCCTCCGTGCGTTGCCCGAAATCGTTCAAGGGCCCGCCGGGCGGTCATCGATAATGGCGTAAAACTCGTAAGCCGGCTCTTCGTACGGGTGGAACTGCTGGATCAGTTCGACGGCGCGTGACTTCAAATCGTCCGGGCAGAGCATCTCGATTCGCAATTCCTCGACCGTCTCCTGCTGATCCGTCTGGCCCAGGTGCGGGTCGGCCGCATCGGTCGGCATGAATTCACCCGTCCCCCTCAGCGTGAACGCGCAATTCCGGTAATCGCCCTGTCGACCGAGCCCGGCCTCCCACAAGGCCCGTTTCAAGTCTTCCGAGTTCGCCTCGGGTACAAACACCACCAGCTTCAACATCGCATGTCTCTTTCCGTACGTCCTGCCTCACCTACGGGCACCGGCCCGGGAACGCGTTACAGGTTTTCCTTGACAAAATCGAACATCAACTGGTGCAAGTGTCGCAACTGTTCCGGGTCACGAACCGAGTGCCGCGCCTCGGGGTAGATCATCAATTCGAACTGTTTGCCCGCCTCCTGCAACGCCTTGGCCAGTTGCAGCGAGTTGCTCATATGGACGTTCTCATCAATCGAACCGTGGATCAACAACATCTTGCCGTGCAGGTCACCGGCGGCCTTGATGACCGAGGTCTTTTCGTAACCCTCCGGGTTGTCCTGAGGCAAACCCATCAGTCGCTCGGTATAGATCGTGTCGTAGTTCCGCCAATCGGTCACCGGCGCGCCGGAAATCCCCATTTTGAAATGGTCGGAGTGCGTCATGGCGTAAGCGGTCATGTAGCCGCCATAGCTCCAGCCCCAGATCCCGATCCGATCCGGATCGACCCAGTGTTGTTTTTTCAACCACTCGACCCCGCTCTCGATATCCTTCAATTCATTTTCAGCCAGGTTCCGGTGGATCGGCCAGACATGCTTCGAACTGCGGTAGCTGGCCGACCGATTATCGCACATCCAGATCACGTAACCTTGCTGTGCCAGCATCTGGTGCCAGAGGTACCAATCACCCCCAAACCGATTGCGAACGCGGGGAGCTTGAGGTCCAGCGTAGATATGGAACAGGACCGGATACTTCTTAGCAGAATCAAAATCGGGCGGGGTGATCACCAGCGCGTCCATCGGCTGTTCGCTTTTGCGTTCGACCAGGCCAAATTCATGTCGGCCCAAACGGAGATACTCAAACCGATCGTCGTTGCTGACATTCAGCCGGCGCAGCTTCGTCCCATCGGCCCGGAACAGGTGAAACTGGTCCGGTTGATCCACGCTGCTGTGGGAATCGATAAAATACTGGGCGTCGTCGCTGAACTTCGCGCTGTGGGTCCCCCTCCCAGTCGTCAGTTGTTTGAGGTCAGCCGTCTTCACATCGAGCCGATAGACGTGCAGGTCGTACGCGGCCTCCCGCGCCGATGAGAAATAGAGCTGGTCCTGCGGGGCATCGAAGGCGAGCAGGTCGCGGACCTCCCACTCCCCCTCGGTCAGCTGTTTCTGCAGTTTCCCATCCGCGCTGTACAGGTAGACATGCCGGTAGCCGTCGCGGGGACTGAGCCAGAGGAAACTCCCATCAGTCCGCCAATACGGTTCGCCGGGTGATTCGATCCAGGCAGGAGTCTGGTCGCGGAACAGGACCCGCGGGTTCTTACCGTCCGGGTCGGTCGCCACCAGGTCGAGCCAGGTCTGGGCCCGGTCCTGGACCTGCAACAGCAGCTGCTGCCCATCGGGGGACCAACTGACCCAGGAGACGAGGATCGGCTCGTCGCCGTAACGACTGAGGTCGACCCAATTCGTCTTCGCCTCGCCACTTTTCCAGTCCGTCACACCGACCCGCACCTGCGGGTTCGGGTCTCCCGCCTTGGGGTAGCTCATCACATCGGTCGAATTGACCACCGGCAGATGATCGACGATCGGAAACGTCCGCACGCCGGTTTCATCCAGTTCCAGGAAAGCGACCGCCTGGGAATCGGGCCGCCACCAGTACCCTTTGAAATTGCCCCGACCATACAACTCTTCCTGGTAAACCCAATCGAGTTTACCCGTCATCAGTTTGCGTTCCGACACAGCGTCCTTTTGGCCAATCACTACGCGGGCTCCGGTCGGCAGATTCCAGAGGTTCAGCTGACCATCGTGAAACGCGATCGCCTCGTCGCCGGGAGAAAAGGTGACCACGTCGAGCGGCGCCTGGCCGTCCCCCAGGCGGATCGCTTTCTTCTCCTGCTGGTCGATCAGAGCCGCATCGTTCCCCACCTGGACGACCGCGTAACGACCCGTCGCCGACCAGGTCGGGTTCGCAACGGCCAGGGAATCGGCCCGTTCTTCCTCAAACCCGGCCGCTACCAGCAGAGGGGCTACACCCCGCAAACTCCGTCCCCCTCCCCGGCTGATCGCGCCCGTTTCGGCGTCCATCAACAGCTTGCGGCCAAAACTCTCGGTCTCCAGCTGGTTCCCATTGACCCATTGCGGCGCTCTGACCGGGGGGACCACTTTGTTGGGCCCATGGATTGTATCCAGATCGATTTTTCCGGTCGGCATGACGTCGTCGATCGGTTCACTCACCAGCTTCGTCGGGCTGGGCAGACGCATTACGGGATACTCGGCGCCAACTTGCAAGTCGTCATCAAAGAAATTCCAGACGACCAGCCCGTCATCCGATTCGCTCTCCAACAGGTAACCGGCCAGTTTGGCCAATGGCTGATCCATCGGCACGATCAACGTTCCCTCCGGGATCTCCCGTTCTTCCCGCTGACGTTCCGTCTCCAGTTGGACCATTTTGTGTCGCTGGAAGACCCGTTTCGAGTTGTCAAAATTGACCACGCGGTCGATTTCGACCGGCAGTTTCACCGTCTCCTCCAACGCTTCTACCCGGATCCCATGCTTCAACAGCCGGTCGACCTGGCGCGAATAATCACTCGGGATCAGGTAGGCGTACGGCATCGGCGAGGTGGCGGTCGATTCGTACCGTCCAAAAAACTGGCATTCGAGGTCGACTTTCTCATCACCGTCATAACCTTTGATCGTGACCGGTTCACTGAAATCGGTCAGCTTGGCCGCCAGTGAGAGGGGAATGCGCTGCGGATCGGTCCGCGCCGCTTCGATCAGCCGACGATCGACGTCCGCCAACAGAGAAGTGATCGGTTCATGATGTTCATTCAGGTAATCGATACAGTGGGTCACGAATTTCTTGCTATCCATGATCCGGTCGTGGTAACTGTTATAGGCGTACGCCTCGGAAAGGATCGTCATCCGTCCCCGCAAGGCACCGTACTCGGTGCTGTACCGAGGTTCGTACCCGTACGTCGACCAGGAGGTCTTCTCCCGGTTCAGGTTGCCGTAATAGAACGTCAACGTACCATCCTTTTCCATTCGCCGCGTTACTTCGGGCATCATCTTGACCCGCATGAAATCGCGAATCGCCGCATCGACGGCCGGGTTATGGGGGATGTCATACGTTAAGCCGTACTGGTGACGGGAACCGTTGGTCGTATGGCAATCGATAAACAGATCCGGGTCCGCGCGGTCCATCAGCCCGACCAACGCTTGCGCCTCGGGGGAATCGATCTTCATGAAGTCGCGGTTGAGATCCAGGTTTTGCGCATTCTCGCGTCGCCCCATGCCGTCGACCGGGCCGTCCTGACCCGGGCGGTTCATTTTGCCCATTCGGTCGTTCCCGTCAGCGTTGTAGTTGGGAGCGATGATCACGACCAGGTTCTCCAGCCAGGGATGTTCCGGGTTGTGCGTCAACTCGCGCAACAACATCAACAGCCCCTCTTTCCCGGCGCATTCGCCACTGTGGATATTGCCGATCACCAGCACGACCGCCCGCTCATCCTCCTGCCCCAGTTCGTACGGGCCACGGGCCACGATTGCGGCGACCATCTGGCGGCCTTCGACCGTTTCTCCAAATTCGATTTTCTGGACGTGCTCCGCCTGCTGGGCGCACTGGTCGACAAAGTCGACGACTTGCTGCGACGTACTGGTCGCCTGAAAATCACTCGATTCAGCCACCGTTTTCGGTTGATCCTGGGGTTTGATCACGGCAAAAACCTCTCCCTCAAGGCAACCAATACCGAACAGTAACAGGCCTAAACGACTCAGGTTCTTTTTCATGGGGGATAACACCGATTGTTAAAAGTCTGGATTCCATCGAAAATGCTCATGGCTCACATTTCATCCGTTTCCTCGACCGGTATTTTAACATCATGGAAATTCAAAACCGAGTAGGAGCCCGCTGGATTGCCACCGGTGCCCTGCTGGCCGCCCTGGCCGTCATTCTGGGCGCTTACGGGGCCCATGGACTGGCGGCCGTGGTCGAGTCGATGGACGAATCGGCCAAACGGCTGGCCAACTGGGAAACGGCGGCCCATTACCAGATGATTCACTCGGTCGGGCTGATCGCAATTGGCCTGCTGGCCGCCCATTACGGGGGGAGCCGGCTCTTCACCGCGGCGGGTTGCCTGTTCCTGCTGGGGATCCTGCTCTTCTCGGGCGGGCTGTACACCTGGGTTTTGACCGACAACCGACCGGCCGTCCTCGTGGTGCCGCTCGGCGGACTCTCCTTTATCCTCGGTTGGCTGGCCATCGCCTGTCGCTTCCTGATCATCGCCGGAAGGGGAAGCGATCGATGACGAACGAGCGATGGGAACCGGTGATTGGTTACTGCACCAACGTACATGCGGGGACGGATCTGGCCCAGGTACACCAGAATCTCCAACAGCACACCTTGGCGGTCAAGCAGCGAGTCCGCCCCGCTGGGCCGATGGGCATCGGGCTGTGGCTCAGCCACGCCGCCTGTCGAGACCTGTTCGAGACGGGCGAGTTAACCCCTTTTGCCGACTGGCTGGCCGAATCGGAACTGCTCCCCTTCACCTTCAACGGGTTCCCCTACAGCAATTTCCATCAACCGGTGGTCAAGCATGACGTCTACCTGCCGGACTGGACGAAGGGGGAACGACTTGCCTACACCCTCCAGCTGGCCGAGGTGCAAGCAGCCCTGCTGGCCACCCAGCCCGCATCGACCGAGTTTGCCACCATCTCGACCCTGCCCCTGGGCTGGCCTCGACCGGCCACCGATCTGGACGGTTTCCAGCGGGCCTGCGCCAAACAGCTGCTCCAGTTGAGCGAACAACTCGACCAGCTCTGGCAGCAATCGGGAGTGCGGACCATGGTCTGCCTCGAGCCGGAACCAGGTTGCCTGCTCGACACGGCCGCAGATGTGGCCCGCTTTTTTGAGCAATACTTATTGAAGGACGCGAACGGTTCCCCGGAGCGAATTCTGCGGCACATCGGTGTCTGCCACGACGTCTGCCACAGCAGCGTGATGTTTGAATCGCAGGAGACGGCCCTGCAAACGTATGCCGATTTCGGGATCGAGGTCGGCAAGTACCAGGTCTCCTCGGCGGTCGAAGTGAATTTCGACGATTGCCCTGACCCAGGATCGGCCGGTGCGCTATTGGCCGAGCTGGGCCAATTTTCCGAACCGCGTTACCTGCATCAGACGACGATTCGCACGTCCGACGGTCAGCAGCGGTTTTTCGAAGATTTGCCGCTAGCCTTCGAACAGGCTGGCTCCGAACCGGCCGGTACCTGGCGGGTTCACTTCCACGTTCCCCTGTTTGCCGAACATTTGGGAGCGATCGGTACGACCCAAGCCGATATCGGCCATTGCCTGCAGGCGATCCGCCCACCGGCCGACCGCCCCCTCCATTTCGAGCTGGAGACGTACGCCTGGACCGTCTTGCCCGAATCGTTGCAAGTCCCCCTGGCGGTCGGAATTGCCCAGGAAATCGAGTGGTTCGACCAGGCGCTGCGGTAAACGCGCCCCGCCGATCAGCGGCCGAATCGGATCCCCGACGGGTGCCCGGTTTAATCGTCATGAACCGGATGAACGGCAATCTTTCGATAAACTATGGCGGTCAGGCAAAGTCTGCCGAAAACGTAGAATGGAAACCGTGCCACGGGATGGCATTGCCTGACGACGGACTGTCTTTACTGATAACCTTGAACCGATTCCAGGTGTCGTCATGCAGAGTACGCATCCCCATTACCTGTTAATGTCCGAAACACGAACCGTCGAAGAGAGTCCGCAGAGCGGCCATTGGCGGTTTGTCCTGGAACAGATCGATGGATCGCATCGGGTTGATGTTTCCGACGAAGAGCCGCACGTGCGAGGGGAACGCCTGCAATTATTGGCCGTCCTGCGCGGCCTGGAAGCGTTGGAACAACCCTCCCAGGTCACCCTGATCACACCGAGTCGCTATGTGGGCAAAGGATTGCGTCACGGACTCGATTTCTGGCGGGAAAACGGCTGGTGCTGGGAACGCTTCGGAGAAATGACTCCGATCAAGAATCGCGACCTGTGGCAACGTATCGATCGTTCGATGGCGTTTCACCGCATCGACTGCCGCATCTGGAATCTGGACCGGGTGATCGGAACCTCGCCCGAACCGAACGATGCCCGCATCCGCACGCGGCAGAACAACCGGCGATTGCGGTTCGACAACGCCTGCCACCAGATCGGCAGCATGGCCCGTCTGTTTGCCGAACGGTTTGGCAAGGGTGGGTTCCGCGCCGCCTACGGTTACGCCTAATGACTCGGTAACCGTCACAACCGTCCTGGCCCCCCTGTCCGGATCCTCGCCGCCCGTCACCGCACCGATTCAGGGGAAAAGAACCCGGATTAGACCTGAAACCTATCGGGCAATTGGCTTATCCTAAGGGACAACGCCGCTCGGGGGACAGAGTTTCAACCGGGCTGAACCGATCTGCCGAAGTGACCCGGAACGCCTGATGGCCGGCCCCGATCCCGACACCAACGCCCCGTACCTCAGCGATGAGGACCTTTACCTGCTCGGTGAAGGAAACCAGTATCGACTGTACGACCATCTCGGTGCGCACCCGCACTCAACCCCCGCTGCGCGCGGCATCCGCTTTGCCGTCTGGGCGCCGAATGCGAGCGAGATTCAGGTAGTCGGCGATTTCAACCAATGGGATGGCTCGGCCCACAGGATGCAGAAACGGACTCCCAGCGGTGTCTGGGAACTGTTTGTCCCCGATCTCGAATTGGGCAACCAGTACAAGTATCGGGTGACCGACAGCCAGGGAAACCGCCTGGACAAGTGCGATCCGCTCGGTTTTTTCGCCGAAGTCCCACCGGGGACGGCCAATATCGTGGTCGACCTGGATCAGTACGCCTGGAATGATCGGGAATGGGTCGCGCAACGGCCCACAACCGACTGGCTGAACCGGCCCATCTCAATCTATGAAGTTCATCTCGGTAGTTGGAGACAACGTCACGACCGGGAGAACGGCTGGATCAACTACCGGGAACTCGCCCAGGAACTGGTCGATTACGCGCGGACCAACGGGTTTACCCACCTGGAACTCTTGCCGATTGCCGAACACCCGTTTTCGGGGAGCTGGGGTTACCAGACGGTCGGCTACTACGCCCCCACCAGTCGCTTCGGTCGCCCCGAGGACCTGATGTATTTTGTCGACCTCTGTCACCAGAACGGGATTGGCGTGATCATCGATTGGGTGCCGGCGCATTTCCCCAGGGACAGCCACGGCCTGGCACGCTTTGATGGAACCGCCCTGTATGAACATGAGGACCCGCGGCAAGGGGAACATCCCGACTGGGACACTCTGATTTTCAACTACGGGCGGAACGAAGTCCGCAATTTCCTGGTCGCCAATGCCCTGTTCTGGCTCGACAAGTACCATATCGATGGCCTGCGGGTCGACGCGGTCGCTTCCATGCTGTACCTCGATTACAGCCGGCCCGAGGGCGAGTGGCTACCGAATGAATTCGGCGGAAGGGAAAACCTGGCGGCGATTGAATTCCTCAAGCAGATGAACGACCAGGTGCAGGCGTTGTTTCCCGGCTCGCTGACGATTGCCGAGGAATCAACCGCTTGGGGAGGGGTCTCCCGACCGACCTACTGCGGGGGCCTCGGCTTCAGCATGAAGTGGAACATGGGCTGGATGAATGACACGCTGCGTTACCTGCAAAAGGAACCGGTACACCGCCAGTACCACCATGACGAACTGACCTTCAGCCTGGTCTATGCCTTCACTGAAAATTTCGTCCTGCCGCTGTCGCATGACGAGGTCGTACATGAGAAAGGCTCGATGCTGGCCAAGATGCCGGGAGATACCTGGCAGCAATTTGCCAACCTGCGACTTTTGTACACGTACATGTGGGCCCACCCGGGCAAAAAGCTGCTGTTCATGGGTAGCGAATTCGGCCAATGGTCCGAGTGGAATTGCGACCTGCCGCTGCAGTGGGAATTGCTGGAAGAAGAGAGTCACGCCGGGCTACAGAAACTCGTCTCCGACCTGAACCAGCTGTACCAGGCACAACCGGAACTGCATGCCAGCGATTTCGAAGCGGACGGTTTTACCTGGCTCAACGCGGATGACCGGGAAAACAGCGTCCTCAGTTTCCAGCGGACGGACATGGCCAGTGGCAACTTCCTGTTGGCGGTCTGCAACTTCACCCCGGCCGTACGGACCGAATACCGCGTGGGGGTCCCGCTGGCCGGTCAGTACCTGGAACGGCTTAACAGCGATTCGGAATTTTATGGCGGCTCCAACGTGGGCAATGGCCTGGGCATCCATAGCGAACCAATCCCCTGCCAGGGACAGCCCCATTCGATCGCCATCACATTGCCACCCCTGGGCGCCCTGATTCTCCAACCGGCGGCAACGTAATTGCCAGCCGAGCCGCTTGCTCGGAGTTCAACCTGGACCCCCACCATCCGGTTCGTAAGGGCCCCGGTCCACCTGCTCGACTTGCACCCCGTCGGAAGTCGGGCGGAACTGGTAAATCCGATCCGCATATTTTTCGAACAGCCCAATGTCATGATGGCTGATCATGATGATCTGAAAATCGAGTTCCCGAGCAGCCTGGTGGACCATTTTGACCAGTCGGGGCACGCGGTCCGGCTTCAGCCAACAGTCCTGCTCATCGAGCACCAGGAAGCGGCGATGTTCCTGTTCATCCAACTGCGCCAAGGCAAATAATCGCAATCCGACACTCAGGATATTCTGCACCGACCCGCCCTGACCGCGGTAAATGTCCTCGGAGTGTCCATCCTTCTCGATCGAGAATTCGACCACAGCCGAGTTGTTCTTGTAGGCCGGGGTCGCCTTGAACTCGATCGGCTGTTCCAACACCTCCTGCAAACCGATCGTCAACTTCTCTTGCAGGATATTCAATGTCTCGCTGAACAACTGCTGACTCAACACGTCGAGCGCTTCGCCGACCTCATCGGATATCCCCAGGAACTCCTCCAGCGCCGCGATCTTGGCCTCGGTCTGCTGCAGCGATTTCACACGATCCCGCCGTTGGAAATTCAGGTACTGGATCCGGTCGCGCAACTCCTGCTGCCGACGGGATAATTCCCGCCCCCGTTCCGCCGCGGCCGGCTGATCCTGTTTTCGCTCTGTGGAAGGTCCGCCCATCGTTTTAGTCGTCCGCCTCTTCCGGGTCCACCGGCGCAAACTGGTTTTCGATCTCCTTCAATTTCCCCTCGATGCCGTCCAGGCTCGCCTCGTAACGGGCGCGCTTCTCCTCGTTCTCCTTCTGCATCGAGGCCAGCTTTTTTTCCAGTTCCGCCACATCGTCGGTGCCGAACTGCTGGCGCGATTGCTCCTGCAATTCATCCAGCTGTTTCTGGGCAGCCTCCTGGCGGGCCTCGATCCGGGTTCGTTCATGCGACAACTCGTCGAAACGGGCCTGCAGCGCCTCGATCGCCTGCTGTTCCTCCGTTTTGCCCGATACGTTCTTATTCATCTTCCACCTGTTTCGCTAGGGACATGATTTCATCGGCAACCGGCTGGGGAAATTCGACCAGCTGCTCTTCCAGGAAGCGGAACAGGCCGGCGCCACTCTCCGTCTTCCGCAACAACATCTCCTTGAGACCGCTGATGAAATCGGACGGCTGCTCCCCATCCCCGGCAGGGAGGACGGCAGCGTGGAACACTTCATCAAACGGCTGGTGCGGGATCTCCACGTACTGCGTTTCAAACTTCCCCTCCACGACATCCGCCCGCAGGACCGCCGGCACATGCTGGCGATTCGCCTCACTCCGCGAGCGCCGGCTGATGCTGCCGGGCGTCATCCAGTGAGTTTGACCCTCGACCACCGGGTCGAGCCGACGGTGGATATGCCCGTTGACCAACAGTTGGACGTTTTCGATCTCGCGGGGACGAAAACGGCCCGCATCGTAACCGGGCAAATCGACATCATGGTGCGTCACCCAGGCGACCAGAGGCTTGTCGTCAAACAACGTCCCCTGGCCAAAGCGGTCGACCGGAAATTCCCGGGGGACTTCCTGCCGGTACGACGAACCGCCCACCACAACCTGGACACCATTCATCTCACCCGACCAGGGGTTTTCCGCACTGACCAGTTGCAGGCATCCGGCCCGCACCAGCAAAGCGAGGGAATCGCGATCCGACAGAACCGGGTCCGCGCAATCATGATTCCCGTAAATCCCGACCGCCCCGGTCTCGAGCAGCAAATCCATCAGTCGGACGAGCATCCAGTTCGAGTTTTCCCGCGGCTTTTCAAACAGGTCACCAAGAAAAACGGGTAGCAATTTCTCTTGCCGAGCATAATCGAGGCACCACTTCAATTTGTCCAGGATCACCTGCGGGTAATCGTCCTTCCGGAAACCGGGTTGGCGATTTTCCACATGCGGATCACCGATGAACAACAGACCTGTCAGCCCGGTTGTTTGATGCTTCTGTTTCCGCAACGACTCAACCATCGGCTACCCCCGTTTTGAGGTGCTGTCGGTGAGCCATCCAGTCTTGCGCATCGAGCGCCTGACCACAGGCCGGGCAACTCGGGTTCTGTGCGACCCATTGCTCGATTTCGGATTTGACTTTTGCCCACTGACGCTCGGTCTCCCGGCGCGCCTGATCCAGCTTTTCCAATTCGCCCTGCTGCTTCCGGATACCTGCCAGACAGACTTGCAAACGATCGCTCGGAATCCAGGCGGGAGGCGGTTCGATCGACTGTAGCAAACTGCCGGCCTGGTGTTGCGATTGCAACTCGGTCTCCGTCTTCCCGAGCTGCCGGATCATGTCGGCGACGTCCGCGCAGGCGTGGAACGACGGCGGGCTCTCGAGGGAGAGCAGGCATTCCTGCTCTTGCTGCAAACGGCCGGCGACTCGTTCGGCACGGCGGCAATCCTCCAATAACCGTTGCAGTTCGTCCGCCGGCTGCCAAGCAGGGAGCGGGGCCAGTTCCCCCAGGCATTCCCGCTTCAGCTCCAGGACTTCGTGCTCCCTGGCGATGTGGCGCCCGGTGGTAATCTGCTCCTGCAAGTCGGCCATCGCTCCCTGCAGACGCTCGATCTCCGACCCCCACTGACAAACCTGTTCGAAAGTCTGCTCGATCTCAGGCACCGGCTCCAGCAACTCGACCTGCCGTCTCCATTCGTCCCGTTCCTGGCAGCGGGTCTTCTGCTCTCGCTTCGCGTCCCGGACTTTCTGTTTGTGCAAGGACTGCATCTTCATCATTCGCCCCGCATCCGACGAGGAAGCGAAAAAATCGGCCGCCGTCCGGGCCGAGTCCCGGATCAGGAAAACAGGGGATTTCTGTTCCCCGAAATGGATATCGACCTCGTCCCGATCACATGCCACCTTCGGCAGACGGAGCACACGGTCCAATTCCTCCGGTTGCCCGGCACTTTTCAGGCGGTCGTACGTCGTCCCGTTGATCTCGTAGGCCGGGCCACCACTTTTCCCCCGCCTCCAGAGGATCGTATCCCCTTGGTCGGTCGTTACCCGAACCTGACATTTCCTGGTTTCGTGACGGAGGACATACGTCGAATTTTCGTTGTGGCTGAGGATCTGCAGCGCGGCGATCACGGCACTCTTGCCACAGTTGTTGGGACCCACCAGCACAGTCAGGCCACGGGCCGGTTCAATCACCGTATGCCCGTGAGACATGAAATTTTCCAGCTCGATCCTGGCGATCACCGCGCGCTCCCTCAAAAAATGGGCCGTCCCTCGACGCTCGGCCCGGTAGCCCTCTCTACCCTTTATCGTTCTTCGCCTGACACGTTTGGTCAAGCCTGTCGCGGAAAACCACAATTTACCATTGTCAGGTAACCCCCGGCCAGTCCTCACCAGCCCGGCTTGCCCTGTCGATCTCCCAACGTTCCCCTGACCGGACGATCAGCTGACCCGATGGGCCTCCAGCTCCTCCACACTGACAAATTCGATTGCCGACATGTGGGTCGCCTCGAGGATCACCGGTGGGGCGAAGCCGGCCTCGAGCGCCTCTTTCCAGCGGGTCACACAGAGACACCACCGGTCACCCGGTTGCAGGCCAGGGAAACCGTACTCGGCCACTGGGGTCACCAGGTCGTTGCCAGCGTTGAGCGAAAACTCCAGGAACTCGGCCGTCATCTCGGCGCAAACCAGGTGCAGCCCGTAATCCGATTTTCCCAATCGACAGAAGCCATCCCGGTAGAAACCGGTCAGCGGGTCGGTACAGCAAGGTTCCAGGTCGGTCCCCAGTACATTTTTCTGCGCAGTCATCATCGCTCCTGGCCAGGCCTGGCCCTGCTTTTTGAATCGGTCTGTTCAAGTGTTCCGCCCTCTCCGGCCCGTCGTCTGGGTTCCACACCCCACAGATGGCGGACAAAAAAGTCTCTGCGACGGCGTTTTAAGTAGGGCGATTCTCCGATCCCGTGTCCAGCCCCCGGCACAATAATGAAATCGAAATCCTTATCGGCCCGGATCAACGCGTCGACCACCTGCATCGTCGAAGCGGGGTCGACGTTCCGATCCAGCTCCCCTACGGTCAGCAACAGTTTCCCTTGCAAACGGTGCGCCTGGGTCACGTTCGACTGATCGGCGTAGTGCGGTCCCACCGGCCAGCCCATCCAGAGTTCATTCCACCAGATCTTGTCCATCCGGTTGTCATGGCAACCGCAATCGGAAACGGCAACATGATAGAAATCACCAAATGCCAACAACGCTCGCAAAGCGCTCTGACCCCCGGCCGAACCACCAAAGATACCGACCCGACTCAGGTCGATCGACGGGTACTTTTCGGCCGCGGCCCGCATCCAGGCAATCCGGTCAGGGAAACCGCTGTCCCCCAGGTTCTTGTGACAGACATCGTGAAAGGCCTTGCTCCGGTTGGACGTTCCCATCCCATCGATTTGCACCACAATAAATCCCAACTCGGCCATCGCCTGTCCCCGGCGGACCAGGCCGAATCGCTTGGGAACAAAGGAATCGTGCGGACCCGCGTAGATATCCTCGATGATCGGGTAACGTCGGTCCGGGTCGAAATTCGATGGACGGTAGATCACGCCATGGATGTCGGTCTGACCATCCCGTCCCTTGGCCTGGAATCGTTCGGGAACCTGCCACCCGGTGGCCAGCAGAGGTTCCCAATCAGCCCGCTCCAGAGCGCAGACTAGCTGGCCCGTTTCCACATCCCGCAGTTCGTGCACCGGCGGCATATCAACCCGCGAATAACGATCGATCAACCACTTTCCGGACGGCAGATACTCGATTTGATGATCGCCATCCCCCTCGGTCAAAACCACCATCTTCCCCGTATCCATATCGACCCGGGCATGGTGAATGTAATAAGGGTCCTGGCCCGTGTAATAGCCGCTCAGTTGGACCCAGATTTTCCGGGCCGGCCAATCGACCCGCTCCACACCGCGAACGACCCATTCCCCCTGAGTCAACTGTCGTTTGACGGTCCCCTGGGACATATCGATCAGGTACAGGTGATTCCAGCCATCCCGCTCCGACATCCAGACCATTTCGTCCATGGACGGGCTATCGCTGCGGAACTGCTTGTTGGCGTAATCGATAAAGGTCGGGCTATTCTCGTCCACCACCACCCTCACCTGGCCCGTTTGCGAATCGACCGCGAGCAGCCGCAACACCTGGTGCCCGCGTTGGTTGTAGAGAAAGAAAAACTGGCTCGAATCGGGATGCCAGCGAATGTCCTGAATCCTCCAAGGGTTGGAGAACAGCGCCGCATCGACCGGGATTTGACGTTTCTCAACGACATCAAACAAACGGGGACGGGCTTGGGCGATCCGGTCACCCGGCTTCAAATAGTTCATCCCCACCAGCTTCGGTTGCACCTGGTCTTTGGGAGAGGACTGAATCATCTGCACTTCATGGCGTTCGGCTGGCTTCTCCTGGATCACCACCAAACGTGTCGAATCGGGAGACCAGTAAAACCGCCGGGTAAACGGATCTTCATCGCTGCCGGAATCGGTCAAAAACCCACCCTCTCCCGTCGCCACCTCGCGCAAGACAACATTGGAATCAACAATCGAAACCTTCCACTTCCCGTCGGGCGACGTACTGCCCCGCAGTGAGCGGGCTGAACTGCGGCGACGATCCCGCGGCTGGCGGATCGATTGCTTCTGATCGATCTCGACATCCGCCGGCTGTCGTGGCACAACAAACACCGCGATCGGCTGCCGCGCCAGGTCGGTGATCACCCAGACGTGATTGGCAAAGGAATGTTGAGCCCGCCGCCCCCCCGCCGGAATTCGGTCGTATTCTTTCCAGTTCCCTCGCTCGTCCACCCAAAACGTACGCACCGGTTCATCCAGTCGATTGACAAACCGCATCTCCGATTCGGGTCCGCGCCGACCGGAAGGGCGAATCTCTTTGAGCGACTCGAGCGGGACATCGGTTGTCTCGGACCGGGGCCGGACCGAACCATCGTGCGGGTCGAACCACCACGGTTGACCAAAGGCGTCAAAGCCGACCAGGCGATCCGGGTGTCCCAGTTGCAGGGAGCGAAACGGGAGTTCCTCCGCCCGCACCTCTCGACCTGCCTGCTCCGCCAGCGCCTCGGCCAACTGTTCGTGGTCAAAGGCGGCCCCCCGTTTCCCCGCCTGCGGGTCGACCTTGACGAATTGATGGGTCCTGGGGCCGGTCGCCAGGTCGTACCAGAACGAATCGCTGCCGGGAATCGGAGTCCACGACACTTCGTCCCGAAAGACCTGGTTGCGAGTGCGTGAATGAAGACGGTTGGCGCGGTCGAAATCAGCCTGAGTTCCCTGGCCGGACAACTCAGCCGACGGGAGAACCAAGCAACTGCTGACCAGGCAGCCGATAAGCGTGTATCTGTTCATGCGTACAATTTGACGTACACAGCCCGATCCGTCAAAGCAAAAGCAGGCCAACCGAGCGGAGAACACGGTTTTCAGATACCACCTGACGCCCTGCCAAAGCCGGTTCAGGACGTGCAGCCATTCCCAAGTTTACACCGGGAAGGCACCCTCTGTAGGACCTACGAACTCGAGGTCGTTTCATCGGTCGCAGTCGAATTCAAGGATTCCGACGAACTGTCGGATTTCTTTTTGCCTCATCAGCCGCCCGACAAACCGTCGGAACAACCCGCCAGGACGACGGCAAACAGAAAGAGCAACACCAAGATAATCAGATTTCGCATTGGAAAATCCCTTTTCGTTTTGACGCCGCGATGGTAGCAGATGTGATCTCCCCTGTCTGCGCGGAATCGACGCGATACAAAATCATCCTGAAATCATCATCCAGCCACGTCGCTCGGTATCACCCTTCGGCCTGATTATCCGCCCGAAAGCGGAGGGAACCGGTCTGCTGCACCGTTCAATGATTGCAGCTGAATGCATGCACTCAGCTCTCCATCCGGCTGAAACCACCGGACCGCTGGCACCCCCCAAGCCGGGGTACCCGCCTGGCAGATACGGCCGATCGGCCCACCACGACTCGATCAGCTCAGGGAGGAGTATCCCGTTTAAAATAGGCCAGAGATGTTTCCATCGTCATCGATGTCGATCAACTCGGCCGAGGGCGTGGCCGGCAGACCGGGCATTCGCATGATGTCGCCAGTGATGGGGACCAGGAATCCGGCTCCCGACGCGATTTCCACCTCCCGCACCGTCACGTTGAAACCGGTCGGTCGGCCAATCAACTTCGGGTTATCCGACAGCGACTTTTGCGTCTTGGCGATACAGACGGGCAGCCCCTCCAGTTCCAGTTTCTTGACGCGGCGCAGATCGGCCAAGGCGCGGGACGTGTAATCGACGTCGTCCGCCCCATAAATCGTTGTACAGATTTTGTGGATCTTCTCCTGGACGGGCAGGGACCAGTCGTACAGCGGGTGAAAATCGCTTTGGCCATTATCGGCCAATTCGGCCACTGCCCCGGCCAACGACTCCGCCCCGGCACCACCCTCTCCCCAAACATTGGCCACGACGGCCGACACACCATGCGCGCTGGTCGCTTTGACAATCGTCTCAATCTCTTCGTCGGTATCACTGGTAAACTGGTTGATGGCAACCACCGCCTGGACGCCGTAATGCTTGAGGTTTTCCAGGTGTTTTTCCAGGTTGACGACCCCTTTGGCGACCGCCTCCACGTTCGGTTCAGTCAACTCTTTGAGATCACCGCCCCCGTGGTACTTCAAAGCCCTGACGGTGGCCACCAGGACAACCACCGACGGCCGGAGACCAGCCCCGGCGCACTTGATGTCAAAGAATTTTTCCGCTCCCAGATCACAACCGAAACCGGCCTCGGTCACCACGTAATCCGACAGCGACAGGCCCATCCGGGTGGCGATCACCGTGTTGGTTCCCTGGGCAATATTGGCAAACGGTCCCCCATGAATAATCGCCGGTGTCCCCTCGATCGTCTGGACCAGGTTTGGCTGGATCGCATCCTTGAGCAGGGCCGCCATCGCCCCACTGCCGTTCAGGTCCCGCGCGTAAACCGGTTTCCTGTCCATCGTAAAACCGACAAAGATGTTTCCCAAACGCCGTTTCAAATCGGGCAGATCTTCCGACAGGCAGAGGATCGCCATGATCTCGGAGGCCGCCGTAATATCAAACCCGGTTTCCCGAGGAATCCCGTTGGCCGTGCCACCCATGCCGACCATCACGTGACGCAAAGCGCGGTCATTCATATCGAGGACGCGTTTCCAGACGACCGTGCGAGGATCAATTCCAATCGATCGCGTGCGACTCTGCAGGTTGTTGTCGATCAAGGCCGAGAGCAGATTGTGAGCTTTTTCGACCGCGGCAAAATCACCGGTGAAGTGCAGGTTGATGTCCTCCATCGGCAACACCTGGGACCAACCGCCACCGGTCGCCCCACCCTTGATACCGAACACCGGCCCCAACGAAGGTTCGCGCAACACAACCGTGGTCTGTTTCCCGATCCGGTTCATCCCTTGCGTCAGGCCGATCGACATCGTCGTCTTCCCCTCGCCTGCGGGCGTAGGCGAAATGGCCGAGACAAGAATCAGTTTGGACTGCGAAATTTTGTCGTGGTCAATCAGAGAGAGTGGCAGCTTCGCCTTGTAATGGCCGTAAGGCTGAAGCAGACCGTGATCGAGCCCCAGTTGAGAGGCGATTTCCGTAACCGGCTTGAGCGTCACCTGGCGGGCAATTTCGATATCCGAAGGCATAGGTCTTCCCGTAACAATGGAGGTCTGGAAAGGTGGCAAGTGCGTGAGCAAATGTTGTTAATTCAATCACAAAATGATAGCAAACGGTGTCTTTTTTACCGTTACACATTAACTACTATCTCGACAAATCCTGCCGGCCAGCTCCAATAGGATCCGGCTGGCCAGGTCCGGGTCATCAAAAAAGAACTTCTCAACGTAGCTACGAATCGACGCTGTGGGCCGTTTTGATCAAAAAAATTCGGTTTTCGGTCTAAAACACCCAATCAAATTCAATTCGGGACGAATATCCGCCCGTGCCGCTTGATCCGTTTCAAATCTGCCTGGAAAGTTCCCTATGAAGACTCCACCACTGCAGAAGCTCTTATGGCTGACCGCTTTTTCGCTCTATTCCACCCCCGGCCTGCTGGGTCAACTCTCGCTACCCACCTCTCCTGTTGAGGATAATCAGAAAGAAACGGCCGCCGAAACGAAGCGGACCGAACAGACTGCAACCAGCCGATTCATGCGCCTTCAACGGGATACGGCAGGTGAGCCAACTGCCTTGCAGACCGCGATCTCCCGTTACCGCGCTGCCGACAGCGACCTGCTGGTCGACTTGATCGGCGCGGTCCATATCGGAGAGGCCGACTATTACCGGCAGTTGAACCGGCAATTCAGCCAGTACGATATCGTGCTGTATGAACTGGTCGCACCGCCTGGAACTCGGGTTCCGTCCGGCGGTCACTCCGACTCAAACCATCCGCTGGCCTGGCTGCAAGGCTCGATGAAAGAGATGCTCGGACTCGAATCCCAGTTGCAGCGGATCGATTACCAGGCTGCCAATTTCCGCCACGCTGACCTGTCGCCAAAGCAGATCAGCGAGCGCATGGCCGCGCGGGGCGACACCCCGCTGACGGTCGGCCTGTCGGCGATGGCCGATATCCTCCGCCAACAGAACCTGGCCCAGCGGCAAGCCGAAACCACCGAACCAGACGCGCCCGGACCGCCGGACGTGGTTGAACTGATCGACCAATTGGGCCAACCCCTGGAGCTTAAAAAGATGCTCGCCGGCCAATTCACCCAATCCGGAGATCTCTCCCGCCAACTCGGCCCGACACTGAATCAGCTGCTGATCGTCGACCGCAACCAGGCCGCGGTTCAGGTACTGCAGAAAACGATCAAGGAGGGCCATAAGAAAATTGCCATCTTTTACGGCGCGGCCCACCTGCCCGACTTCGACCAGCGACTGACCGGCCAACTGAATTTGAAAAAGACTGAATCGACGTGGGTCACCGCCTGGGATTTAACCACGGCCCCCCGCCACAACCACCTTTCCAATCCGAGCTCCATGCTATTCAAATTGATGGAATGGATCGATGACTGAACAGTACCAGAAACCACGAACCACGGCTCGACAGACCGGGCCAATCGCCAACCCTTTTCGCCGCTGCGCCCGCCAGGAAATCATCCCCTGGCTCGGCCTGTTGGTTCTCCTGGCCGGTTGTCAGTTTGGGCCGCAGAAAGCGGTCAAAGTGGCGGACTACGACGGACATAGCTGGACCGATGAATCGGGAAGCGGTGTCCCCGGAATCGATGCCGGCTCGGTCACCGTGGTCACCCTGCGCACCAACCACGTCGATGAAATCAGTGTCGTTTTCTGGTCCGACCTGCCAGCCGACCGGGCAGGTCGCAACGGTCTGGCGGGCCTGTGATGGTTGGCGGAGGGCTGTCGGGCGCCAAGTACGCAGGCGGCCATGCCGACGCGGACGGCCGAAAGGTCGGCTTTCAGGCAAATACTCAAGACGGGGTGACCGCCACGCTTACTGTCGGGGGAACAACGTACTCGTCAGAGAACGGCCAGTTCTTCCTGATTTCCTCCCAAGGAGATAACCCGGTCGTCAAACAATTGGAGATCGCTCCCTTCGTCTGCCCTAAAACCGACGGGTTCTATACTGAATTCGCCCACTCGAACGAAGCCATTCGAGACTTCTTTTCCGAACCAACCAAAGGGGGAAACGATGATCGCTTATCCAACCAGTAAAAACCCGCGCCGGGGAGATCCTTCTTCCTCATCTCCCGCGAATAACGGGCCTGCCCGGTGGCTGTTGCCGATCTGCGCGGTCATCTCAGGCTGCTTCGTGATGTCGATCATGATGACGATGGGTTGTGGCTTTCAGGCACAGGCATCCGGGATCAGTGATGGCGGATCGAGCTGGTGGCGAAAGTCCGATGACCCGATCCCGGGTATCGACAACGCCGCCATCAGCGTCATCACACTTTACAGCGGTCCGATCGAGGAGAGTCTGCCCTTTGTCGTCTGGTCCGACATGTCCAGCAGACGCGGGGCCGGGGGCACCGACCACCAGGTCCTTTCCAACGGTAAACCGACGCGGGGCGCCTCGTACACCGGCCATCACGCCACCAAGGGAAAAGAAAATATGGCATTCCATGCCGAGACGACCGACGGGGTCACCGGCACGATCCAGTTTGGCGAGCGAACGTACGATTTCGCCAATGGCCGACTGTTTCTGATTTCCACCCAGCAAGAGTCGGCCGAAATCCTGCAGCTCCCCATCGACACCGCAAACATGTCGACCGACATGGAGAAGCTGTTGGAATTTGCCGAGGCAAACCCCGCCATCGAGGCGTTTTTCCAGCACCGCAAACCAGCGCGGGAAGAATCACCGTAGCGGTTGCCAATCGGACCGAACCTTGGCTCGTCGGATTACGGCTCCAATTCTTCCAGTTCTTCCCAGCGGGCAAAGGCCGTTTCCAGATCGTTTTCCAACGTTTTCAAGGCCTGTTGGCGAGCGGCGATCGCCGTCCCTTCCTGTTTGAAAAACTCGGGCTGGGTCATTTCATCGTGGATCTGTTGGATCGACTGCTCCAACGCTTCAATCTGGGCCGGTAGCGCTTCGAGCTCCTGCTTCTCCTTGTATTTCAGCTTGCGGGGACCTGCGACCGATGGGGGCGTCTTGCGGGAAGGTTTCGATTTATTCTCTTTCGGCTCGGTCGTGGACATCCGCTCCTTGTCCGGTTCTCTTTGCCTCAGCCAATCATCGTAGCCCCCGTCGTACTCCTTCAATACCGCTACACCGTCGGCCCCCGCTTCAAATACAAAACTGTTACTGACAACGTTGTTCAAAAACGCCCGGTCGTGGCTGACCAACAGGACGGTGCCGGAAAAATTGACCAGACGTTCTTCCAGGACCTCCAAGGTCTCGGCGTCGAGATCGTTCGTCGGTTCGTCGAGCACAATCAGGTTGGCCGGCTTGGCGAACAGCTTGGCCAGCAGGATCCGATTTCGCTCACCTCCCGAGAGAAATTTGACCTCCGTTCGCGCCCGTTCCGGGGTAAACAGAAATTGTTGAAGATATCCAATCAGGTGAATTTTCTGTTCTCCGATCTGGATATGGTCGTAACCATCCCCGACGTTCTGATAGATTGTCTGCTCCGGGTCGAGCTGTTCCCGCAATTGATCGAAGTAGGCAATCTGCAGGTTAACACCGAGGCGGACTCGGCCCTCATCCGGCGGCAACTGGCCCAGCAGGATCTTGATCAAGGTGCTCTTGCCGACCCCGTTGGGTCCGATGATTCCGACCTTGTCGCCCCGCATGACATCCGCCGAAAAGTTGCGGATGATCGGCTGACCGTCATAGGAAAAACTGACATCCGACGCTTCGATCACCCGGTTCCCACTCCGTTGAGCATCGGCTAGTTGCAACGCGGCCGTGCCCCCTTTTTCCCGACGCTCTCGTCGCTGGCGGCGCATCGCCTCCAGCGCCCTTACCCGACCTTCGTTGCGGGTCCGCCGCGCCTTGATCCCTTGGCGGATCCAGGCCTCTTCCTCTGCCAATCGCTTATCGAACAGTGCATTCTGTTTCTCCTCGGCGGCCAGGGCCTGCTCTTTGCGCTGCAGGAAGGTCGCATAGTCACACGACCAGTCGTAAAGCTTCCCCCGGTCAATCTCGATGATCCGGTTGGCAATGCGCCGCAGGAATTCACGGTCATGCGTAACAAACAGCAAGGTCCCCGACCATTTTCGCAGGAACTGCTCCAACCATTCGATCGCCGCGATATCGAGGTGGTTGGTCGGTTCGTCCAGGAACAACAGGTCGGGGGATCGAACCAGCGCCTGGGCCAACAGGACCCGTCGCTTCATGCCGGTCGACAGGCTGGCAAATTCCAGACCCGGCTCCAACTCCATGCGTGAAAGGACTTGCTCGACCTGGTTGTCCGCCTGCCAATCGGCCTGACCCGACCCTTCCAATCCGCAGCGGACGACACCGGCAATGTCACCGGCCGTCTGCTCCGGCACATCCTGGCTGAGCATCGCCAGGCGGGTGCCACTCTCGACGTGGATCGATCCGGAATCCGGTTCGACCTGTCCGGCCATCAGTTTCATCAGGGTCGTCTTCCCCGCCCCGTTGCGACCTAACAAACCGATACGCTGACCGGCATCGATATGGCAACTGACCTCGTCCAGCAAGGCGGGACCGCGAAAGCGAATCGACAGATCTTTAATCGTTAGCAGGGCCATGAAAATGGTTAACTTGACAGGAGCGACGTGGGAAACAGGAAGCCCTAAAATAGGCGAAGCGGGACGATCACAAAATGGCCATTACCGCCAAAAAACCGCGTTCCGGCTCTTTTTCAGAACCGCGCGATTGGCGGACCGGCCGGCGGAACGATAGAATTGGCTTTCGACGTCTCCCATTTCGTGCACAAATCAGAATTGAATCGATGAAAAACGAGCGACCCAACGTTCTGCTGCTGATCCCGCTCCTGCTGGCTTCCATCCACTCCGCTGACCCCGCCTGCGCCATGTTCCAGAAAGCGAATTACGACGAGTCCAAGGTACCCTCGTTTGAACTTCCGGCCGTACTGTCAACGGTTGCAGGCCAGGCGATCACCTCACCCGATGAGTGGACCGCAACCCGGCGGCCGGAAATCGTCGAGTTGTTTCGCCAGCACGTCTACGGACGCGTCCCCGATACTCCGTACGAAACGACGTTTGAACTCGTTCAGGCGACCGATGACGCGACCCCCCCTGTACCGGGTGCGCTGCGGCGGCAGGTCAACATCAAGGTACGGGCCGACGGAAAAGAACAGCTGTTCCGGATGCTCATTTACCTGCCCCGGGAATCAGACGGACCGGTCCCCTGCTTCCTCAGCCTGAACTTTGATGGCAACCACGCGATTGTCGACGATCCTGCGGTGCTCGTCACGGACAGCTGGGTGCGCAACCAGGCTGACCGGGGAATCACCCAAAACCAGACCCATGAATCCGTGCGAGGAATCAAGAAGTCACGCTGGCCGGTCGAGGAGATCGTCCGACGCGGCTACGGCCTGGCCACGATCTACTATGGTGATATCGACCCGGACTTCCACGACGACTTTCAAAATGGTGTGCACCCCCTGTTGGACCGACCGACCCCGGCCGGCGATCGTCCCCACGATGCCTGGGGTTCGATCGCCGCTTGGGCGTGGGGCCTGAGCCGGGCGATGGACTATTTCGAAACGGATCGGCAGATCGATGCCGCACGGATCGCCCTGCTCGGTCATTCGCGGCTGGGCAAAACGGCTCTCTGGGCGGGGGCCAACGATCCCCGCTTCGCTATCGTCATCTCCAACAATTCAGGCTGTGGTGGCGCCGCCCTCAGTCGGCGCGAATACGGCGAGACGGTGGCTCGGATCAACAGAGTCTTTCCCCACTGGTTCTGCTCCAATTTCCACACGTACGATCGACAGGTCAACGAACTACCGGTCGATCAACACCTGTTGATTGCCGCCATGGCGCCCCGCCCCGTTTACGTGGCCAGCGCTTCGGACGACCGCTGGGCTGATCCCCGCGGTGAATTCCTGGCGATCCAGGCGGCTTCTCCAGCGTACGCCTTGTGGGGCAAGGAGACCCTGTCCAAAACAGCGATGCCTCCGGTCAACCAGCCGGTCGGTCGGCAGATGGGCTACCATCTGCGCGAGGGAAAACACGATGTGAAACCGTTCGACTGGAAATGCTTTATCGATTTTGCCAACCGCCATTTCCAGCCCGACCAACAACCGGACGGGGAAGACTAGTCACCCGGTCTGGTCAGACAGCAAAACGTCGCCGCAAATAACCAGCCACGGGAGATTCGATGAAACCGGAAGAGATGGAACAGGCCATCCTTGGCAACCTGGCGAAAAAAACAGGGCGGTCGCTGCAAGCATGGTTCGCCGTACTGCAAGATTCCAAGCTAACCGATAAACGTGAAATGAAGGACCATCTGAAGACGGTTCATGGCGTCGGTCATTTCCAGGCACAGACGATTGTCAAACACTACCTGCTCCCATGACCTGAGCATCAATCGACCACCCGTATCGAGTCGATCCCGACCGTGGTCCCCGGCTGGCTGGAAAAACCGAGCTGGAGGCGATTGATCGCCTCCCCGGTTTGATTTTTCAGCGGCAAACGATACTCCTGGTAATCGCTTCCCGCTGGAATCCGAATCGCACCTACCAGCTTACCGTTGGCGGAAAATTTCAGTTCCGCATCGTGTTCACTACGGGCGCGAATTGCCAGGGATCCCCTGTTTTTGGCCATATCCAGCTTGAGTCCGGTTCGCTCCAGTGTGGCCTCACCGGTCAACAGTTCAAAATCGAGAAACCCCTGGTAGCCGGCCAGGTTGGTCGTGTTGCCCCGGGACTGCCAGCCCTCGGTCTGCCAGCCGCCACAGTCGAAGGTAAAAAGTAGTTGGCCATCGTCCGGATCGCGGCCATTGACCTTCTCCCACGTATCGGAGAGGCCATCGCCATCGCTGTCGGAACGGATCCGCTCGTATTCCGGGTTAACGCCCGTCCCCCACTTTTTCATTTCGCCGTTCATCGCCAATTCTTCGTCCGGCTCGTCGCCCGCTCCCAGGTCTCCTTGGGCCAGCCAACCATCGAGTAGTTGGCGATGATCGGCCAAAATCTTGGCGAAGTTTGGGTCACCCGCCAAATTGTTGATTTGGGCCGGGTCCTGGACCACATCGTACAGTTCCTCCGCCGGTCGCTCACCAAAATAGATTTCTGCCAATTTGGGGTCGAGCGTCCCCTCCTCATACGCCTGGCGGAGCGACTGCAGAAAGGGGCGGTTGTCCCGGTACTGCGGCTGCAGGAAAACCCTGTCCAGGAAATAGTTCCGCGTGTAGCGATAGCGGTCGGTCCGGATCGTCCGCACCCGGTCGATCGTATGATCGAGCCGATCCTTGGCACCCGCCACAAACGTGCGCGGCTGGAAGTCATCGGCAAACAGGTCCTGGCCCTCACACCAGTCGGGCAGATCGATACCGGCCCAGGCAAGTGAGGTCGCCGTCAGGTCGAGTGTGTTGATCAGGTCATCGCGCACCGTCCCCCTACCCGGAACAGCCACCCATCGGGATGGTGCCAGCACAATAAACGGGACATGCAAACCGCCCTCGGTCGGCATCTGTTTATGGCGGACCAGGTTATTGGCACCATGATCGGAGAAATAGACGACGATCGTGGATTCGAGCAAATCGTCCGCCTTGAGCCGATCGAGAATGTTACCAATGATCTTGTCATCACAGCGAATCGCATCATGGTGCTGGGCGACCAGTTCACGGTACATCGCATTTTGTGGGTAATCGGCCGGAACCGTCACAATGGCCGGATCGGTTTTTTCCGGCGGCGGTGTGCGGGTCGTGTTCGTCTTGCCCCCTTTGAGCTGGATTTGGCCAAAAAAGGGCTGGCCTTCGGCCCGTTGTCGCCAGGGTGTTTTCGTGTCCTCTTTTGGGATCTTGGCGTAAATTCCGTCGCCCGCTTCGGCAAAGTTATAGTCCGTCTTGCCAACATTGAAGGTGAAATAGCCCGCCTCGCGCATCAATTCAGTGATCGTCTTCATCCCGGGAGGCAAGTAGGTCTTCTCCTGGCCCCGCCTCGAACGATGTTCATGCGCCCCAAAACGGATCGCGTTGGCTCCCAGCATCATCGACGAGCGACACGAGGAACAGACAGGAAACGGGACAAACGCCCGGGAGAAACGAATTCCGTCGGCCGCCATCTGGTCAATCCGGGGCGTCGCACCCCGGTTCGCTTCGCTACCGTAGCAACCGATCCAGGGCGATGTGTCCTCCTGGAAAATCCACAGAATGTTGGGACGATCCTCTTCCGCTCCGGCCGCGCTGCCCAGCGATGCCGCCAGCAATGAACCCGGCGCCAAGACGCAGCAAAAAAACAACGCCTTTTTCAACTCGATTCTCATCTCGATTCTCTTCTCGGTTACATGGGACGGGAATCCACGGTCCGGTTGGTTAGCTACCTGCACTGTTCGACGCCACCCAACACGGCTGTCACTTGATTCACTTAACGGTTGCCGCACCTCAGGCAATCTTATTGAGACTGAATTAAATCTCAGCAGGAAAGCGTGACACAGTTTAACGAATACGCAATTTACACTTGCCGCGAATGAAAACGGCTTGTGGAATTATATCACGGACCGATAATAAGCAACATTAACCGGCCCGTGAATGCGGGACAGCCAACCCTTGGAGAACGGGATGCTAAGTAACAAGATCCAAACCGCCATCAATCAACAGATCAACGAAGAACTCTTTTCGGCCTACGTTTACCTGGCGATGGCGGCCGAAGCAGACCGCCTGGGGCTTCCCGGTTTCAGCAACTGGTTCAAAATGCAGTATCAGGAAGAGCTCGGCCACGCAGATCGTTTCTTCAATTACGTTCTGGAGCGAGACGCCCAGGTCGAATTACTTCCGATCAACCAACCGGAAATCAACGACGAATCTGCCCTCACCCTGTTTGAGAAAGCACTGAACCACGAACGGCATATCACCCAATGCATCTCCGGCCTCAAAGACCTTGCCAAATCGGAATCCGATCACGCCACCGACGTATTCCTCGAATGGTTTGTCAACGAGCAGGTTGAAGAAGAAGCCAATGCGCAACAAGTCATCGACCAGTTGCGTCTGGTCGATGGAAATCCAAACGGACTATTCATGATCGACCGCGAATTGGCAACACGAACGGCTGCTCCCGACGCTTAGCGGCCGATCCACTCCAGCTCCATCGAATCGGCGAATTCGTCCATCCAGTCGTAATTCATTTGCTGGCCATAAAAATTGGAAAGTGCCGAAACATCAAACGGCACCTGCTTGAAGGTGAAGAACTGCTGATTGAGGTAATCATCCCCCATCTGCTCCACCGTCTTCTGGTCCTGTTTAACGACCTGGATCGCGTAAACGATATTCTGCATTTCGTTGGCCGCCACCCCCGCCTCCATCTCTTTCAATGAAAAGACTTCAGTCATGAATTCCTTGCCTGGCTGTTCAACGCCAACCGGCGTGCTGTAGCGAATCCCGCCCATCGAGTTAAACCAGGTGAAACTACCGGTATCGACCGCCTCGGTGTACGTTTCTGACATCGGCTTTTTACCCTCGTTAACCGTTTTGGCCATGGCCCCCGCATCGGCTCGAGCCAATTCCAGCGCCTGCTGTTGCCGCCAGTATTTTTCGACGAGCGGTTTCGCCTCATCAAATTCCGGCACCCGCTGGTCGATTTTCTCGGACAACCAGTAAAGGTAAGTCGAACGGGCAGCAAAATCTTCAACCTTGGCCGGCTGGTAAAGCTCTTTATCGTGATAACCACCAAAAATCATGTTGGTCACGTTCTGCGGTACGGCTCGGCCGTCCTGACTAAACGCGAACGTCGTGATCTTGCCAAGCGGCTCTTCACGCATCTGGTCATAATCGACCACGGGCGTGCTGTTGAACTCCAGATTGAACTCGTCGGCAATCTCTTTCAGCTTCTTGTCATCCAGCGGAGCGGGCTTCTCCGAATCTTTCGGGTTCATCCGACTCTCCCAGCGAGCGATATTCATCTGCTGAACCCGCACTTTCGCTTCCGCCCGACCAAGCGCTTTTTGCACCGCCGCGCGGGCGTCTTCCGCCTTGAGACTCTCTTTGATCTGATCGGCCACATCTTTGAGGGGTCGCGGACGTTTTTCCATGGCTGGCTCGTCCTGCATGGTCGGACCGAGGATCCCACCCTCCTGCGCCGGTTTGGGAGGTGCCGCATCCCCGGCTGGTGTTTCCGTTTCCTGAGGTGGCTCAGCCGCCGTGGGAGTCGCATCGGCTGCCGGCTTGACGGCCTGCTGTGACTCCTCAGCTTTCGATTCAACGGCTTTTTCTGACTCTTCTTGGCCGCTGGCAGCTGCGGCCTTTTCATCCGCCTGCCCTTCCTCCTCCTGGAAAGAGACGAAGCGAGCTCCCAGGCGGACGGACGTGGCCGATGAATCGGTCTGGTCAGGCTTCTTTCCCGACTCGCCCTTTCCCGACTCGCCCTCGCTGGCTTCCGCCCCTTGTTCGCTACCCTCTTTCACCTCTTTTTCAGCACCTTCCTTCGCCGCTTCACCTTCCGTGACGGGGGGCACCGGGGCCTGATCATCCTTGCCCTCTGCCTCCGTCGGTGGCTTGGGCGCATCGTTATCGAGACCGGGCAACGGATCGGCAGCGGGGTCGACATCGGGAGGAACGACTTCCATCACCATATCATTCCCTTCAGCTAACAGCCGATCGTATTCCTTCTGGACCTCCTCCACGGTCAACTTGTTCATTTCGTTTTCAAGAAACGTGTTGTAGTCGGCAACAAAATATTGGGCTTTCACTTTCTTGCCAACCTTGAAGCCAGGCTGCCGAGCGGTCGGATCGGGGTATTCATATTTCCCCTCCTCGTAATATTCTCGCAACTCTTTTTCGGCGGGTACGCCCGTGACCTTGGAGACATAGTCTTCCACTTTCAAAGGCAACACTTTGCACTCGACGGTTCGGTGGGTCCGGTCCCAGTACTGGATCGCCTCGGTCGGGTTGGGCATCATGGTCATCGCCGCCCCGGTCAAAACCGACATCTGCTGGAAGGCGATCTCTTTTTCCAAGTGCCGAAAGATATGATCCAACTCGACCTGCTTTGAATTCGCTCTCTTGTTGATCTCTTTCATTTCCTGGTAAGAAACGGGAACGTTACCGCAAACCATGGCCAGGTAATCCTCGACACCGGACCGATCTACGATGATCCCTTCCTCGCCTGCCCGGTCCGCCATCAGCATGCGAACCACGACGCGGTCGTCCACTTCCTCTTCATTGAATTGGCTGTTATTGGACATGATGGGCGAGATGGGCATCGCTTCCGAGCGAAAATTGTCACCTTTTTTCTGCATGGCGTATTGCTGCAGCTGGACCAGGAAATTAGTGGTGTGGTGGTGTCGATAGGTAAACCGGCGGATCTGTTCACGGGTAAAATCCCCACCTTTCCAGCGGGCAATCACATTATCCGAATCATCACCCTCGACACGGACCAAATCGCTGGGATTGACCATGCTAACCACGCCACCCAGGCCAAAAATGGCCATGGCGCCGATACCAAAGACAACCATTAAAACCTTGGCATTTTTTCGAAACCAACGCAGGGAACTGGACATAGGATCTACCTACCTGTAACCAAAAACTAACCGCCACTCGGATTCAAGGGGCTTGACAATACCTTTGTTGAGGGATTAATCATTTCCCCCAACGAGGGAATTCTTCAAAACAGGAAAAATCTGTCAACACCGACATTATTGGAAAATCTATAGGTGTTTTGCCGTAAATACAATGCCAATACGAACGACTGTGTCCCCGAAGTGTTCTCTTCAACTTGCTCGATCAGGTCGGCCGATAAACAGACCGAACGCGATCGGTAGCGTATTTCCGGAGCCAAAATGCCTAAGACCTTGATTATCGCCGAAAAGCCGAGTGTGGCGACCGATTTGGCGCGGGTGTTGGGCAAATTGCCCGAACTGGGAAAATTCCAAAAGAAGAAGGATTTTTTCGAAAACGAGCATGCCTATGTCAGTTCAGCCGTTGGCCACTTGGTCGAACTGAAGATGCCCGAGGGCCCCAATGGCAAGAAACTCCCCTGGGGGATGAAGCATCTGCCCATCATCCCACCCCGGTTCGAATTGCAGCCGATCGAGAGAAGCATGCCCCGCTACAAGGTGCTGCTCAAACTTCTCAAGAAAAAAGAGGTGGAAACGGTTGTCAACGCCTGTGACGCCGGGCGGGAAGGGGAGCTGATCTTTCGCTACCTGCTGCAACTGGCCAACCTCGGTAAACCGCTCACCGTCCGCAGGATGTGGATGCAGTCGATGACCGATGACGCGATCATCGAAGCCTGGAACGAGATGCGCAGTGATCAGGAAATGGCCCCCCTGGCCGATGCGGCACTCTGCCGTTCGGAAAGTGACTGGCTGATCGGTCTGAACGGGACCCGCGCCTTGACCGCATTCAACTCTCGCAATGGTGGTTTCAATGTTACGACTGCCGGCAGGGTTCAGACCCCGACGCTCTGTATCCTGGCGGAACGGGAACGGATCATTCGGGCCTTTGTCCCTCGACCTTACTGGGAAGTCCACGGTGAATTCTCGGTAAAACAGGGGGAATACCGCGGCCGCTGGTTCCGCGAAGATTTTGAAAAAGATGAAGAGGACAACCAGCTGAAGGCGGAACGGATCTGGTCGGTCGAAGAAGCGGAAGAGATCCGGCAGCGTTGCCTCGGCCAGGTAGGGACGGTCGAGGAACAGAAAAAGCCTTCCAAGCAGGCACCGCCTCTGTTGTTCGACCTGACCAGCCTGCAGCGGGAAGCGGGGAACAAGCACGGGTTCAGTGCCAGCCGGACCCTGCAACTGGCCCAGGCCTGCTATGACCGGTACAAGCTGCTGACCTACCCGCGAACGGATTCCAAGTGCCTGCCGGAAGATTACCTGGCCACGGTCGTCAAGACCGTCAAGAACCTGGCCAAGGCAAAACCGAATGACTCGATACCGGCTGCCCTGGCAACCTGTGCCAACTGGATCATCGACAACGACCGGATCACCCCTTCCAAACGGATCTTCGACAACAAGAAGGTGAGTGACCACTTTGCCATCATTCCGACTGGCAAAACACCCCCAGCCAAACTGGATGAACCAGCCGCCAAGATCTATGCCCTGGTCGTTCGACGTTTCCTGGCAATCTTTTACCCGCATGCCGAATTTGAAGTCACCCGCCGAATCACCCGTGTCGGCCAAGACTGTTTCCGCACGGACGGACGAGTCCTGGTGAACCCGGGTTACCTGGAAGTTTATGGTCGAACCGCCGGCGCACCGGCCGACAAAGATGAACTCGTTTCGGTGACGGACGGGGAAGAGGCCAAGACGGTCGAGGTCGAACTGAAAGCGGACGAAACAAGGCCACCGGCCCGTTACAACGACAGCACCCTCCTGTCAGCCATGGAAACGGCGGGACGACGTGTCGACGATGAGGAATTGCGGGATGCCATGAGCGAACGCGGCCTGGGGACGCCCGCCACACGAGCCTCCATCATCGAGAACCTGATCCGTCAAAAGTACCTCTTCCGGGATGACCGGAACAAGCGGGACCTGGTCGTTTCCAACAAGGGTCTGGCCATGACCGACCTGCTCCACGACATCGGTATTTCCACGCTCGGCTCACCTGAAATGACAGGCGAATGGGAATACAAGTTGAAACAGATGGAAACCGGCCAACTCGATCGCCAGACGTTCATGAACGAGATCAAAAGTCTCACCAAGAGCCTGGTCGAACAGACTCGCGACTACACCGATGCGATTGTCAATCGACCCTTTCCCGATTTACTGGCCCCCTGCCCCGAGTGTGGCGGTAACGTTCACAAACAGACCGATGGTGTGTTTGAATGCTACAACCCGGAATGCAAGTTCCGCCTGAAAAAACATATCGCCAGCCATGAACTGACTGAGGACGAAGCTCGCACGCTGATGACCGAGGGGCGAGTCGGACCGATTGAGACCTTCAAAAACCGGTTTGGCCAACCGTTCACGGCAGAATTGACCATTGCCAAAAAGAAACGGACGTGGAAAGTCGAATTCATATTCGAGGGCGACGACCTGCGGGAAGAGGAATTGAAGAGCCTTAATGACGACAAGCTGCTGTGCGAGGCGCCCGTCGGTGACGGGACTGACGGCACCCTGAAAGTCTACGAGACCGAACGGGCTTTCCTGGCCCCGCAGATGGCGACCAAGGTCGACGAGCGGGGAGTGCGTATCAGCAAAACGATCCTGCAAAAAGAGATCCCTTCGGAACAGGCCAAGAAGTTGTTCACCGAGGGCAAGACCGACCTGATGCCCGGCTTTATCTCCAAAAAGAATCGACGATTCTCGGCCCACCTGACACTCGACCCCACCACGGGCAAACTTGGGTTCGAATTCGCAGCTCGCAAAACGGCCAAGAAAAAGGCGGGCAAATCGGACTCTGGCGAGCCCGACAAGGAAGACGATACCCAGGTCGTCAAGAAAAAGACGGTGAAGAAAAAGACCAAGGCCACCAAGAAGAAAGCGGCCAAGAAGAAAAAGAAAACAAAGAAGAAGGCTGCCAAAAAATCGACCGGCAAAAAAAGCCCGGAATGATCTTTAACTAGCGCCGCTCGGTAGCACCTGGACCCTCGGTAGCACCTGGAACCTCGGCAGCACCCTGCCGCTCATCGAGCGAGACGATCAACTGGGATTCCAGTTCATCCAGCCAGGCGACGGGCCCTCCTTTGACATAGCCTGTTCGGGCGACCACGTTCCCTTCCGGATCGAGCACGAGAATGGTTGGATAGCCCTTGATCTGGTTGGCATATTGCTCGGCCAATCGCTTGTTCTGCAACTTGACCCGTACCGGCTGAGGCGTCTTGCGCGGAAAATCTACCTTGAGCAGGATGGCGTGATCGGCCGACCACGCCTGGAATTCCGCTGTTTCAAAGACCTCTTTCTCCAGGCGGACGCACCAACGACACCAGTCACTACCGGTAAAGTCGGCAATCACGTATTTGCCACTCAGCTTGGCATCCCGCATCGCCTGTTGATAATTCTCGGTCCAGATTGAACCCGGTTCGAGCGCCGGTTTGGGCGTATCACCCAAATTGAAAATTTCCTCTTCGGCTTTGTTCCGGTCCAGATCGAATCCCAATTTCCAATCCCAGCTGCAACCTGGGAACAGGGAAAGGGTGAGGCAGGAGACGATGGTCAAACAGAGACAAGTTCTTCGGCACACAATTTTCGTCATTGAGATCATCCCGTTTCACGGTCGCTCGACTGGACAAGGGGCGGGAAGAGTAGCAAATTGCCTGCCATCGACCAACTTCAATACGAGCATGCCCCGGTTGCCCATCTTTGCCAAACTCCATTTCTTGCTAGATTTGGAGTCAGGAAAACCCAGGTTCAACAGGTTCGACCGTGTCGTGTTGCCCTGTCTCCCTATTTGTCGTGGACGATTTTGATGTGCTCCCTTTCCGCCATTCTCGAAACGGTTCTCTACTGCCCCGATCTGCGGGCCGCCCGACATTTTTATGGTACCGTACTGGGGCTTTCCGAATATTCCCATCAGCCCGGCGAGTACCTGTTTTACCGAGTTGGCCAGGGCATGCTGCTCCTGTTCAATCCGGACCGGAGTCGACAGAAAAATCTGGCCGGCGCGACGGACCAACCACCCGGCCACGGCTGCTCAGGAAGTGGACATATGGCGTTTGCCATCGAACCGAAAGAACTGCCGGAATGGCAAACGAGACTGGTACAACACCAGGTGCCGATCGAGTCACAAGTCGACTGGCCGGCAGGTGGGCAGTCGATCTATTTTCGTGACCCGGCAGGAAACTCGATCGAATTGGCAACCCGGGATATCTGGCCCTGATCGACATGCCTTCCGTCCGATCACCGCGCAACGTTTTCCAGGAGTGAACCGTGCCCCCTAAAAGTGACATCTACCAGGTCGACGCGTTTATCGATCCCGACCGCCCGTTTAGCGGCAATCCGGCCGGGGTCTGCCTGCTGAAACGGTTCCCGGCTGACGACTGGATGCAGTCGATGGCCGCCGAAATGAACCTGTCAGAAACCGCTTTCGTCTGTCCGGGCGAACCGCATTTCCAACTCCGCTGGTTCACCCCCACCACCGAGGTCGACCTGTGCGGTCATGCCACCCTGGCGGCCGCCCACGCTCTGTGGGCAGCCGGTCAACTCGGAGACGACCAGCCCATCCTGTTCCAGACCTTGAGTGGAGAGCTGCGGGCCCAACAACAGGATGGCTTGATCGAGCTCGATTTCCCGGCCGAACCAACCGCCGTGATCGAGCCACCGGACGAGTTGCTGGCCGCCCTCTCGCTGCCCCCGCTGACCGTGGCCCAAAATCGGATGGATTACCTGGTCGAGTTGGCCGACGAGGAGCAGGTCAGCCAGGTACAAATCGACCTGGAGCAACTGGGGCAACTGCCCGTGCGGGGCCTGATCGTGACCGCGCAAACCGCACGAGCGGGGATCGATTTTGTCTCACGTTTCTTTGCGCCGGCCGTCGGCGTCGATGAAGACCCGGTCACCGGTTCGGCCCACTGTGGACTGGCCCCTTACTGGGGAGATAAGCTGAACCGGCAGACCATGAACGCCTACCAGGTTTCCCCCCGCGGCGGCCAGCTCACCTTGCGGAGGGAAGGCCAGCGGGTTTTCCTGCGGGGTGCCGCGCGGACCGTGTTTCGCGGGGCACTCGAGATCGTTCCGGCCGGCTAGAAGCGACGCCAAATACAGCCTCGCGGCGGTCGAACGGTTCGCTGATGAACCGCTCCTGAAATGGACGAGGGGTTCGCAGGAAAAATCGGGCCGGGCCTCCCCGGCCGCCGTCACCCGCAGGTGACCTTAGTGCGCCTCGAGCCAGTTGGAGCCGGTCCCCATTTCAACCACGATCGGGACACGCATCGGCAGGGCCGTTTTCATCGCCTCTTCAATCAGTGGCACGACCTGTTCCTGTTCCGGCTTGTACAGGTCAAACACGAGTTCATCGTGGACCGTCAACAGCATTCTGGTTTTGAAATCGCCTTCTTGCAAAACATGGGCCACCTTGATCATCGCCAGTTTCAACATGTCGGCGGCCGTCCCCTGGATCGGGCTATTCATCGCCAACCGCTCGGCGGCGCTGGCCACCGCCCGGCTTCTCGAATTGATGTCTCGCAGGTAACGGCGGCGACCCGTTTTCGTTTTCACGTAGCCGTGCTCCCGCCCGTGTGCGATCATCGCGTCGATGTACGTTTGCACCGAGGGATACTGCTCGAAATAGCTTTCGATCAATTCGTTCGCCTCTCTCCGCGGAATGTTCAATCGCTGCTGCAGACCAAAAGCCGAAATTCCGTAGAGGATGCCAAAATTGACCATCTTTGCCTTGTCCCGCATTTCGCGGGTCACCTCGTCCAGCTCAACCTGATAGACGTTGGCCGCCGTCGCTCCGTGAATATCGACGCCCTGCTGGAAAGCTGCGTTCATCGCTTCATCTTCGCTCAACTCGGCCATGATCCTGAGCTCGACCTGCGAGTAGTCGGCCGACAGGATCAGGTAGTCGTCATCCCGGGCCACAAACGCGGCCCGAATTTCCCGGCCCCGCTTCTTGCGGATCGGGATCGTCTGCAGGTTCGGGTTGTTCGATTGCATCCGGCCGGTCGCCGTCCAGGTCTGGCTGTAGTGCGTATGGACGCGGCCGGTCTGCGGGTTCACGGCTTCGGGCAACTGGTCCACATAGACCGATTTCAATTTGACCGCGTTCCGGTAATCGAGAATATCGGCAATGATCGGGTGCCGGGGCGCCAAACGTTCCAACTCCGATTCCCGCGTCGAATACTGGCCCGTGGCGGTCAACTTCGGGTTCTTTTCCAGTTCCAGATCCTCGTACAACACGATTCCCAACTGCTTGGGAGAATCGATATTGAATTCCCGCCCGGCCGCATCGAAGATCTTGGCCTGCAACTCCTCGATTTCACCGGCCAACTGCTTGGAATACTGCTGCAGCGTCTCGCCATCCAGGCGGATCCCCTCGTATTCCATGTCGACCAGAACCGGGATCAGAGGACACTCGACGTCAAAACAGACCTGGGCCACTCCCCGCGCCTCGATATCCGGCTCGATCGCCTGGCTGACCTGCAGCGTGATATCGGCATCTTCACAGGCGTATTCGGCCACCGTCTCCACATCGATATCCCGCATGTTCTTCTGGTCCGGTCCCTTCTCGCCGATCAGGTCACTGGTCGGGATCGGCCGGTATCCGAGGTACAGGTTGGCCAGGTAATCCAGCCCGTGCCGCATTTCCGGCTCTTTCATGCTGTGGGCCAACATCGTGTCAAACAGAGTGCCCCGGACTTCAAAACCATTCCATTTCAGGATCGACAGGTCGTACTTCAGGTTGTGCCCGATTTTTTTTACCGCGTCGTTTTCCAGCAACGGTCGAAACTCATCGATCACCTGGAGTGTTCCAGCGAGATCCTCAGGGCACACGACGTAAAAGCCGGTGTGCGGCTCCCAGGAAAAGGCGATTCCCAACGGTTGGGCCGTCCGCGGATCGAGCCCCGTCGACTCGATATCGAAGCAGACCTGCTCCTGTTTCATCAGCTTGGACAACAAGGTCTTCCGCTGGTCGGCGGTCTTGACCAACTGGTAGTCGTGCGGGACATCGACAATCGTCTTCTCCATGACCGGCTCGTCAAACAGAGTGGTCTGGATTTCCGTCTCCCGTTTTTCCCGCATCTTGGCCGCCCGGGACGGCGCCGATGTAAACGACTTGCCGAACAGTTTCTTACCGAGCGTGTCGAACTCCAGGTCCATGAACAGGCTTTTCAGTTTGTCCTCGTCCCATTCAACCCGCGCCAGCGAATCGAGCTCGACCGCATGGGGCACATCGAGCTGGATCGTGACCAGCTTTTTCGACAACCGCGCCAATTCGGTGTTCTCGATCACCCGTTCCTTCTGTTTCCCCTTCAACTCGTCGGCGTGTTCCAGCAGGTTTTCCACCGAACCGTACTGGGCGATCAGTTTTTGAGCCGTCTTCGGACCAATCCCGGGAATCCCGGGAATATTGTCACTGGAGTCCCCCATCAAACCGAGGATGTCGATCACCTGGTCGACTCGTTCGACTTCCCATTTCTGCAGCACTTCCGGTACGCCGAGAACTTCCCATTCCGATCCCTTGCGACCCGGCTTCAAGACGTGAATATTTTCCGTCACGAGTTGGTGGTAATCCTTGTCCGGGGTCACCATCGAGGTTTGAAAGCCTTGTTGCTCGGCCTGATGGGCCAATGTGCCGATGATGTCGTCCGCCTCGTAACCGGGCATGCGGACCACGGTCACGCCAAACGCCTCGAACAGTTGGTCGATGTATGGCAACTGTTCCCCAATATCTTCCGGCAGGGAATCCCGCTGCGCCTTGTACTCGGGGAAGATCTCGTGCCGCTCCGTCGGCTCGGAAGTGTCAAAGGCGACACAGATGTGCGTCGGCTCTTCCCGCTTCAACAGATCGAACAGTGTGTTGGTCATCCCGAACACGGCCGAAGTGCACAGGCCGCCGGCAGTGAACCGGGGACTGCGGATCAAGGCAAAATGGGCGCGGTAGGTCAGCGCCATACCATCCAACAGGCAGAGCCGTTTGGAGCCAGTTGTCTGGGGGGTCGTGGGCATCGGCAAAGGTCCGTTCGATCATTCGATTGACAGGTGGACAGAATAACATGATTTCGCCCGTTCGTCCCCCAGTCGTACGGCAGCCAGCCGCAAACGGATGGCCCTATTCCGACCCAACCACCATGGCGGGGTTGTTGCGGTGGCCGCCCGAATGTGGAACAATCCGGTTCCACCCTGAAACCACCAAGAAAAGGAAATAGGATGAATTGCAAAGCAGATGTAGACGCCGCCGTGGCCGATGTCGATTTCGATAATCACAAGTACCAGATGGAATTCGACACGAATCAGGGAACGATCATGGTTGAACTGCTTCCCGAATACGCGCCGAATCACTGCAGCAACATGATCGGGCTGGCCCGAACCGGTTTCTACGACGACCTGATCTTCCACCGCATCATCGAAGGCTTCATGATCCAGGGTGGCTGCCCGGACGGAACCGGCATGGGCGGACCGGGTTACAACGTCGATGCGGAGTTCAACGGTCTCTCCCACGAACCTGGGGTGCTCTCCATGGCACGCTCGAGCGATCCGAATTCGGCCGGTTCCCAGTTTTTCATCTGCCTGGATAAGCATCCCCATCTGGACGGCAGTTACACCGCCTTCGGCCGGACCGCCGACGACGCCAGCCTGGAGGTCGTACGAACGATCGGTTCGGTCGCCACCGGCGCCCAGGACCGACCCGTCGAAGAAGTCAAGATCAACAAGGTCACGGTCCACCAGAACTGAGCCGTGCGGCCGAGGGTGCCAGGATCTCCCGGCACCCCTCCGCGCCGCCCCTGGACCGGCCGCCCAGTGTCGAGATCCGCCTTTCCCGCATTCTGAGCCGCATTCTGAGCCGCATTCTGAAGGAAATCGGTCTCAAATCTGCCCAGCCGGTTATTTTTCGGCCAAGACGCGACCCGCACCGTACGAATAGTGACCTGCGTTCCCGTTTGCGTGAACGTTTTCCTTTCGCCGTACGGCCCGACGACAGGAAAGAGGCGACTGGCCGGTGTACAGGTCGAAATCGTATGACATTGTTTGACAAGATTTGCGCCGTCCCCGCTCTGATCTTTAGCGTGGTCCTCCTGCTGCTCGGTGGGATCGGTTTCTTTTTCGGATCGAGTGCCAATTTCAGCTTGCCCCCAATCCTCGGCTGCCTCCCGTTCTTTATCGGCTGGGGCATCTTCCGTTCGGTCCTAATCGCCTGGCGCTCCAGCAACCAGATCCGCACCTTCGAGGACAACCTGCGCGAACTGAAAATGAAACCCTGAATCGGCTCTCATTAGCAAACTCGCACAGGTTAGTCCTGACACGAAGGCAGCTTCCCTCGAGGGGTGGAACCGCCAGCCGAACGAAACTACGGGTACTCACCCCAGGCAGCCAGCAGCAGTCCGAAATCAGCCCCGTCGACCCAACCATCACCATTCAGGTCGGCGGGAAGGCAATCACCAGACGCCCCCCAGTCCACCAGCAACAATCCGACATCGGCACCGTCGACCCAGCCGTCATCATTGAGATCCGGACTCGGTTCGTGAACCGTATTGCCACCCTCGTCTGTCCAATTGCCATAAATCTGATCAGGCGAATTGCCACAGACGCGACTGTTCCTCAACGTTGTGCCACCCGAAGGTAACTCGCTGTATATCCCGCCACCAGCGCCATTTGTCGCAGCATTGCCGGTAATCTCGCAGCCATCCAAGTAGGGAGACGTTTCTTGGTCATTGTAAATTCCACCACCGTTATTTACGGCCAAGTTTCCCGTCAAAGTACAGTCGTTAAGCGTTGGGCTACTGCCGGAACTGTTACTGCCGGAATTGCACATACCACCACCGTTATCCACGGCCCAGTTTCCCGCAAAAGTACAATCGGTCAGCGTTGGGCTAATGTACGAGTTGTACATTCCACCACCCTCGTCGGCCGAATTGTCTTCAAAGTCGCAGTTGCTAAATGTTGGATCGCCGCCCGGTCCGATGTTGAACACTGCCCCGCCACGGCCACCCAAGGCTGAGTTACCGGTAAACTGGCATCCCGTGATCTGCGGATCATCATGATCGTTGCCAGCATCATAGAGGAAGGCTCCGCCAGAGGCACCACCGCTTACAATATTGTTGGTAAACGTACAGCCATCAATCACGGTGTCCTCTGGAGAGGTTACGCCAGAGTTAAACCAGGTTCTCATGGCACCGCCACCACCGATGTCCTCCCCTTTGCCGTTGCGACCTACGAACTCCACGAAGTTACCCTCAAAGTCACAATCACGAATCGTCGGACGCGAATTAAACATGCCGATCCCCCCGCCACCATTGCCGTTTCTGGCCACATCAACGACGCAACGGTTTTCACGAAACGTGCAGTCGGTCAACAGAGGGTGCACGACGCCTTGACTCTCATCGAGGAGCAAGCCACCGCCGACCGTTGACAGGTTCCATTTAAACTCACAATGGTCAAGGATACTATGAGGTTTGGGATTGTTGGAATAGAAGCACTGACTGAGACACAAACCGCCGCCGCCTTGTCGCTGCCCAGTCGTCACCGGAGGACCCTCACTCGGAGCATCATTGCCGTTGGCGGAGTTGTTCGTGAACGTGCAGTTCTGGAAGGGCACCCGATACAGGTTTCTCGGGTGATCGAGCAACCTGAAATCGACTCGGTTGCAATAGGCTCCTCCTCCGGAACGGTAGGCTGAATTAGACTCAAAATGGCAATTGATTAAGACGGGGCAAGTGGCTAAACAGCACAATCCGCCACCGTAACCCTTAATCGCATTTAAACTGTTATCTGTATCCACGGCCGAATTGGATTTGAAGAGACAGTTAATGAATTTAGCGCTGCCACCGCTGAAAAACACACCACCGCCGCTCCCATCCACCCAACCGTTCTGGATCTGTAGGTTTTCAAATACAACCTGTCCACCTGTGGTTTCTACACACTGCAGTACCCGCATCTTTCCCTGGCCATCGATAATCGTGGCGGGCAGGCCCTTGCGATCGACGGCCCCGCTGAGCGTGATCGCCTTGCCCAAGGTATCAATCGTGGCCGTCGGCGAATACTTGCCGGCCGCAATCACGATCACATCGCCGGCATTAGCCGCGTCGATGGCCGACTGAATCGTTCTGTAGACCTTCGACGGCACGTACCGCGTCTCCGCCAACACGCTGTTTGATGGAAACAAGACCACCAGTGCAAGAATCCCCAAAAATGTCATCGTTCGGTACTTCATCTTCTCCCCTCCGCGAGCGGACGCCTGGTAGCGTCAGCCTCTCTTTGCCTGATCACTTTGCGAGCCTACGTTCACGCAAACTCTGACAAACAGTTCTTCGCTCCGCCCTGCCGGTTATCGGCATTTTTTTTTGCCGCAGCATCTCCGGCTTCCATCAGCACGTCGGTGCGTTAGCCTTGCCACCTCTCGACAACCAAACCAGCACCGATGCGATTCTAAAAACCACCCCTTGGGTGGGTGTATTTCCGCAACGTCTGGGCGTGCTCTCAGTGGCGGATCTTGCGAAGATCCTAGAATTCAGGAATTGATAAGGCAAACTTGACCAGCATCAGCAGCAGGTCAGCGTATGACCGTTATCGATCGCCCCGTTTTCCAGAGGCGCGACACTTAAGACAAACGCGCCACTTAAGACAGGCGCGACGATTAAAAAAGACGAGACGTTGTCCTTCCCCGGTTGAACCGAGCGGAGCAGCAACGATGCGAAGCCGGTGTCGCATCAATGCGGGCGAAACAGTCGGCCAAAATACTTGACAGGATGACCAACCAGCCGCGGAAACGACTCGATATCGAGTCGTTGACTAAAATCCTTCGCTCTTCTTTAGCCAGCCCCGCTGCTGGGCTGCGCCCTCGGCCTCGGTAATCGCCTGCCACTGTTCGACCACTTCGTCCAGGGCGGCCTGCGGAGCCAATCCGTCCGCGACACAGCGCTGGATCGCTTGATCCAATTGCTGTCGATAGGCGATCGCCTCGGGGATCCGCGGAAAGATGAACGAGGTGTTCGACTGATCCGTCGACTGCAGGATCTCGACATAAGAATCGACCGCTTCGGGGGACAGCCCAGGCCCGGTCCAACGCTCCGCATTGCCCAGGTGGCTGGCCCGGAAGGGAGCGCCCCTGGCCGATTCCGGCAGGACGAGCAGACCGATCTGTTTGTTGGCCAACCAGGTAATGAAATCGAAACTGGCCATTGTCTCGCCCGACTTGGACGACACGGAAGCCATCCGCCCATCAAAGCCGAGAGAATCGACATGAATCGACTCGTCCTCGTCGCGGCGGACGGGCAACTCAGCTTCAAAGTCATACCAGTTGACCGATCCGGGCAGACGGGCCAGCCCGACATTCCGGTTCTCGCTATCTCGCGTCGATTCATCCAGCAACCCGGTGGCCGGCCAACCAATGGCCATGGCCGATTGACCACTCATCATGCGACGGTACGCCTTGGCCGGCGTCATCGCCAAATCCTCGTCATCGACGACCTCTTGCATCGCACCGAGTTTCTCAACAAACGGCTTCCGATTAACCAGCGGATTCATGTCGTCAATATCAAACACGGTCGATATCTTCCCCCGGTAGCGAATGTCCGATGCACACATCGCCAGGAATGAAACGGACGCCCAGGAATCGGCCATCGGAATATCGACCGCCACCGGCAACGGGTTCCCCTCGGCATCCTGCAGCTTCGCCTCTTGCAGTCTGCGGTTCAACGCAAAAAACTCATCCCAGGTCCGGGGAGGAGACTCACCCAGCTGTTCCAACACGTCCCGACGGTACATCAGCACCAACTGGGGACTCCCCAGCGGTGTTCCCCACGGATCCGAGCCAAACTGGACCAGCCGTGTCCGACTTTTACGGAAGAGTTCTTTCTTGTTGAATTCTTCCGCGTCCCAGACCGACCTGGGAATTCTCTGAATCAGGTCCCGTTTAACCAATTCGCCGATCATTTCGATCGGGTAAATCACGACATCACTCTTTTCGATGGCCCGGTAGTCCCCGGCCCGGAGTTCCTCGGCGCTGATTTCCGTCGATTGCAGCTGGCCATCCCGACGAGCGGACCACTGACGTTCCACCAGGGGCGCGATTCCCGATGTGTCGACCAGCAATACGGAGAGGGGGGGAGGTGCCACGACGTCTTCACTGACATCCTCCTCGACATCAGGTTGACTCGGTGCCGGGCATCCCGTGACAAGCAGCAACAATGACAAACCACCGAGAAGAAACCCAGCGTTGACCGCCCATTTTTCAATCAAGACTCTAAGCATGGCACCTGTTCACATCGATCATCGAATTGCACGCGTCCTCAAGGATGTGCATTCTCAGCACTCCGGTCAAGGTTGCTTTTTTCTTCGCCGCGGTTTTGACGGCAGATCAGCCGTGGGTGCGCCCGATCTCCAGGGCTGTGATCTTGTTGACCCGCCGTTCGTGTCGGCCACCATCGAAATCGGTCGACAGCCAGAGAGTCACCATCTCGCGCATCACCGGCTCTTCAATTTCAGCAGCCATGCAGAGCACATTGGCATCATTGTGACGACGACTCATTTCTACCGTATGCAGGTCGTGACAGACAGCCGCCCGGATTCCGGGAATCTTGTTGGCGGCAATGGAAACGCCGATCCCGGTTCCACAAATCAGGATACCCCGATCGGATTGGCCGGCGGCCACCCGCCGCGCCACATCGGCCGCGATATCCGGGTAGTCACACGATTCAGTCGAATCGGTCCCACAATCGTCGACTTGATGCCCGGCGGACTCAATGGCGGCGGCAATCCGGGCCCGTTGCTCAATCCCCCGGTGATCGCTCCCGATACTAATTTTCATCCTGCTCGTCCCCTTCTCCGCACCCGATCTGGGGTGCCAGCTTTTCCGCCCAGGCCTGGAGGGATTCCTCGATCTGGTCGGCACAACTCTGGTAAACATGAACCGGCATACCGATCGGGTCGGAAACATCGCGACCGTCCAGACGGATCGTATGCGTTCGCGATACGGCGTCTGGCCAGCGGGCATCGATCGCACGCTTGTGGTTGCCGGTCAAAGTAAGAATCAGGTCAGCAGAACGGACCAGTTCGTCGGTAACCGGTTGACTGCGACAGCCGGAAATATCGAGTCCTGCCAGGGCCATCACCTCGACGGCCTGGGCCGAGGGGCGGCTGCCAGGTCCCGCAGCAATCCCGGCCGATTCAACCGTCACCCCCCGACTCTCCAATTCCTCGATGGAACATCCTAGCTGTGAGGCCAAGTGTTTTTGCATCAACGCCGCGGCCATGGGACTACGGCAGGTATTGCCCGTGCAAACCACGAGGACCATCAATCGGCTCATCTTTTTCAAATCATCTTCTCCCAACGCACCCAACCGCAACACGTCATAGCGGTTCCCGACGACCTTGACAACCGTTGAAGCCCGGCCGTAATCTGCCGGACCGTCATCCAGAATCAGGTCGATCTCGTCACCGAGGTGTTCCTGCACCTGCCGGCCATCAACCGAGTCCTGCTGCCCACTGATATTAGCACTGGTCAACACGATGGGTCCAGCCAGCAGACGGAGGATCTGCAAGGTGGTTGGATGATCCGGCACCCGCAAACCGACCGTTCCTGAAGAAACGGTTGAATCCCGCACCACCGGGGGCAAGCGGCGAATCGCACTGTCCGGATGCTTGTCTTCCAGCACCAGGGTCAGCGGGCCGGGCCAGCCACGACGACCCAAGCGTCTACCCAGACTGGAAAGGTCGGGGACATAATCCAGGGCATCTTCCAGGCTTTTCAGGGCGAAGGCGAGCGGTTTTTCCGGCGGCCGATTCTTGACCTGCAACAAACGTTCCACCGCCTCCTCATGCAGGGCGCTGGCCGCGATGCCGTAAACCGTCTCGGTCGGAATGGCCACGATTTTTCCGGCGGACAACGCCTCGACAGCCAAGTGAACCACGTCGCGCACATCTTCCGAGCTTTTCAAATTGACCAGGCGAGCGGGCATGAACGAACGGCTCGGGATGTTGGGCGACCGCAAATGGAAGAAACGGACCCCACTATATCCCCCTGATTCCGACCGGGTCAAGTAGCAACGCTCCGCCCACAGACTCACCCGCCGCGGGGATCACGCTATAATTGAAACTCCCGAATCCCCACGAGTGACGATGAACCGCAGCGACTCCAACACGACGCTTTTCCACCTCCGCTCCCTCCCGCGATGGACCTGGGCGGGCCTGCTGCTGGGCTGCGCCAGCCTGCTCGCTACGGGTTGCCTCACCAGCGACGCGCCCGATCCAAATCAGGTCCAAACCTGGGGACGACGGGGTTTGGGAGATGGCCGTTTCCAGAAGCCGCGAGCCATCGCGCTGGATGCTGATCAGAACCTTTACATTGTGGACATGACCGGCCGAGTGCAGGTGTTTGATACCAACGGTCAACTGCTCAGGCAATGGCGAACGCCCGAAGTCAAAAATGGGAAGCCGTGCGGCTTGTCCATCTCCAATGACCAGAAACTGATGGTCTGCGATACGCATTACCACCGGGTCCTGTTTTACGACTTGGACGGGACGTTACTCGAGTCCCGCACGATCGGTGGCACGCATGGCCGGGGACCCGAGGAATTCGGTTTCGTCACCGACATCGTTCAGGATTCAAGCGGGAATTACTATGTGGCCGAATACGGCGATTACGACCGCATTCAAAAATTTGACGCCGCTGGCAACTACCTGTTTGAGTGGGGGGGCCACGGCTCGGAACCTGGCCAATTCCTCAGGCCCCAGGGACTGGCAATCGACTCGAACGATCAGCTCTGGGTGGCCGATGCCAGCAACCACCGGATCCAGGTCTTCGACGCAACCGGGGACACGGCCAAGGTCGTCAAACTGTTTGGCACCCCGGGGCGGGAGAAAGGGGAGCTAAACTACCCGTACAACCTGTTTTTCGACGACCAGGGAGATCTCTATGTCTGCGAATTCGGCAATCACCGGCTCCAGAAATTCACGACGGACGGACATTCCCTGGGAACGTGGGGCTCACCCGGACGAAAAACGGGACAATTACATCAACCGTGGGCAGCCTGTCTGGATGCCAAGGGTATGATTCACGTGCTGGATTCCTACAATCATCGGGTACAGCAGTTTTACTGGAATGACGGATTCGTGCCGGACGATCGATAATCGCCCGGCACCAGTAAGGAAACTCAACGGGCAATGGGCAGCAAGAAGAAAAAGGAGTACTGGGCAGGTTTTGACCTGGGCGGCACCAAGATGTTGTGTGTCGTCTTCGACAAGGACTTCCAGGCCGTGGGGAGATCCCGCAGGAAAACCAAGGGCCACGAGGGCATGTCGGCCGGTCTCAAGCGGATCAACGAGAATATCCACGACGCGATCGAGGACGCTGGTCTGGAACCCGACGATATCTGCGGCATCGGGATCGGCTGCCCCGGGCCACTCGATTTCGAACAGGGCGTGATCCGCGAAGCACCGAACCTGGGCTGGGAAAATATCCCGATCAAGGAGTCGATCGAAGACGAATTCGGTTGCCCGGCGGTGATTGCCAACGATGTGGATGCCGGGCTGTTTGGAGAATACCAGTTTGGTGCGGCCCAGGATGTTCGCTGCGCCTTTGGGATTTTTCCGGGTACCGGCATCGGGGGTGCCTGTGTCTACGAGGGAAAATTGTTCCGGGGCACCAACACGAGTTGCATGGAAATCGGTCACATCCCGCTCATCACCGGGGGACCGCTGGATGGCGCTGGCAACGCAGGATCGCTGGAATCCGTCGCCTCACGACTGGCGATCGCCGGCAATGCCGCCCAGTCGGCGTACCGCGGCCAGGCCCCGCACCTGATGGAAAACGCCGGTACGGATATCAGTCAAATCCGCTCGGGCGCGCTGGCCAATTCGGTCAAAGCCGGAGACCAGGCCGTGGCCGCCATCGTCGAGCAGGCGGCCGAGCAACTCGGACTGGCCGTGGTCACAGTGGTCCACCTGCTGGCCCCGGACGTCATCGTCTTCGGCGGTGGCTTGATCGAGGCGATGTCGAGTCAAATTCTGCCGATTGTGGAAGAGGTAGCGAGCCAGCGGATCCTACCCTCACTGAAGAACGAGTTTTCCATCGTCGAAGCGACATTGGGGGACGATGCCGCAGTGATGGGAGCGGCTGCCCTGGCGCGACAGTCCGTCGACCAGGACTGATGGCTCTCAGGCCAGACGGCCCAAGAATCCTGTTTGTGGAATCACAACGGACTTTGCCCTAGAATAGTTCATGGCGGCCCATAGCCAACACCCGGAGCACCGCTCCGGAATCAGGCCGAATTCCACCTAACTCCATTTGCCATGAATACCGATACCGTTTCTACCAAGACCGACGCAAATCGACCGCCAGCCCCGGTCCAAGTGGCCGTTATCGATATCGGCGCGTCTTCCCTGCGAATGCAGATTGCCGAAATTCACCACGACCATTCCGTGGTGCGGCTGGAGTCCTTTGAACAGGCTGTGAGCCTGGGAAAGGACTCCTTCACCAAAGGTCGGATTGAAAAATCGACGATCGAAGACTGTGTGCATGTCCTGTTGGTTTACCGGGCCAAATTGAATGAATACGGCATCACGGACCCCCGCCAGATCCGCGTCGTCGCCACCAGCGGCGTCAAGGAAGCTTCCAATCGTCTCGCTTTTCAGGACCGGGTTTTCATCGCCACCGGTTTTGAAATCGAGCGGTTTGACGAAGCCGAATTGCACCGGGCGACCTTTTTGGGGATCTCCCCCTTCATCAGGAAACACCCCCATGTCTTTGATGAATTGACCATGGTTTGCGAGGTGGGAGGTGGGACCACCGAGTTTGTGCTGATGGAACGGGACCACGTTGTTTTTGCACAGACCTACCGCCTGGGAGCGTTGCGGCTGAGAAAAACCCTGGAATCCCTGGATGCCCCGGTCGCCCAATCACGGCACCTGATGGAAACGCGAATCCGCCAGTCCATCCAGCAGTTAATGGAAAATTCGCAGCGGGCCCAACCGAAGAACCTGCTCGCCCTGGGAGGCGAGATGCGTTTCGCCGCCCACGAACTGGCCGGACAACAGCAAACCGAGGGCCTGCTGGAAATCCAACTCGACGAACTGAACCGATTCACCAACAAGATCATGGAACAATCCACCGACCGCCTGGCCACTCGGTACCACCTCAGCCTGCCCGAGGCCGATTCCCTCGGACCTGCGTTGCTGACCAACTGCATGATCGCCCAGGAACTCGGTGTCGAGCACGTGTACGTCGCCAACGTCAACCTCCGCGACGGCCTCGTCCAGGAGATGGCCCAGGGGAGGAAATGGTCGGCGGAAATCCAGGAGCAAATCGAGCATTCCGCCGTGCAGGTCGGACGCAAGTACCATTTTGACGAAAACCACTGCCTGCATATTTCCCACCTGGCCTCGTCATTGTTTGACCAAACGAAAGAACTGCACCAACTGGACGCCCGTTATCAGGGAATCCTCCAGATTGCAGCCCTGCTGCACGAGACGGGTAAGTATATTAGCGAGCAAGGGTATCACAAGCATTCGTTGTACCTGATACGGCACTCGGAGTTCTTTGGCATTGGCTCGAAGGACGTGCAACTGGTCGGGCTGGTCGCGAGGTACCACCGCCGGGCGACCCCCCAACCCAACCACGATGGTTATTCGTCCCTGAACCGGGAACATCGAATTGCCGTTGCCAAGCTGGCCGCCATCCTGAGGGTTGCCAAGGCGCTGGATGCATCCCGGACGCAAAGGATTCGTGAAATCGAATGCCACGTCATGCCCAAACAAGTCAAGATCATCCTGCCCAGCCTGACCGACATATCCCTGGAGCAGCTGGAAGTCACAAGGACGTGTCAGTTATTTGAAGATATCTTCGGGACAAAAATCGTCATTGCGACGATGGACGACCATGAGCATTGAACACGAATACATCAACCGTGAACTGAGCTGGCTTGAGTTCAACCAGCGCGTGCTGGATCAAGCAGAATGCCAGGACAACCCGTTGCTGGAGCGGGTCAAGTTCCTGGCCATCACCAGTTCCAACCTGAACGAGTTCTTCATGGTCCGTGTGGGCGGGCTGAAAATACTCTCCGAATCCAATTCAAGCCGTCTCGACATTGCCGGTTTCACGCCCAACCAGCAACTGGAGAGGATTCGCCACCGCGTTCGGCGCATGTACCTGGAGCAGTCGGATTGCTTGCTGAACCAGCTCGAACCTGAACTCGAATCTCACGGCATTCGCCGCATGCAGGCCGATGCGCTATCGGCCTCGCAAATCGAGCACCTGCGCCATGTCTTCCGTGAACAGATCGAACCCGTGATCGCACCGATCGCGGTGCATCGCGACCGGAATTTCCCCCTGCTGGTCGGGGCCGGTGTCTGCCTGGGAGTCCGACTGGCCAACGAAGCAGCCCACAATCTGGGCGCCGTGTCATTGGACGGCGACCTGCAAGATCGTTTCGCCGTCATTCCACTGGGAAGATCTCTTTCGCGCTTTATCTACCTTCCCGACGAAACGGGCGTCACTTACATGTTGCTGGAAGACGTCGTCACCTTGTTCCTGGAGGAAATTTTCGGCCCCCAGGCGGTCCTCGACTCCACCCCGTTTCGCATCACACGGAATGCCGACATTACGGCAAGCGAGGATGTGGCAGATGACCAGGTATTGGAAATGAAACAGTTGCTGGCCAAGCGAAATGTCAGCGATTGTGTTCGTCTGGAAATTTCGGAAAACGCCAGCCAACCGACCCTCGAATTCCTCAAGGCGGTCCTCAACGTCTCGGACGACGATCTCTACCCGGCCGTCGGGCCACTCGACCTGTCCGGATACTTTACCCTCGCCTCCCTGCCAGGATTCCAGGAACTGAAAGACGAACCGTGGCCCTCCCAACAATCGCCTGATTTCCCGACAGGCGGGGATCCATTCGAAATCATTGCCGAGGCAGACCGACTGCTTGTCCACCCTTACCAGAGTTACGACCCAGTGGTTGAGTTCTTGACGGCGGCGGCCAGCGACCCCCAGGTGATTGCCATCAAGCAGACCCTCTACCGCACCGCACGCGAAAGCAAAATCGTTTCGGCTCTGGCACGGGCCGCCGAAAACGGCAAGCACGTCACGGCGATTATCGAATTGAAAGCGCGATTTGACGAAGCGCAGAACATCCGTCGCGCCGAATTGCTGGAACAGGCTGGGGTCGATGTCATCTATGGTGTCCAGGGACTGAAAACCCACGCCAAGATCTGCATCGTGGTCCGTCGGGAAGAGCGCGGAATCCAACGCTACATCCACTTTGGAACCGGCAATTACAACGAGACGACAGCGCGGATTTACAGTGATGTCAGCTACTTCACCAACAATCCGGAGTTGGGAGATGACGCGGTTCATTTCTTCAACGCGATTACGGGGCTATCGGTCCCACAACAGTTGAATGCCTTGTCCGCAGCTCCGATCGATTGCCGCGAGAAACTGACTGAATTGATCCACGCGGAATCCCAGAACGCCAGAAAAGGGGGGGGAGGTGCGATCACGGCCAAGATGAACTCACTGGTGGACCGCAAGATCATTGACGCCCTGTACGAAGCCTCCCAGGCCGGCGTCAAGATTCGCCTGAATGTCCGCGGCATCTGTTGTTTGAAACCGGGAATCCCGGGCCTGAGTGAGAACATCCGGGTCGTCAGCATCGTCGACCGTTTCCTGGAGCACGCCCGGATTTTCCATTTCCACCATGACGGCGACAACCAGGTCTTTATTTCCAGCGCCGACTGGATGAACCGCAACCTCGATCGGCGGGTAGAATTGATGATTCCCGTGGTCGATGCGGAATGCCGGAAGCGGCTGATCCATACCCTGGAAACGTACTTCCATGACAACGTCAAGGCGCTGCAACTCGATGCCGATGGCGCCTATCATCCGGTCCAGAGCGGCCCTCAACAGGCTCCCTTCCGCAGCCAGTACGCGCTTTACCAGGAAGCGAGTGACATGTTCACGGCCTACACCAACCCCAAAGCCACCGTCTTCAAAGCGCATCGTGGCGAAACGGCCTGAGAGCACCGAGCATCGTCAATCGCTCAAAATGCCAGGCCCGACCGCAGCATGATCGTGTCCCGCAGGTCGAGTTGGTTGCCAGGGTCACCGGACCGAAGAATGATTTCACGATTGGAGACGTAACCGATTTCAAAGAAACCGGTCCGTCCTTTCGGGCCCGTATACTCGATCCCGATAAAACTGCGAATGTCATTCACATCGACCTGATCCTTGATCGTCAAGTCCAGGACCGGACCCTGACCAGGACTTAAGACATTTCTCCGCTCGACGGCCCAGCTCCCACCACCGTATTCGGAGCCCAGGTAAGCCCACATCTCCCCATTGGTGAAAGAGCGGACCCGCTGTGCCAATCGTGGTCGCGGAAAATAAAGGTCAAACCGGAAGTCCGGCGTAGGCGTGATGAAAACGCCAAAACAGGGGAGCAGTTTGACCTTCTGGCGATCCAGGTACTCAACGCCAAACTTGTAGGTGTTGGTCTGGTTAAGTCGAAACCAACCGAGCAGGACGCCTTGGAGTCGTACAGCGCGCCTCCCATCCACTGTTACCGTCGGCCCATTCGACCCCGAGTGTCTGAAATCGGAATAGTAGCCGATCGTGAAATCGGTCTCGAAGCCGACGCGGTTGCACTGATTCGAACAGAAATCCGTCGATATGACCGCATCGTAGACCCGGGGTGGCAGATTGTATTCGGGCACTTGCGGCCCTCCCCACCAATTGAAGGCGAACCCGGGGCTGACGCGAAGTGGACTCCAGTTCGGGTTCGGCTGGAAGGTCATTGTCGTCGCTAATTCAACCGTGTTGATCGAAAGGTAGTTTTGACCCTTCCGGCCGTTGCCAGGCAGCGTCGTCGAACGAAAACGGGTCCGATCAAAAAACCGGGTCGGCTTTGTTTCACTGCGGAAATCGGCCCAATTCTGGGCCGGCCAGGCCCAATTCGTCTCGGGCCACCGTTTCGGAAAACCGACATAATTGGACGGGCTAAATTGACTCGGTGTCGGGGTCAGGAACTGTTGCTGCGGCGGCAAAACGGTAACCGGAGAGGCAGGGGCACCCAACGTCATTGGGAACTGCTGTGTCTGGGCCCGGAACGGATCAAAGGCCGGTGCAACCACCTGGGACGGCGGGGCAACCCCACTATTGCCGACCACCGGTGGCAGGCTGGCCGGGGGAAGCGTCGTCGGGGGAGTTACGGTCTGAGGAGCCGGGTATGCTGGCGGGGTATACGCCTGGGCCACCAGCGGACTGGGACCAAGCAGACCGAGTCCCAGGAAAACAGCAACAAGACAACTTGTTTGATACAATTGGCTCATCTGCAACATCACCAACGGCCGATAAAGAACAGTTTCGGTTTGGGCGGTTAATTATCAGTGAGCCGCACAGCCGTCAAGGTGAATTCGGCAACCGACTGTCGCCAGGCTACGAATGATCGGGAACCGCGCAAATGCTGGCACTTGCCGAAACCATCGGCCAATCTTACGGACGGGGAAAACGTATATTTCGGTTAAATTTCTAACTTTTTCCCGAGGTGGCCCGCTCCGACTCCACGGGGAAATTGTGGCACGGTCTCCGGATTACCTTCAAAAAACCGGCTTTTCCGACAACAGAACGTATTAGTTTTTGTTTTTGGAAAAACTGTTTTCAATTAGCTGCTTGTTTGCCAGTCATTTTACCGCTAATCTGACCGAATTATCGACCCATTTCAGCCAACCCCATGGCCGTCGCACTCGGTTTGTGCGCTATCGGTCGGCGCGGTTGACCGTTCTTCTAAGGACACAATCAGGAAGAATCAGAATTCGAGGGAAACGAAATGCTTGTTTTGAGCCGTAAGATCGGTGAACGGATCTGGATTGGCGACAACATAGCGGTGACTGTGGTAAGGATCACGGGCGGTGGTGTTCGGCTCGGCATTGAAGCACCGGCTGAACTGCCGGTGGTTCGTGAAGAGTTGAAGACGAAGATGGAGCAGGAGATCGATCCGGCCCAACTGCAGGAGCCTACAAAGTCCATCAAGATACACGAAACCTAAGCCTGCACCCTGCCTGGACCTCAGGCCTGCCTCAGGCTACTTCCATTGATCGTCAAATTCCGACCATTGGGCCGTTTTGACGTCATCAACCAACCGGGCAGAACCGGAACGGACATCGACTTTTCGGCCCAGTTCCGTCTCTTTCGACGGGTCCAATTTTGCCAGGTATTGCCGGATCACTTCCAGCTTCTGTTCCGCCGACGCTTCACCCGTTTTTTCCTTACCCGGGGCGCTTCCCCAGACAATTTTGATCCCGCGGGCCGTTCGAGGCCAGATTTCAAACGGGTTTTGATTCGATGGACTCCCGGGCGGGTCCCAAGAGACGATGCGGTAGCAACCGAGTTGATCCCAAGCTGCACCCTGAAGACTACCGATGCTGGCCGCATCCACAACCCGGTGGTCCTGCCAGACCGTCCAGATCTTCTGTTGCTCCAGTCCCGGTCGTGCCACCGAGATACGGATTAGGTTTTCAGGATTGACGTAGTCCATCATGCGGGGATCCATCAATACCCCGTGCCTATCAATCGCCTGTTGTCCTGAGGACGTCGAGATTTCGACCAGACCGACCGGCTGACGGTAGACCAGTTCGACATCGAGGCCGGCTGGAACTTTCTCGATACGACTGATCTTTTCCACCCAGGGAAGGGACTCGCAAGTCGTGACAGTCGTTGGCACAAGCTGACGATCGAGCAGGCTGGCCGGCTCAGGGAGACGACCCAGGATGGTACCCTCCAGGTCAGCATCAACCCATTCAGGCGGTGCATTGACCTGGATCTGCTGCCGGGAGATCTCGTATCCGGGCAGGTCGATCAACTCCTGGTAATGGGTATGCCACAATTGGATCGCACCAAAGATCATCCCGACGGTGGCCAACATGAACCACAACGCCGGGTGGAGAATGACGTATCGCCAGGATGTTGCACCATTATTTCGCCTGCGGGCCATACTCGCTCTCGATCCCGGGATGACGATCATTTCGGGAGCCCCACAGCGGACATCCCAACCAGAAAGGGGCACTGAGACAGAGGGTAGATTCACCTTAAATCTGCCTTTTCAACAGAAGCTCCCTTGAAACAGGTTCGAATTTTCGCGCACAATTCTTTGCAGCGAATAGCGATCTGGAAAAAATCATTCCGATTGGACCACTTCTATGGGGGTTATCACGATGGCGAGCATTACCGGGAAACGGGTTGTTTTTGTCTTAATGATTTTGGGGATCGCACTGTCCACATCGCCCGGGTGCCGGGAAGCTTACCCCTTGCGTGGCACCGTGGAGGTCGATGGAAAGACCATCCAGAGCGGGACGATCGTCTTCCAACCGGATACGGACGCCGGAAGTTCGGGACCCTCGGCAACCACGCGCATCTTCGGGGGCAACTTCATCGTCCCGGCGGGCCAGAAAGTTCCGAGCGGGCCAACCATCGCCACCATCACGGACGAGTCCCAACCGGGCCGAAGACTGGAAGCCAAGTTTGTTTTCCCGGCCAAGCCGACCGAAGGATTTCTGATCATCGCCAAGGACGTGCTAGAAACTCCTTAGCGGTCGGACTACCAGATCCTGACGGCCGTTTCCAGTTCGACCGACAATGTCTCGAACACCCGAGCCTTGACGCGCTCGATCAATTCGAGAACTTCCTCCGAGGTCGCCCCGGGGTTGGCCAGGAATATATTGGCATCCAGATCGGAAACCTGGACTTGCCCCACCCGGAGACCTTTCAGTCCGCATCGATCGATCAGTTCACTGGCCGACTCACCACCGTGGTCCTTGAATACATAAACCGCGTTTTCCTGGGAAAAGGGCTGGGTCGACCGGCGCACGATCCACAGCTTCTGCATCTGCTTGGTCAATGCTTCCGGGCTCTCCTTTTCAAATCGGAAAGTGGCCCGCAAGATGACCAGTTCGTCCAGGCTGCTCTGCCGGTACGAAAAAGAGAGTGAGTCGCCGCTGCGCGTCAACCGTTCACCGGAGCGAGTCAGAACTTCGGCCGACTCGACCCAAGTACCGATATCCTCTCCGTGCGCCCCCGAGTTGCAATGCAAGGCGCCCCCAACCGTACCAGGAATTCCGACCAACTGTTCCGGCCCGGCACATCCTTCACGGACGGCGGTCGAAACAAAGTGAGCCAACTTCGTGCCGCCTCCCGATGTGATCATGTCCTGATCGACGCTCAATTCACAAAAAACGGGGGCTGCCAGATGCAGAACCAGGCCGGTCACGCCTTCCCGCCCGATAATGACATTGGAACCACTGCCGATCAGTCGAATCGGCTTTTGCTCTCCTGAAAACCGCTTGACCAGTTCCACCAATTCCTGCTCGGTCGTCGGCTCGGCGAAATACTCCGCTGCCCCCCCCAACTTCAAACGGGTGTAGCCCGCCAGAGATTCGTTCTCCCTCGCGATATGTTCGAATCCATCAATCAGTGACATGAAACAAATCCGTGACTTGGGACTAGTACTCCAACCCTCTAATCTAGGCTTTCTGGCCGGAAACTGAAATGGCTGTCTGCTACCCCGCCGGGCAAGAAATCGGACTCGCCTGTTATAACGGATTTGCCACGACGCTTGCTACCAGTATCGCTCCAGAACGATTTGCCCCGGGGCCTTCGTCCGATGCCGTTTCATGTCCCGTTGGCCCAGTTTTTCTTCCATATCGTCGAGCATGGCCGGGTTCCCACAGAGCAGGACCGTCGAGTTGGTCGCCTGCAGCTCCACGCCTGCCTCCTCCTCCAACTGACCGTTCTCCAGCAGCGCAGGGATGCGGCCGGACAACGTTCCCTCCGATTCTTCACGGGTCAATGCCTGGATCAATTTAAAACGGCCGGGATACTGTTGTTGGTACCCCATCATCTCCTCGGTATAGGCCAAATCGGTCTTGTGCCGGGCACCATGGATAACACAAATCTTGTCATAGTTTTCCCAAGGTTCCGGCGTACGCAACATGGCAATGTACGGCGCCAAACCGGTCCCGGTCGACAACAGCCAGAGGACATCGGAACGGGGTGATTTTTTCAACGTAAAGCTGCCGGCTGCCCGTTCGGCCACTTCCAGTGTATCCCCTTCTGACAGGCCCCAGAGTTTGGGCGTCAGCTGACCATCCTCAACCAGCACGATAAAAAACTCGAGATGGTCGCCATGAGGCGAGGCGACGGAGTACGGTCGGTTGGTCCGCTCGTCCCCCTCGGTCACCGCCAACTGCAGGAACTGGCCCGGCTCAAACGGGGAAACATCGGGAGCATTGAGGGTCAGCGTAAAAAGACCATCGGTCCAGATCTTCTTTTCAACAATTGTGGCAGGACACCATTTTGGCATGATTTGCTCTTTTCGATACGTTTCCATACAAATCGACAAGGACAGGCAACCTCCCATCAGGGAAGTCCCGCCAGAACGATTTGCCCCCGCTCATTGGTTCTGAGCAGCGAATATCTTCCTAGATTTCAAATCGAGATTCAAGAAGAGGTACCGAGCTTGCCAATTTCAGGCACCCGGGCCACCCCTGGCCCCATTTTGCCGCCTGGCAGGCGGCGGGGAAGCACACCAAACCGTTCCAACCGGGCTGGACCGCGGTTGGGTTAATGGGCAATTTTGCCTATAAATTGAGCTTCCCAGAGACTCCCCTGCCAGGTTGAACCGATGCCCTTGAAACCCGATCAGATCCCCAGTCGATTCGATTTCCAGTCTGCCCAACCCCGGCTGTACGAGAACTGGATGCGACAGGGTTATTTTCACGCGGAACCGGATCCGGGCCGGGAACCTTTCACCATTGTCATCCCCCCTCCCAACGTGACCGGTGCACTGCACTTGGGGCATGCCCTGAACAACACGCTGCAGGACATCATGATCCGCATGAAACGGATGCAGGGATTCAATGCGCTCTGGATGCCGGGCACCGACCATGCCGGGATTGCCACCCAGGCCGTGGTGGAGAAACGACTTCGTGAAGAAGAGGGAAAGACCCGCCACGACCTGGGCCGCGATGCGCTGGTGGAACGGATTTGGGAATGGAAACACCAATACGAAAAGCGGATTCTTGGGCAACTCCAGCAACTCGGTTGCAGCTGCGACTGGGAACGGACGCGGTTTACGCTGGACGACCATTGTGCGGCCGCCGTCCGCTACACGTTTTTCGATCTGTTCGACAAGCAGTTGATCTACCGGGGCAAACGTCTGGTCAATTGGGACACCTTCCTGCAAACGGCCGTGAGCGATGATGAAGTCATCTCCCGCACGATCCAGGGCCATTTCTGGCACTTTCGCTACCCTGTCATCGACCCGCAACCGGGCGAGCCGGAATTCGTCCTGGTCGCCACGACTCGGCCGGAAACGATGCTGGGCGATACGGGCGTGGCCGTGCACCCGGACCCGGAAAACGCCTTGAAGAAACATATTGCAGAACTGGAAGAAAAACTGAGCCGTGCCAGTTCATCCGAGGCCGATGCGATTCAATCTCAGATCGACGCGGCGCGGGACCGCTGTGAAAAGATGCTACCCGCGCTGCTTCAATTGAAAGCGATGGCCGAGGATGGACGAACCGTTCGACTGCCACTGATGGACCGGGAAATCCCCTTGGTCACCGATAGCTGGGCCAAACCTGAGCTGGGGAGTGGCTGCGTGAAAATCACGCCGGCCCACGACCCGAATGACTACGAGGTCGCCCAGCGTTGTGAACTGCCGATGATCAACATCATGAATCGTGACGGGACCTTGAATGCCGAGGTCGGCGACTACCAGGGACTGACCATGAAACAGGCGCGGCAAAAGGTCGTGGCCGACCTGGAACAATTGGGCTGGCTGGAGCAGACCGAGGATCGAGAGATCGAGCTGCCCCACTCGGACCGCAGCAAAACCCCGATCGAACCTTTCCTGGCCGACCAATGGTTCATCCGCATGGACACGCTCGCCCAGTCGGCGATGGATGCCGTTTCCGATCAAGAGGTGCGGATTACGCCCAGCCGCTACGAAAAAGGTTACCTCGACTGGTTGTCCGAGAAACGGGACTGGCCTGTCTCTCGCCAGCTCTGGTGGGGACACCAGATCCCCGTCTGGTCAAAGGCCTGTTTCAGCCAGGAAGAATGCGATTCGGCCCGGCAGACCGTGCTCGCCCTGGACGGGTTTACCGATTCCGCGGCCTCGCTGCAGGTCGAGCCGTGCCATGAAACGGACGAATCGAAACGCGTCCAGTTGGGCCTCCCCCTGGCCACGGTTCACGTCTGCATCAAGCAGGAAGGTTCCGCGTTGGAAGCACAATTGGAAACGGCCGGGTTCGAACGTGAGGAAGACGTTCTTGACACCTGGTTCAGTTCCGCCCTGTGGCCCCATTCAACCCTCGGCTGGCCGCAGGAAACCCCCGAACTCGAGTACTTTTACCCGACCAATGTCCTGATCACCAGCCGCGACATCATCACGTTGTGGGTGGCCCGGATGGTCCTGGCCGGCCTGAACAACCTGGGTGAAGTCCCTTTCCATCGTGTCTTTATCCATCCCAAGATATTGGATGGTTACGGCGAAACGATGTCCAAGTCAAAGGGGAACGGAATCGATCCACTCGATGTGATCGACAAGTTCGGTGCCGATGCCCTCCGGTTCGGAATGGCCGACCTGACGACCGAAACCCAGGACGTGCGGATGCCGGTCCAGTTTGAATGCCCGCACTGCCAACACACCTTTGACCAGACCAAAAAGAACCGGGAATTACCCCGGGTCCAGTGCCCCCAATGCGACCAACCCTTTTCCACACAGTGGTCCGCGAGCGATGAAGACCGCTCGCTGCCGCGCGGCCTGGTACTCAGCGAACGATTTGAACGGGCCAGGAATTTCATCAACAAGCTGTGGAACGCTTCGCGTTTTGCCATGATGAACCTCGAAGCATACCAGGCGGAGCCGATCGACCCGGCACAACTGACAGTCGAGGACCGCTGGATCCTCAGCCGACTGACGACTGTCTCCCAGCAGGTTTCCCGCTCGCTGGAAGAATTCCGTTACGCCGATGCAACCAGGGAACTATACGATTTTGCCTGGAATGAATTCTGCAGTTTCTACGTCGAGATGCTGAAGGACCGATTTGCCGATCCGGGCGATCGACCTCATGCCCAGCGGATGATCAGCTTTACCCTGGATTGCCTGTTGCGGTTGTTGCACCCGATCATCCCATTCATCACCGAAGAGATCTGGCTGCTGCTGGCTGACCTTTGTCCCCAGCGAGGGTTCCACAAGATCCAACCGGCGAGTGAAACGATCATGTTGGCCGATTGGCCCCAGCTCGACCCGTCCTGGCAGGATACCGAAATTGAACAGCAGTTCTCACTTTTCCAGTCGACACTGGGGGCCCTACGGGAAATTCGCAGCCGGCAAAACCTGGCGCCACGCAAGCAGATCCGTTTCTCGATCCGTTGTGAAACCGCCCTGGCCGACCTGATCCAACCGATGGGGCTCTTCTTTTCTTCCATGGCCGCGGCCGACCTGGAGGAAATCTCCGATCAGGTCGTTGCGCCCAAGGTGAATGCCACGGTGGCCCTGCCCAACATGGAGATTTTTGTCGACCTGGCAGGCCTGATCGATGTCCAGGCCGAAACCAAACGGCTACAAAAAGAACAGGCCCGTCTCCAGGGCATGATCGTTGGTAAAGAGAAACAGCTGGCCAACGAAAAATTTGTCAACAATGCCAAGCCGGAAGTCGTGGCCCAGGCACGGGCCTCGCTGGAGCAGATTCGTGAACAGCTCAAAGCAATGGACGAGGCCCTCGTCGACCTGGCCGCTCTGGACTCATCCAATTAGCGGCAGGCCGTTTGGCCCGACCTAGAACGGCATCGTCATTTCCATATCGTACGGATCACGCAAGCCGTCGCCCAGCCGCTTGAGCGCTTCGTTTTCGATCTGGCGAACTCGTTCCCGGGTCAGGCCCAGCTTTTCACCGATCTCCTTGAGCGTGTGCGGCTCGGTATCAAACAGACCAAACCGCATCTGCAGGACTTTTGACTCACGCTCGCCCAGTTCGTGCAGCATCGACATGACGTGATTCAAGACATCATTTTCCAGCATCTCGTCCTCGGGAGCCCGCGCCCGTTCATCCATCACCATTTCACCGAGCGACCAGCCGGCATCCGCCTGGTCCGTCTGGGGTGACGAGTTGTAGATCTGGATCGCCTTCTTGATGATGGGCAATTTCCGCTTGGGCAAACCCAGCACGCGGGCAATTTCCTCGGGCGTCGGATTCCGCTTCAACTCCTCGGTCAGTCGATTGGTAGCCCGCCGCCATTTGGACAACAGCTCCACCATGTAGGCCGGGATACGGATCGTCTTGGCAGAATTGATCAGGGCCCGTTTGATCGACTGCTTGATCCAGTAACTGGCGTACGTGCTGAAACGGGTCCCCACCGTCGGGTCGAAGCCCTCGACCGCCCGCAACAGGCCGAGGTTGCCCTCCTCGATCAGATCCTGCAGGCCCAGGCCCTTGCCGGTATACCCACGGGCAATATTGACCACCAATCGCAGGTTGGCACGGACCATCCGATCGCGGGCCTGCACGTCGCCCTGGGCGATCTGCCCGGCCAGATCCTTCTCTTCCTGCGCCGTCAGCAGGGCGGTTTCGTTGATTTCACGCAGGTAGGTCTCCAGCGGGGTTTGCAGGGACCTCTCTTTGCGGGTTTTACGACGTGCTTTTTTCAAGTCGGCGTCATCCTGTTTGGCGTAATCAGGCACTTTTACAAAATCTGCCGGGCTGTTTGCGGTGGACTCAATCATAACGATCCAAATGTGTAAGGTAGACAAGCGTAAGAATAGATTCGGCCCGATACTGGCTGACTCTGCAAGCTCGGTAAACTACGACGATTTAAAGTGACTGGTAGTGATCTACCAATTCTGCGGTTTGTAACCATCATCGCAGTTAAATCCGTGGTGCCCTTGGGAGCTGACGAGAATACGGGAGCTCATGTTGCCCAATACTGCAGGCGCACCTGGGTTTCGATTTGTTCAGATCGATGCCGTCGCTATAGTCTAGGACGGTAAAATCGGTAACACGGAGAAATCCGCCAGGTAGTTCGAAAAACCGGAAATAATCGATGGCGTTTCTTAAACTGCTTGAAAACAAGGACTTACACTCAGAATTCCGAACGTTCGGCCCGCCTGCTGGGGACAGAAACCTCACAGCAGGTTTCGCAACACGGTCTGCAGAATTCCACCATTGTGGTAGTACTCCATTTCGACTGGTGTATCGATCCGCACATTGACATCAAATGTCACGCTCTCACCCGAATCCCGCTGAGCCACCACCGTCAAGCTCGACCGGGGCTGTAAGTCATCATCGAGACCCTGGATATCGAACGTCTCATGCCCGGTGAGGCCCAGGGACTGCCACGACTCCGAATCGGCGAACTCCAACGGAAGGACGCCCATCCCGACCAGGTTGCTCCGGTGAATCCTTTCGTAACTGGCGGCAATGACCGCCTTCACGCCAAGCAACAGGGTCCCCTTGGCCGCCCAGTCACGACTCGACCCGGTGCCGTATTCCTTTCCGGCCAATACAACCAGCGGCACCTCCTCGGCTGCGTATTTCATCGCCGCATCGTAGATCGCCATCACCTCACCCGAAGGAATGTGCGTCGTCCAGCCACCCTCCGTCCCTGGCGCCAACTGGTTGCGAATCCGGATGTTGGCGAACGTTCCACGCAACATGACCCGGTCATTCCCCCGCCGCGAACCATAACTGTTGAACTGGCGTGGCTGAACGCCATGTTCCTGCAAGTACAACCCGGCCGGGCTATCCTGGGCAATCGCGCCAGCGGGAGAGATATGATCAGTCGTCACGGAATCCCCCAGCAGCAACAGGCAACGGGCTCCCTCGATCGGTTGCAACGCTCCGACTTCCGGCGTCAGCCCGACCAGGAAAGGCGGTTCCTGGATGTAGGTACTCTCTGGCTCCCACTGGTAAATATCACTGGCACCGACCTGGATATCGTTCCACGTCGGATTGGAGTCAAACGCATTGGCGTACTCCTTGCGAAACATTTCCGCGTCGACCGAGTCGTGCAGCAAGTTGGCGATCTCATCCGGCGTGGGCCAAATATCCTTCAGGAAGACGGCTCCTCCATCCGGGTCTTCACCGATCGGTTCCGTGGTTAAGTCGATGTCGGTCGTGCCGGCCAGGGCATACGCTACCACCAGGGGAGGGCTGGCCAGGTAATTCGCCTTGGTCAACGGGTTGATTCGACCTTCAAAGTTCCGGTTGCCACTCAACACGGCCGAGGCGACCAGTTCCCCCTCGGTCACCGCGTTGGCAACCGGCTCGGGCAACGGCCCACTGTTTCCAATGCAGGAAGTACAACCGTAGCCAACCGTGTGAAAGCCAAGTGCCTGAAGCGACTCGGTCAAGCCGGCTTTCTTCAGGTAATCGGTCACCACGCGGGAACCGGGAGCCAGGCTTGTCTTGACATAGTCCGGAACTTTCAAGCCCCGCTCCACCGCCTTGCGAGCCAACAACCCGGCCGCCAACATGACCGACGGGTTACTCGTGTTGGTGCAACTCGTGATGGCAGCAATCACCACGGCGCCATGCCCGATTTCCGTTGATTGACCATGCTCTTCAACGCAGGCCGTTCGCTGGAGGGCATCCTGGCTCAATTCAAACCCGCGGCTGCTGACCGGGTCGACCAGTGACTGGTTGAACGACCGCTTCATATCGGATAACGCGATCCGGTCCTGGGGGCGTTTCGGTCCAGCCAACGAAGGCTCGACCGTACCGATGTCCAATTTGAGGGACTGCGAATAGGTCGGAACCGGGGAATCACCCGTGACGAACAGGCCTTGTTCACGCAGATAAGATTCGACCAGTTCACACTCCTCGTCCGTTCGCCCGGTCTGCGCCAGGTAGTCAATCGTGACCGAATCGGTTGGAAAGAAGCCCATGGTCGCGCCGTATTCGGGCGCCATGTTGGCCAAGGTTGCGCGATCGGCCAATGACATGTTGGCCACTCCTTCCCCGTGGAATTCGACAAACTTGCCAACCACCCCCGCCTGCCTCAATTGTTCGGTCGCCATTAAAACCAGGTCGGTGGCCGTCGAGCCGGGAGGGAGCTTGCCGACCAGCTCAAAACCGACCACTTCCGGCAACAGCATGTAAATCGGCTGGCCCAGCATGGCTGCCTCGGCCTCGATCCCACCAACCCCCCAGCCAAGGACACCGAGTCCGTTGATCATGGTGGTGTGGCTGTCGGTTCCGACCAATGTATCCGGCAAGGCAACCTCGCCTTGCTGATCCCGACGAACAAACACGCCCTTGGCCAGGTACTCCAGGTTCACTTGGTGGACAATGCCCACATTCGGTGGCACGACACGGAAATTATCGAAGGCCTGCTGACCCCAGCGGAGGAACTCATACCGCTCCCGGTTCCGTTCAAATTCCAACTCGACATTGGCAGCCAGGGCCGTGGAACTGCCGAACTGGTCAACTTGTACGCTGTGGTCAATCACCAGGTCGACCGGGATCAGGGGATTGATCTTGGTCGGGTCACCCTGCAGGCGACTCATGGCCGAGCGGAGCGCGGCCAAATCCACCACGGCTGGCACCCCGGTAAAATCCTGCAACACGACACGGGACGGCTTGTAAGGGATTTCCACCTTGGCCGGGGCGGCAGCCTGCCAAGTGGCCAGCGAGACAACATCCTCCCTGGGGACGGTCGCCCCATCGCAGTTTCTCAGCACCGATTCCAACAGGATCCGGATCGAGTAGGGCAAATCGGCCATCCGGCCAATCCCCTGATCCTCCAGGACGGCCAAACGGTAGATCCCCAGGTCCCGACCGCCCACCGACCACGTCTGGCGGGCTCCGAATGGATCAAACTGTGTTGCGCTCATGAATTGCCTTTACCTAGTCGAATGAAATACGGCTCTTGGAAGCTAGTCAAATCGATCGACTGTCCAGATCCCGGGAAATTAATGTTCGGATTTTCCGGGCCGGCTGGACGCTGTCAGATCCCCAATCACCGTCTGATTTTCGAAATAACTACCTGAATGTCAACGGCTCGATTTCTTCCCGAACCCCAACCCTTTTCATAAACCCGGATTATCGTCAGATTCGGCATATGAATTCCGTCGCCGATCCCGTCGCCAGCCAAGACATTGCGGTCCGCAAGCGATCGGTTGAACTCGTTGGCACCCCCTGAGAAGAGTGATCTATCTGTTCGCTCCGACACCGCCCTTCTTTTTCCTGATCCAACAGCCGCCGCCGGCCACACACATACTTGGCAGATGATGTAGAATAATGTTTGGCAAGGAACTCAATTACGTTTTTGAGGATGAACCGAGATGACCAAGATGTTTTTACCGATCACCGTTGTTTTACTCGCCATCGCTCCCCTGCAGGCCGAAGAGCGAAAGATCCAGGTAACCGCCCAGAGCCAGATCAAGGTAACTCCCGATGAAGTCTATCTCGACTTCCGGATCGAATCCCGTCGGGAAGAGTTGCTGGATGCCAAGAAAGCAAACGACGAACTCGCCTTGAAGGTATTTGGAATTGCCAAGGACCACGGCATCCCGTCGGCCGATGTGTCCGTTTTCGACATGGATCTTGCGCCAGTGTACAAGCGAGACGATAATGATGACGAGAAGGAGCCGGTCCGAAAACCGATCGCCTTTCGATATCTCCGTTCCATGGAAGTCCGGATGACCGATTTCAATTCGATCGAACCGTTCCTGGTCGAATGTTACAAGGTCGGTGTCCAGGACCTGTCGGGCGTCTCGTTCCGTGTCAGCAACCAGCGTGAACACCAGTTCCGCGCCCGCGAAATGGCGGTCACGTATTGCCGCGAAAAGGCCACCCACTTGACCGAACTGACCGGCATGAAACTCGGCTCACCGATCAGTATTCGGGAAGATGTAGAGAGAAACTACGAAGCGGGCGGGTACGGCGGGGGCGGCGTGTTTGGCGCCAGTGCGGAGGTCGACCGTTCTCCCTTGCCGGGTGATGAGGAAGACGCGGGTCGTCCTGGCACGCTGTTTGTGTCGTTCAACAGCCTGGCCGAATTGCAGGAAATCGACCTGGTCGCCCCGGGTCAGGTCGAAATCAGCGCCAAGGTCACCATCATCTACGACATGACCAAAGACGAGTAACGCCGCACGATTATTTTTACGGTGGCAGCAAAAAAGCCGGCGAGGAAGTTCATCCCCGTCGGCTTTGGCCATTGGATACGGACGACTCCCGGGTTCAGAAGGAAGCTGACGTTTGATGATCAAAACCAACTGGATTCGGTGGGTCGTGTTGGCCGTGATAGGAGGTTGGCCCGGCACGTCCAACGCGGAACGGCCAAATATTCTGTTTTGCATCTCAGACGACCAATCGTATGCTCACACTTCGGCCAACGGTGACCCGGTCGTCCAAACACCCGCTTTTGACCGGGTAGCCCGGGAGGGTTTGCGATTCACTCACGCCTTCTGTGACGCGCCCACGTGTGGCCCGTCGCGCAGTGCGATTCTGACGGGCCAGGAAATCTGGCGACTCGAAGAAGCGGGCAATATCCACAGCACGCTGCCGGCCAAGTTCAAGACCTACACCGAATTATTGCAGGCCTCGGGGTATGCGGTCGGCTTCACCGGCAAGGGCTGGAGCCCGGGCCGGCTCAAACCGGGCGGCCGCACCCAGAACCCGGCCGGACAGGAATATCGGGGCGCCACCCTGCAACCAGCCCACCGTTTCATCAACCACCGTGACTACGCGGCCAACTTTGATACGTTTCTAAGCGACCTGGCCGAGGATCAGCCCTTCTGCTTTTGGCTGGGAACCTCCGAACCGCATCGCCCCTTTCAATCCGGCGCGGGTGCACAGACCGGGAAAGACCCCCAGCAAGTGCGCGTTCCACCGATCTTTCCCGATCACGAAATCGTGAGAAATGACCTGTTGGATTACCTGGTGGAGATTGAACACTTCGACTCGATGGTGGAACGGGCCATGGAAACGCTGGAAAAAGCGGGCCGGCTCGATCAGACGATCGTGGTGGTCACCAGCGACCACGGCATGCCGTTCCCCCGCGCCAAAGCAACGCTCTACGATGACGGTGCACGGGTCCCGTTGGCCATTCGCTGGCCTGGCGGGATTCGGGAATCGGGTCGCAACGTCGATCAACCGGTCAACCTGAGCGACTTGGCTCCCACCTTCCTGCAGGCGGCCGGCGTGGCGTTACCCGAATCGATGACGGCCGAGAGCCTGTTCGGGATCTTCGAAAACCAACCGGTGGCACGGGCGGCCGCCTTTATCGCGATGGAACGTCACGATGGATGTCGCGCCGGAGGGAAAGGGTACCCTTGTCGCGCCATTCGCACCAAGGACTACCTGTACATTCACAATTTTGAACCGACCCGCTGGCCCGCGGGTTCACCCGATGCGGGTGACTGCGCCCGCAGCATCCCGTTTGGCGAAATTGACACGTCACCGACCAAGAACTTCCTGATGCAGAACCGGTCTCGCCCGGGCGTGGCACCCCTGGCCGAACTCGCCTTTGCGCGGCGGCCCCGTGTCGAGTTTTACGATGTGCGCAGTGACCCGCACCAGATGAAGAACCTGGCCGGCAGGCCCGACTTGCAAGATATCCAGGAATCCCATAGAAAAAATCTGTTCGAACACCTGCGAGCGACCCAGGATCCGCGGGTGGTGGGTGGACCGGTCCTGTGGGACCATTACCCTTACTACGGCAAGACGACGACACCGGGCTGGCAAGTCGACCCGTCGCGCACAGAGAGGAATGAATAACCGGCAATGCTTCAATCCGCTGGCAACGATTCCCAACGTGCGGTTCAGGCAACCAACCTTTGAGCGTCCCTTTTGAGACAACCGATTCTTTTTCAGAGGAGCGAATGTTCCCCCATGCAAACGACGACCTTAATCTTGCTCAACCTTTCGTTGCTGGCCTTGCCAAGCTGGGGCGATGATACCGGACGAACCCTGTTTCGCTTCAACTCACCCCAAACGGTAAGCGCTTGGCGTACGGTCAATGACGGGGTGATGGGGGGCCGTTCGCAGGGTCGATTCAAGGTCAATCGATTCAAGAATCTCGAGTTCTACGGAAATCTGTCCCTGGCCAACAACGGGGGCTTTGCCTCAGTCCGCTCCGGTCGGGCCAAGCTCGATTTGAAACGGGGCGATGCCATCCTGTTACGACTGCGTGGCGATGGTCGGACGTATAATTTCAACCTCTACGCGGCCAGTCGATCGGGGGAAACGACGTTCCGCAAATCGTTCCCGACCGTGGCGGGCGCATGGATCGATGTCCGTCTACCCCTGGATCAGTTTGTGGCCACGTACCGGGGACGCAAACTTCCCAATCGGCGACTCGATCCGGCCAGCGTTTCCCGGCTCGGCATTCAACTCGGCGACAAGAAGGCGGGCCCCTTCCAACTCGAAGTCGAGTGGATCAAGGTCGCCAGCCCTCAGCCACGTCCGTAGCCGAACGAGGAGAGCGAGTGGAACAGGCAAGCGGAACAGGAAACTGCGGACGGCTGAAAAACGAAAAACGTGACGATATCTTGAAGACCGACTGAAAAGAGGCCAAGATAGACGGTCGTTAATCAAATCGACCCCGGAATCAGCGAGCCCTGCCTGTCAGGCAGGTTCCCACGAGCAACTCGATGGCACGCCGCGTCTACCACTGCAAGCAATGCAATGAACCGGTCATCCCGGATGTCGCCAAATGCCCGCACTGCGCGATCGATGACCCGATCGAACTGGAACACGAATGGTGGTTTATCGGGTTGTGGCTGTTGGCCCTGGGGGCCCTGGCCTGGACGGTCTTCGAAAACTTTTCCTGAGCGAACCGGTCCGATCGCTTCGCCCGCTACCCGATCCGGGATAACCCCGTCCAGCTGGTCCCTCTCAGCAAACCGGCGCTCACCACGCCAGGCCGCCCACCCAACATGGGTGGGGAATTATCGAACAACCTGCAGGAAACCTGCGCTTGAACCGTCCGTTTTCTCGATTAAAGTAGAACAGGAGCAATCGTATCTATCATCTATCCCGGGAAACCGTCAATGACTGCCCAGCCGAATTGGACCCGCCTGTTGCACAGTGCGCTGATCGTCGGCCTGTTACTACTGGCCTCACCGGCCCGGGCCGACCTGGTCAATATCACCGACGGGACGAGTACCTTCACCTGGGATACCGAGACCGGCGCCAGCTCAATCAGTTCCGTGCATGGCGATTACTCGGTCCGCTTTGACCCGTTGGTCCGCTACACGAACTCGGCCGACGGCCTGCAGACCCGCGGTGTCGCCAGTTTCGAGGGATCCGGCACCCAGCGAGCCGCCGTCACGAACACGGTCCAGAACATTGGCTCGGTCGCCCTGGTAACGGTCGACTACGGCACCCGCAACGGAGACGATCCGCTGGTCACCGATCTACAGCTGACACTGGCGCTGGTGATCCTTTCCAATGAATTCGGTGGTTCGTTGACCTACGCCATGGAACTGGAAAATGTCAGCAGCACGGACCAGCAGGATGTGGAGATGTTCCAGTATTACGACTGGGATGTGGGCGGCACCACCCAGAACACCGGCGACCGGCTCTCGCTTTCCGGGCTGGAAGGATTTCTGCAGCAGGGGCCCGCTGAGGACCAACGGGTGTTTCACGGGACAACCGTTTGGGAGGAGTGGGAAGTCGCCGAGTGGGAGACGATCCGCACCAAGCTACTCAACAATGGCTCGCTGACCAATAGTGGTGCGCCGTTTGGACCGGGTGACATGACGGCCGCCTTCGGCTGGAATGTGGGCACCCTGGGCACAGGCGAAATCAAGAACGTGGGATTGGTGATGGAAGGAATCTCGGCGATTCCCGAACCGGGCCACGGTTTGCTGTTGATGATCGGCCTGTTGGGCGGGTTGTTGCGCCGCCAGCGATCGTGATCGCCGACCCTATTTCGGGATAAACTCTTCGCGGGATTGAATCGTCCCGACAAACCTGGCCAACAGGCTGGCGGCCGCATCGATATCGGCCAGCGCAATCGTCTCCACGGCCGAATGCATGTAACGATTCGGGATCGCCACGATACCGGCCGCGACCCCCCCTCGATTGACCTGCAACGCGTTCGAATCATTCGGTGCCGCTCGCCCCAGGGCCGCTTGCTGTACGGGGATGTCATGCTCGTCACTCAGCGACATCAACCGCTCCGAAACAACCGGATTCACATTCGGCCCACGGACCACGACCGGCCCTCCCCCTAACTTGACCTTGCCCAGCTGTCGCGTGTCGATGGTCGGACAATCGGTGGCATGCGTCACATCGACGGCGATGCCGACATGGGGATCGACTTCGAAAGCCGCCGTCTTGGCCCCTCGCAAACCGATCTCTTCCTGCACGGTTGAAACGGCAAACAGACCGCAATCCACCCCTTGTTCCACGGCTCGGCGCATCGCCTCCACAACGACCCAGACGCCGGTC
>JAKVBG010000200.1 GCA_022447605.1 Mariniblastus sp.
CTCAACGCATCGACCGCCTCTTCTGGCTAGCAGTCTCCCGCGCACCTACGGAAGAAGAAAAGCAAAGCTGCCACACTTTTCTCGAATCAAAACGGAAAGCCTACGGTGCCGAAGCCCAGGCAGCTCAAACCGTAGATCACAACCGATCTGCCTGGCGCGATTTATGCCTGGCCATCCTCAATACCAATGAATTTCTCTATCTCGATTGAATTCGCGACGATTGATTGAAGATGCAAATACCCTGTAGAACGCCCTCGCGACTCTAGCGACCACAAATATGGTCCCGCTAAAGGACCCACACGCTCGCTTTTTCGGAAAGCCATGCCATGCCGACTCCGACGACAACACCCCACCTTGACCGCCGGCATTTCCTACAGCAGTCAGGACTCGGACTGGGAGGTGTCGCGCTCAACTGGATGTTGCAGCGCGACCTGGCGCGCGCCAGCGAAACGCCACCACTGGCCAACCCGCTCGCGCCGAAACCACCTCATTTTCCGGCCCGCGCCAAATCCGTCATTTTCCTGATGATGAATGGCGGACCGAGCCAGATCGATACATTCGACCCCAAACCGGCGCTCGAGAAAGTCGATGGCAAGTTGTTTGCTCGTGAAAACGTCAAGACAGCACAGGTCAGTGGCAAGCGTTACTTCGTCCGCTCGCCATTTCGATTTTACCAGCATGGTGAATGTGGGATGCCGGTCAGCGAGCTCTTCCAGGAAACGGCGACGCACGTCGACAAGATTGCGTTTCTGCGCTCTGGATACTGTGACAGCGACAATCATCCGGCTGCCGTTTTCCAGTACAACACCGGCTATCCGGTCCAAGGCAACCCTTCGATCGGTTCCTGGATTGTCTACGGTCTGGGAAGTGAGAATGAAAACCTGCCTTCCTACGTCGTACTCCGCGACGGCAAACCGTTCGGCGGAAATACGTCGTGGGCAAATGGCTACCTCCCGGCGCTTTACCAGGGACTCCAATTCCGCGCTGGCAAAAACCCGGTACTGAACCTCAAAGGCCCCGCCGGAATTTCACGTAACCAGCAGCAACAGACTTTAAACCTAGTACAAAGCTTGAATCGCAAGCACCTCCAGGAACGGGCAGAATTCTCCGATCTGTCCGCGCGGATTGCCGCTTACGAACTCGCCTTTCGCATGCAACAAGAGATTCCAGTGGCGACCGACATCCAGCGAGAAACGTCGGCAACACACCAACTGTACGGGCTCGAGAATGATGCGACCAAGACCTTTGGTACCCGCTGTCTGCTCGCCCGCCGCCTCGTCGAGCGAGGTGTACGTTTCGTGCAAGTCTGGTCCGGTGGTTGGGACTCGCACAACAACGTGCTGGAGGGCCATAAAAACGCCGCGAGGAGCGTCGACAGGCCGATCGCAGGTTTGTTGACCGACCTCGATCAACGCGGGTTGTTAGACGAAACGCTCGTCGTCTGGGGTGGCGAATTTGGCCGCACCGCAGACACCACCGAAGCGGCATTCAACAAGAAACAACCAGGGCGTGATCACAATCCCAAGGCCACACTCATGTGGTTTGCTGGTGGCGGGGTGCGTGCCGGCAGCGTTCTCGGCGCGACCGACGAGGTCGGCG
>JAKVBG010000201.1 GCA_022447605.1 Mariniblastus sp.
TCGCCGGGTAACCAAAATATCCAGGCCATCTCCCCCGTTCCAGAACCAGCGACGTGGCTGCTGCTGGGCGTCGGCCTGGTGATGATCGCGCTGGGCGGCATTCGAAAGAAGCGTGTTTCCGTCTTATGTGTGGGCATTTGTATGGGGTTGTTCTCGACAACTCCGGCAAGCGGCCAGCTGCCGCAAGACGGGCTACTACTTTGGTTGGATGCGAACAACAAGTCATCGATTAAAGATGGAAACGGGTTGGACGCGAACCATGCGTCGTTCGACCCGAATGATGTCCAAACCTGGGAGGACCAGGCGACCTTTGACGGTGCTCAAAACGCAATAAGATTTGACGGAACCTCCTGGTCCTATAGTACGAATGCCGCATTCCCTAACGGTGGGCTAACTACCAACACATCCAGGTTTACCTACGCAGATCTCGGAATTTCCGAAACGACGATCTTTTGGGTGCTGAACCGTCCCGATGATGAAACCCACACCCCGATCGCACAGCAAACCATCGACTTCCCGGGCTCCACCCCGGGGGGCCCCTCCTTCCCGGGGGCCATCGTCTACGATCAGGGCGTAAACCAATTAAGGGTCAGTTTCCGCAACCGCAAAGGCACTCTCTCTAACCACAACATGTTCGTAGAGGATGTGCCGGTGATCGCCATGTGGAGCTACAGCGGTGGGGGCGCCAGCGACCCCAGCAGTTTCGATATGCGGAGAAGTCCTAACGCTTTCGGACAGGCTCCCGGGACTTACGACGCTACAGATTGGGGTCCATTGAATACGCAGGGTTTAGTTGGTGGGGGGGCAGGTGTCGGCCACACCGACTTCATCGGTGGCGAGACCTCCCCAGGAAACCCCCGGGAGTGGGCGGCCCTGCTCGTCTACGACCACGTGCTCTCGGAAGAGGATCAGGTCCAGGTCATGGATTTCCTCGGGAACGAATACGGGATCCCCTCGGTTAGTTCCAGTGGACCGCCGACAGACCACGTCTGGACTGTCGACGCTTCGGGCAGCTGGTCGTCCGTCAACAACTGGTCCTTCGGCATTATCCCCAACAGTGACCCCAACACGCCCAACAGCGGTAGCCATTCGGCTACGTTCGGATCGAAAATCACGGCCCCGCGAACGGTGTTTACAGAATCGGAGATAACCGTCAATCGCATTGTCTTTGATAATGCCAATGAATATGTCATTGCCGGGAATTACCCGATTTATCTAGCAGCAAGCACCGTCCCCGCAGATCCTAGAATCGACGTAGCGTCGGGCAGCCACCAATTCCAGGCAGTTGTCAACCTGTTGGACAGCACGACGGCCAACACTGCCAGCGACTCGACGCTCGAATTCAACAATCGGCTGTTTCTCAATGGCCATACGCTCACCAAGACGGGCGAGGGGACGTTGGCGATCAGCAACGATGTCATCCTGGCAGGCGGAACCATTAGCCTTATGGAAGGGACGATTGTCGGAAACGGTACCGTGGGCGGTGACCTCGTCAACGATGGCGGAACGATCTCGCCGGGTAACCAAAATATCCAGGCCATCTCCCCCGTTCCAGAACCAGCGACGTGGCTGCTGCTGGGCGTCGGCCT
>JAKVBG010000202.1 GCA_022447605.1 Mariniblastus sp.
CGGTTTGATCGGATTGTGTGCAGGTATTTTCCATAAACGTCGTCCCCACTGGGATACTTGCTGCCTTGGCTTTGTTACAAACAGGGAGACCGCCAGGGGATACCGAACCAGCAGCCGGCAGCAACCGTCCCGATGCCCACTGCAACCCATACAGTGACGATGGATTTCATGACACCTGGCAGGTCAATGAACTAGTCTGGAAAGAGTACGTTTGCCCTCGTCAACGAACCGCATCTGCCAGCAAAACGTCAGTTTGAAGACCTGCCAATCGGCCCTGTGACTCGGTGCTTCGTGCTTGTCGACCGTGGCAACACGTGTGGCTCTCAAAGTGCCTTCTCGGAATCAACGGATGAAGGATCAGAACCAGCCAAAACGGCCGCGCGATAGCCAGGACAGGGAGCACGGCTTGTCCTCCCCGGCGGACCCGGCACTGCCAGGGGACAGCTTTGAAGAAACCATGCTCCACCAATCCAGTAGCGAGTCCCAACAGACCGCTGTGTCTCACTTGCAAGACACCGTAATGCAACAGCCGGGCCGACGGCCTCCGCCGGTCGGCTTGCCGGAACAGTTCGGGCGTTACCAGATCAAGCGGCAACTCGGGCAAGGAGGAATGGGAGCGGTTTATCTCGCGCACGATCAACAGCTGGACCGTGACGTGGCATTGAAAATTCCGTTCTTTGATAAGAACGACGGCCCAGAAGTAATCCAACGATTCTACCGCGAAGCACGCGCCATGGCGGCGTTGCAGCATGCCAATCTCTGCCCGGTATTCGATGTGGGTGAAATCAACGGAGTGCACTTCCTGGCTATGGCCTATATCGCGGGCCGTCCCCTCAATGACTATTTAAAGAAAGGGAAACCCCTTACGAGTCGGCAGGTTGCCGGGCTGATTCGCAAATTGGCGTTAGCCCTGCAAGAGGCACATGGCGCGGACATCATTCACCGCGACCTGAAACCCGCAAATATCATGATTGACAAACGGAAAGAACCGATTGTCATGGATTTCGGATTGGCCCGCCGGGATACCGACGCGGAGGCGGCACTCACGCATACCGGCACGATGATGGGTACCCCCTCGTATATGGCACCGGAACTCATCCGCGGCATCAGGGACCAGATTGGTGCACCGGCTGACATTTTTGCACTCGGTGTCATGCTCTACGAGATGTCCTGTGGCCGCAAACCATTTGAAGGATCGCTGGCCGCCGTGCTCTCCCAGATTCTCACCGAAGAGCCGACCCCACTGGAAGAAGTCCAACCAGACATTCCTCCTGAACTATCACGAATTTGTGCGAAAGCCATGTCGAAGGCCGTTGATATGCGGTACGCTTCGGCCGGTGAGTTGGCGATTGATTTGGATCGCTTTCTCAAAGGAAACCCCGCGGTGACAGCCGTTGCTGGCACTAGAACCCCAGCAACAACACCTGCCGGGCACACGAATGCTACCCTGGCACCGCAATCGTCGAGTGAGCCTGCAGTCGCCCCCGAAAAACTCTCGGCGTTTCCACGGCGATTCGTCGCGCTGGGTGGTATCGCGTTGGCGCTGATGGCTGCGTTCGCATTCTGGTACCGCAGTACAGACCC
>JAKVBG010000203.1 GCA_022447605.1 Mariniblastus sp.
ATCAAAATCGGTTGCATGTCGGTTCGTACATGATTGACCGGGGAAGCTAGCCGGCGGGCTTCGATGACGTCACCCGACGCGGGTGTCCAGATCTTGCCCCAACTGAGCGTATTGAGTTCATAGTTGGCCGCCAGACTGATCACTGCGCGAACGTCATTGGAAGCGTTTTCCCAACCCCCCGTCCTTGGAAACGATCCATCGCCAAGCGTCGCCGCCAGCGAAACCAGATGTCCACCGGCCGACTGCCCAATGAGAAAGATCCGTTCCGGGTCGATGTTAAGTTGCTCGGCGTTGGCATGCAAAAAGCGGATCGCGCATTGCAGATCCTGGTAACAAGCAGGAGCCGGAGTGCAGCCCACAAGCCGGTAATCAATCGAGATCGCGAAAAACCCGAAACGAGCCCATTGTTTGACTTTAATGGCCGACGTATCTCGTTTGTGGCCGCCGACCCACCGCCCTCCATGAACCGAAAGGATCGCCGGCAGCGGGTTGTCCGACTCCGCATAAGCGACATCCGCAAGTAAACCCGCACCATGCACCTGACCGTAGACAACATTCTCCTTGTACACAATCTTCGTTTGGTCCGTCGCCGCCGATGCGTCGTCACCTGCCGCCGTCCGACCAATCGCCGGGAACACGAATAGCAAAAACATCCAAAATGGAAACGTACTGGGTTTCGTTTTGTCGAACATTGCAGTAATCCTCACATGAAACGAGTCATTTCTGGTGCCGTTTTTTCTCTGAGATCAGAAACGCAATCAGATCGGTCAACTCGCTCGCCGTAAGACGCTTTTCAAATCCCTCGGGCATGATGCTAAGTTTTCCAACCTGAAGTTCTTCGATCTGCGATTTCGCGATCGTCTGTTGCTTTCCCTCCTGATTACCGACGATGATCGTGTCGGTGGTTTCAGCGATTTTGACGCCCGTTACTACTTTACCGCTGTCAAGAGCGACCACCAACGTGGCATAGCTGGGCGCGATGGTCCGACTCGGTGTTAACAACGATTCGATCAAGTGGATGCGCGAAAACCGACTGCCGACACCGGTCAGGTCGGGACCGATTTGGCCTCCCACGGCACCCAGGCGATGACACTTGATGCAAAGCGATTTTTCGGCATTCAAGAAAAGCTCGCGGCCCCGTTCGGCGCCCCCCTCACTGGTAAGCAGCTGCTCGGCCAGACGCTCATGTTCCAGCTGCGACGTCTTAGCGCGAAAACGAAGGTGAAACTGAGGCTCCTGCACAGAACTGACGAGTTTCACCAACAACGAGTTTTTCCCTGCGATCAGAACGCCCTCGAATCGGTCTGAATTCGGTTGAAACGGTCCGCTTTGCTGGCGTTTGAAAACCGGCCGGCCATTCAACCACACGTCAAGCACGCCATCGACCGAGGTCAGAAACTGTGCCTGTACGGCCTCAGTCAACGACAGATCAACCACGGCGAGCCAAACATGGCGATCGCCGTCTTCTTTGGCGGGTGCAAAGCGGATTACCGAATCCACACCGGAACCCATCACTCGCTGCCAGGACCCGGAGTCGGTCGAAACCGTTTTCCCAGGGTCAGAGCTGATCATCTGCTCAACG
>JAKVBG010000021.1 GCA_022447605.1 Mariniblastus sp.
AGGGCGTTCGCCCGCAGCCACTGCGACGCCGGAAAATTCAGCCTTTCCAAACAGCCCCACGCCCCTTCTACCGGGATAGCTAGCAAACAAGAAACAGGAGGTGGGTCGGCAGACAAAGGGTGGCAACGCGGGCGGCGTGTCAAGAAATTCTGTCGGTGGGCATGAATAGACAACTCCTGCTGACTGATCGTGGGGCTATCTGTTACCATGGCGAACGGTGAAGGATTACCAATTCTCCGGAAATCTCGTGATTGAATATCGTCCCTTTCAAAACACTGACTTGCCCGCCATTGTCGATCTCTGGCGGGAACAACCCCAATTCCGCCGACTATCGTCGACGGTCTCGCGCAATGATCTCGATCACCTGGTTCTGAGTAAGCCTTATTTTGATCCGGATGGATTTATCATTGCCACCATCAATGGACAAACCGTCGGGTTCGTTCATGCCGGCTTCGGCCCGAATGCGTCCGGATCCGAACTCGATTTACAGACCGGGCTGTTATGCCAGTTGCGCTGTCGCAAAGTGCCGTATGGTGATGACGTCCGAGATGGCCTGATCCGACAAGCTTTGGCCTACCTGGCCGGACGGGGCGCCAAGACCTGCTATTCGGCCAGCAAATTCCCTTACGTTCCGTTTTACCTCGGTCTTTACGGAGGTAGCCGAATCCCGGGTGTTCCTCAAGAAGATGAATGGCTGCTCCAGGCCCTGCGCAGCAATGGTTTCCGCGAGAACGAACCGATCCCGATTTACCAGCGGACCCTGGCTGGGTTCCGCACGCCCATTGATCGACAATTGATGACGGTCCGCCGCCAATTTCAGCTCGTGTCGTTGGTCGATCCGCTACCGGCAACGTGGTGGGAAAACTGCATGCTTGGTTGGGCCGAAACCTTTGCTTTCCGCATCCATGAAAGAGACAGCCAGCAATCGGTAGGGGGTGTCAATTTCTGGGAGATTCAGCCGCTCTCGTCTGAGTGGGGCGTACGGTCTGTCGGCATGTTCGATGTTCAAATCGATGCGAAGTTTCATCAACAGGGACTTGGCACATTTCTGGTTGGGCAGGCGCTGACCCAGTTGATGCAACAAGGCGTCGGTTTGTGCGAAGTACAGGTCCGCGCTTCAAATCACCAGTCGATTCGATTATTTGAGAAACTCGGGTTCGAACAGGTATCCCAGGGATTGGAAATGGTCAGAGAGCTCTGAATGCCCGGCTGAGCCAGGCAACACCCCCGGCCCGACCGACCCGTTGAACGTAAAAAATGAATTTGGATAATACAGACAAAGGATCATTTCCCAACGCGTAAAGGCCCGCTTGCAAGGAGAGGGCAAACCGTTTTCGGTTCCTCACCGGACGGGATTCAACTTTCTCCCGGACCTGAATATGAGAAGGATAGGATGACGCCTGAACATCAAACCATGATTTCCGCCAAGGATCTGAGCAAATACTACGGATCCTTTCCGGCGGTTCGCGACGTTTCTTTCACCGTGCCTCAATGCCAGGTTTGTGCCTTCCTCGGGCCCAACGGGGCTGGTAAATCGACGACCATGAAATTATTGACCGGTTTCTTGGCGCCCACTTCCGGTTCCGTTGAAATCGCCGGGATCGACATGGCCCACGGTAGGTTACGGGCCAGCGAGCGGATCGGGTACCTGCCGGAAAACGGCCCCTTGTACGATGAGATGACGCCCCGCAGCGCGTTGAATTACCTCGGTTGCGCCCGGGGTTTGTCCCTCGAGCAGCGGAAAAACCGGATGAACTACGTTGCCCAAACCTGTGCCCTGGAAGAAGTCTGGAACAAGACCATTGGTAAATTATCCAAGGGATTCCGACAACGCGTCGGGATGGCCCAGGCGTTGTTGCACGATCCGGACGTGTTGATTCTTGATGAACCAACGAGTGGTCTCGATCCGAACCAATTGGTCGGAATTCGTGAACTGATTATTGAACTGGGCCAAACCAAAACGGTTCTTCTGTCCACGCACGTACTTCAGGAAGTTGAAAACCTCTGCCAGAGGGTCATCCTGATTGACGACGGACAAATCGTCTGTGACAGGCCCACCAAGGAAATGGGCGATTTGCCGAGCCTGGAAAACGAATTCCACAAACTGACCAATTTCACTGTTTAAAACGTTTTTTACTGTCAAATCGAGGAAACAACCCGATGCGCTGGCACGTGATTTCCGCCGTATTAACGAGGAACGTCAAGCTCTATTTCTCCGGCGTCCTCGGTTATCTCGTGCTGGTGGCGTTCGTTTTGTGCTGCGCTGTTTTGGCCTTCAGCCGTCAGTTTTTTGCGGACAACCTCGCCAACCTGGACCAGTTGAGCAACAGTTTTCCCATGTTGCTACTGTTCTTTGTGCCGGCCATCACGATGTCGACCTGGGCAGAAGAAAAACGTTCGGGAACCGATGCCATTCTGTTTACCTTACCCGCGTCCAACCTCGAAATTGTGCTGGGCAAATATTTGGCGGTCGTTGCCGTCTATACCGTGGCGCTGTTGTTTTCAACGACGCAGCTGATCGCGCTTAAAATGATTGGCAACCCGGATTGGGGAATTATCACAGCCACCTATTTGGGATACTGGCTAGCCGGTATCGGGCTGTTAACGATCGGCATGTTTGCCTCCTCGTTGACGAGCAATTCAACCGTCGCCTTTGTGCTGGGTGCCCTGTTTTGCGCCATCCCAGTGCTCCTGTTTGGTCCTTATCTGCGGGGCTATCTGAACCTGGAAAGATTAGGTCTGGCCTGGAATTTGCGCGATTTCACGCTCGGGCTCGTGCCTCTGGCCAACGTTCTCTATTTCTTCAGTATTGCCTGGCTAATGTTGTACCTGAATCTGGTGGTCATCAGCCGTCGTCACTGGTCACGTGGCCAGCATGTTTCCAAAGGATTTCAGTATTTGGTGCGCATCGTTTCGCTTGGCGTTTTCCTGTTCGCCCTCAATGTCGTTGTGTTCACTCTGTCCTCCGCCCTGTTTGCCCGCCTCGATCTCACGTCGGAAAAACTTTATTCATTGGACGAGGCCACGCGGACCACGCTGGCCAAAACCAGGGAAATGCAACAACCGATTACCCTGCAAGCTTTTATCAGCCCCGATGTCCCTCGGCGATACGTGGATGCCCGCAAACAGTTCTCCGGTTTGCTGAGGCAGTATGAATATTTCGGCGGTAAAAATTTTCAGGTCCGTTTCGTCGATGTGGCCCGCAACAGCCAGGCCGAAGAACAAGCCCAGCAACTCGGTGTCACCCCTCGCAGTGACCGTAGTGAGGTGGGCGGTCGAATCGTTGAACAGGACGTTTACCTGGGTGCGCTCGTCTCCAGCCCGCAGGGAGAGGTGGCCATACCGTTTGTCGATGATCAGGTTTCGATTGAATACGAATTAACGCACGCGATTGCCACATCGGCTGACCGCGGGCGTAAAATCACCCTGGGCATCATGGACACCGATACGTTCTTTGCGGGACCGGAATTCGAGGGGCGCCGAATTCCGTGGGCCTATGAAACCACGCTCAGTCAACTCAAAAAACAGTACCGAGTCAAGAATATCCGGGCCGATGAACTGGTCGACTACGTTCCGGCCGACGGTGAAATGAACGCCGGGGCAAAGAAGCTCAAGACCCCACCGGACGTTCTACTGGTACCCGATCCGAGCAGCCTGACCAGTTCCGCCAACGCCGCCCTGCTGAAATATCTAAAAGCGGGCAACCCGACCATCCTGTTGGCCGATCCCCTTCCCTTTTTCTGGACCTCCCGCAACCCGACCGACCTGGGGGTATTGAATTCGCCCCGGCAAAAACGGGTCGCTCAATTCTCGCCCTATGCCCAAATTCTGGCGAGTTCGGCCGATCCGAAAGCTGAAGAGGGAACGTTGGCTTCGATCACACGTTTGCTCGGCATCCGATGGGAAAACGGGACGGTAGCCTGGAACCTGTTTAACCCCCATCCCAGTTTCAAGGGGACCGATATGACCGGCTCGAGTTGGCCGGAATACTACGGGCGATTCGACTCGGCCTTCGTATTTGTGCGCGAGAATGCCGGCCACCAGCCTTTTTCCCAGTCCAGTCGGATCACGGACGGGCTGAAGGAAACGTTATTCTTTTATCCAGGGTCCATCCTGCCGGACCCCGATTCTCGTAACGATTTCACTCCCCTGATCACGCTGGAACAGGAATCGGGCGTCACCACCTGGGACCGACTTGTTTACACGCCTTCCTCCAACGTTCGCGGATTTGACCCCAACACCGGGCGGTCCACTGTGACAGAACGGAACGCTCGCAACCAGATTACCAACGAGGATTTGATCGTCCTGAGGCCCGCCTCTCAAAGCGCCCTCGAGCTTGACCAACAGTCCCCGATTCTGGCTGCTCATATCCAAGGCCGTGATGAAAACAAATTGAATGCCATATTCATCGCCGACCTCGATTTCCTGTCTGATTATTTTTACGAGCAACAAGCCGCTATTGGGCACCCTATGGACAATAGCGCCCTCCTCGAAAATGCGATAGACCTTCTGGCCGGACACGAAGATTTTGTCGCTTTGCGCAACCGCCGTCCGACGCCCCGCACATTGACGCAGGTCGAAAAACAGATCGAGGCCTTTCGATCGGAACGCGCTGAAAAGCAGGCCGATATCGAAGCCGACATTCGGGAACAACTGGCCGATGCCCAGATTGATCTTGAAAAAGCAGCCGACAAAATTGACCAGGATCAGTCACTCAGTTTCTTTGAAAAGCTGCAACAAACCAGCCAGGAAGCCTCCCAGGCCCAACGCCGATTTACCATCAAAAAACGGAGGTTGGACAAACAGCTCGAGTTGGAGATCAAACGGCTGGAAACCCAGGAACAACAGAATATCAACCAATTGGAAAACCGGGTGGGCCTGGTTTCCATTGGACTGGCCATTCTGCCTGCCCTGTTACTCGGTTCAATTGTCTTGATTATCAAGACGGTCAACGAACATTCCCAGACCAGGCCGTCGGGTCAAAAGACTTAAACTATCACCCCATCGATAACATCGCCAAACCATGAACGATTCCTTGAAAACGTTGCTGTTCGCGCTCGCCGCCCTGCTCATGTTGGGGGTCGCCATCACGGTCTACTACCAATCGCAACCGCTCCCGATCGATGATTTCCAGCTTGTCGGCCAGCCCTTTTATGATCAATTCAACGATGCCCAAGAGGCGCAGTCGCTGGAAGTCACTGCCATCGATCCACAGACGGCAACCCTCCAACGTTTCAAGGTGGAACAGGATGACGGCTTGTGGACGATCCCTTCCCACTACGATTACCCGGCAGAAGCGGCCGACCGACTGGCCGCCACGGCAACCTCGGTCATGGGACTGACGCGAGAATCATTGGTTGGTCGAGTCAAGGGCGACCATGAACGGCTGGGAGTGTTGGATCCACTCGACGAAGAAACCCTCGATCCCGAATCCGCGGGTCAACGAATTTCGATCAAGGATTCTTCCGGTGACGTGCTGGTCGATTTGATCGTGGGCAAACAGGCCGGGGAGCGAACCCCGGATCCGTTGGGTGCTTTTGACGACGCACCGATGGGTCAAGACTTCTATTATGTTAGACGTCCGGACGAAACCCAGACCTACAAAGTTTTGTTGGACATCGATCTTTCCACTCGATTCGCCGATTGGATACGTCCGGACCTGTTGCAAATCGATCCGCCCGAAGTCCGGCAGATCAGCATCGATAATTACGAAATGAAAGAAGAACGATCGAACCCGTTGGCAGCCCCGCAGCTGTTCAAGATGCAAGGTGAACAACTCGATTTGACCCGAATGGGAGATGTAGGGCCCTGGAACCTTGTCGGTTTCGATGAAAAAACGGAAACTCTTGACTCCGCCCGCGTCGACGAATTGGTGGCGGGTCTGGACGAACTGACAATTGTCGGTGTCCGGCCCAAGACACTCTTTGACGGCCTGCAGGTCCTGACTCCCAATCTGAAGTTGAATCCGCAGGTGGTCCAACGTTTCAAAAGCAACCGGCCGGAACTGCAAAACCTGATCAATCAGGTTCAGTTCGAGTTGAAGGAATACGGTTTCAACCTGGCGCCCGGCCCTCAGGGTGCCGACGATTTAATGCTGGTTTCAGAAACGGGCGAGATGTCGCTTGGCACCGACAAAGGGGTTGTCTACTCCGTTCAATTCGGCAAACCGATAGTCGGCGAGGAAACCGCTATTGAAATCGGTGTCCCCCTAGCTGATGGAGAACCAGTCCGCACCGACAACCCTTCCGGCAATGCCGTGGCAACAGAAGTTAAGGGACCGGACACTCCCGCCGGAGACCCGGTCGACAATCGTTTCCTGATGATTCGCGTCAATTTTGACGAATCGTTGCTGGCCGACAAACCGGTCAAGCCGACACCCCCGGTCAAACCGGTTCCACCCGACGGTTATCCAGGGGCGGTGAGCGATCCGAATGAAACAGACGGGACGACTACCACCGATGTGGAATCGGAAAAGGCCAAAGATAATACCGACGAAGACGTCGATAAAACAGATCCGACATTTGAGAAATACAAAATGCAGTTGACGGCCTACGAGGAAGCTACGGCCGCCTATGAGCTCTCCCTGACCCGCTTTGAAGATGAACAGGCCGAATTCGAACAACGCGTTATGGAAGGGAAGAAACGGGTAAAAGCACTCAATGAACGATATGGCGCCTGGTTCTACGTCATAGCCGGGACCAATCTGGAAGCGTTGCAGCTCGATCGCCAGCAACTGGTTCAACCTATCACCTCCGAACCCGCTTCACCGCTGTTGCCGAACAACCCGTTACCGCAACGGCCCAACATCAATTTTTTACCAGAAACAGATCGGCCCCAATTGGATCAACCAAGCGCGGTTCCAGCCGATGGTGAATCGAGTGAAAAACAGGATGGGACGACTGCCGCCAATTCGACGTCCAAAATTGAACCGCCTCCGGCCAGCCTGGCAGTCTAGTTTGCCGGCGGTACGCCAAGAAACCAGATCGCGACATTCATGTAAATCACGATACCCAGGATGTCGATAATCCCCGCCACAAACGGGTTGCTCATCATGGCCGGATCGAGACCCAGACGTTCAAACAGCAGTGGCAGGATCGATCCTGTCAGCGTCCCTGCAATCACAACGAGTAGCAGCGTCACTGGCACGACCAGGGCGGCCTGCAGGCTGTCCACACCGGGGAAAAACTGGGCGACACAGTATCCCAAGATGCCCAGACCGGTTCCCAACAGCAAGCCCATCAGGAGCTCACGAAAGATAACTTGCGACCAATCCTGAAGTGAAATATGGCCCCGGGATAAAGCGGTGATGATCAACGTCGCTGACTGACTGCCCGAGTTGCCACCACTGCTAATCACCAAAGGGATAAAAGGGACCAGCCAGACCCAACGGGTCAAATTACGATCGTAGAGTTCCAGCGCAAACGCTGTCAGTAGCGCAAAGAAAAAAAGGATCATCAGCCAGATTCCCCGTTTCCAGCTGAGGGTCAATACGGAAGTCCGCAGGTAGGTCTCGTCCAGCGGGTTAACGGCACCCATTTGGTGGGCATCCTCCGTCGCTTCTTCCTGTACCACATCGATGATATCGTCATGGGTAATGATGCCCAGCATCTTCCGTTCATCTTCCACCACCGGGATCGCCAACAAGTCCATACGAGCAACCTTATCAACGACATCCTCCTGATCTTCCAATGGAGCGCAGGTGACCAGGTCGGTTTCCATGATGTCCAACAGCTTGGTCGCCGGCTTGCGCATGCCTTCCAGCAATTGGCGTGCTGAAACCAAACCCAGCAGATGGTCTTCGCCGTCCAAAACGTACAGGTAGTAGATCGTTTCGTATTCTTCGGATTGCCGCCCGATTTCATGAATCGCCTGTTCGATGGTCAGGTTGGCGTCCAGTTTGGCGAATTCCGATGTCATGACCGCGCCAGCGGTCCCCTCCGGATACTGACTGAGCCGCAAGTAGTCCCTGCGTTCCTCGGCGGGGATCCGGTTCAATAGATCTTCCAGCAAATGGGTTTCCAGATCCTGCAGAAGGTCCGCCCGATCGTCGGGTGCCATTTCAGCAACCAGTAACGAAACGGTTTCACGGTCCTGGGTCGTGATGATTTCTTCCTGTTTCTCGGTGGAGAAATAGGAGAAGATTTGCACCCGATTCTGACTGTCGGTATAGGAGAGGACGAGCCAAGTCTCGTCAGCCGACAATCCTTCCATGAATTCGGCCGTCCGAGCCGGGTGCAAGGCGATGCAGAATTCACCCAATTCATCCGAATTGTCGGCGGCGAGCATCTCTCGCAATTCAGGTAAATAGAGGGTGTTGATCATGGTCCAGAACGCCTGGCTTACCGGGTTCGCAATTCAATTTCTTTTCAGGTTAGCCGCATTCGGGCGGATTGTTGACGGCAAAATAAACCGTCCGCACAAGTTTTTGCCAAGCGGATGGCGATTCGGGTAAACTTTCCCGTTTAACCAGTTGAATCGGCGATCAACAGGTCAAGTTCTTGTTTCAGGCGAACCAGGATTTCGTCGTAACCGAATGCGCCCAGGGCCGTGGTTCCCTTTTTCAGGTTGACGTAATTAGGGCCACACCACAGACCCAAATCGGCGTCATCCGTTTCTCCAGGGCCGTTTACGCGACAACCCATCACGGCAATCGTGATGGCATGCTCGGCGGCATAGGCAGTCATCTGCTTGACGTTTTGCGCCAGCTCGACAAAGGCCTCGTTTTCCACCCTGGAACAACTGGGACAGGAAATAATGTTGATGCCGTTTTCGTTCAGGCTCACCACGGATCGGACTCGCCCCTCGTGGATATCCTGCAGGATCTCGCGCCCCGCTTGAATTTCCTGTCCTTTCTCTGAATTCGGTACGGTCAAGCTAACGCGAACCGTATCCCCAATGCCGCGACCGATAAGCTGTTCAAAAGCAATTCTTGTCTTGATCACACCTTCCGGCGGCAAACCCGCTTCGGTAACACCCAGGTGCAGTGGAATATCGGGACGGCGATCGGCAAACCGTTGATTGACTTCTACCACCTTGGCCGGATCGGAATCTTTTAACGAGACACAAAACCGTTCGAACTGAATCGAATCCAGATAACGGCAGTGGTCCCAGGCACTTTCCAGCATCGGTGTGATTGAGTCAGCTGGGTCAAATTTCTCTTTTTGAGCCGGGTCAACGCTGCCACAATTGACGCCGACACGGATGGCGCAATCATGGTCTCTCGCCGTCGCGGCAATCAGTTCGACTTTTTCCTGCCAAGGTTTATCTTTTTCATGGTGGTAAAGATGCCCAGGATTGTAACGGACCTTGTCGACATGGGGCGCCACTTGTGACACGAGGCGATAATTTTCCTGCAAATCCACGCTCAGGTTGGCCGCTGTCTGTTTGCGAATTTCGGCCAAGGCCTCGGCGTCTTTTTTACTATCGACGGCAATGCGAACGACATCGGCCCCGGCCTGCTCCAATAAATGCACGAGCGCTACCGTCGCATCGATGTCGCTGGTCTTGGTGGCCGTCATCGACTGCACAGCGATACGGTGACCATTTCCAATAGAAACGGACCCAATCCTGACCTCGCGGGTCGGATTTCTCGTGATATTCACCATGTCGCGGCTCACCTTGCAGAAAGTATCGTTTTTGTCGCGAGCTTCGATTTTCCTCAAACACAATTGTTTTACAATGTCAGAATCTCACAAAACAGGATGATTCGTCAACGTTATGATCGTGGATAGGTGGACGTGAAATACGAACCCAACCTTCACATAGTGCTTTTTCAGCCGGAGATTCCACCGAACACGGGCGCCGTGGGCAGAACGTGTCTTGCCCTTTCCGCCAAGTTATGGCTGGTTCGACCGCTCGGTTTCCGAATGGACGAAAAAACCCTGCGTCGCGCTGGCCTCGATTACTGGCAACACCTGGAGTGGGAAATTGCCAATACCTGGGACGATTTACAGGAGCGCATCGGCCCGGGCAATCGGTTTTTCTATTTTTCCCGTTTCGGAAAGAATGACTATACAGCGGTCAATTTTCAACGCGGAGACTGTCTTGTCTTCGGAAGTGAAACCGCCGGGTTACCCCCTTCGTTAACCGAACCGAACCAGGAACGTCTGTTACGGATCCCTACTGGTTCACAGGTCCGCAGCCTGAACCTGGCCAGTTCGGTGGCAGTGGCTGGTTTTGAACTTCAACGCCAACTACGTCTGCCTGACCAGCCTTCTCAAGCCCGGCGCCCATGACCGGCCCCGGATCGCCAAACCAACGTGGGGCGGACCCGATTCAAAGCCGGATTTTCCGCCGGCACCGTGCCAGCGACAAATTTTCTGCATTAGCCCTTACAAGCAGGTATTCGTTGGCTACAATGCTTTTGCGGGGTGGAGCAGCCCGGTAGCTCGCGAGGCTCATAACCTCGAGGTCGCAGGTTCAAATCCTGTCCCCGCAACTGGAACGATTGGTAGGGAAATCAAAGAGGACCGTTCCCCGAACAGAGGCCGTTGCCAAAACCACCTGCTGGCACCGGCCTTTTTTCTTGCGCTGTCATGGTTTTTCGCGCCGAAACGTGATGCTTGTTTACCACCGGCTGGGCACAGGGTAAAAACCGAGGCCAACATTTGACAAGGGCGCAAAATACCACCACAATTTCAGACCGTCCCCCGTCGGAACCGCCCGTTTTCCAGCGAGTGCCGAAAACACCCCCCCCGGGCAGCTGACCCGTCGGTTCGGTCCGTCACTGACACTTCCCCTTCCCAACCCCACCCGTTTTGCGGCTTGCGGCCACAACGGGTTTAACAGGATTGAATTTGATGTCGGAATCAAAGATCGGTACCTTTTCAGCTCTTTCCATCGGTATCGGCGGCATGGTCGGTGGCGGTATCTTCGCGGTCACTGGATTGACGGTCGAATTGACCAAGGGAGCCGCCCCCATCGCCTTTGTCGTGGCCGGTATCGTCGCGTTTCTGACTGCCTTCTCCTATTGGCGACTCAGTCTCCGTTACCCGAGCGAAGGGGGCACTGTCGAGTTTCTCAATATCGCTTTCGGAACGGGCGTGACGACCGGGGCCTTGAACATTTTGCTCTGTCTTTCCTACGTTATCCTGCTGGCCGTATACGCTTATGCTTTTGGTGCCTACGGGGCCCATTTTTTTCCCAAAGAAGACTATGAGTTCTGGAAACATATCCTGTTGTCAGCCGTGATTGTAATCCTGGCTGTCATCAACTGGTTCGGCGCCAATATTGCCATCAAATCCGAGAATCTTTTTAATGCCCTGAAACTGATCTTGCTCGCAATCTTTGTGGTCATCGGCCTGATGACACCGGTCGAGTGGAGTCGCATGGCACCCGATACATGGGTCGGTCCAGTCACACTGGTCGCCGGAGCGATGGTTATCTTTCTGAACTACGAGGGATTTGAACTGATTGCCAATGCTTCCAACTCCATGCGTAACCCAAAGCGTTCGCTGCCGATTGCCTACCTGGGTGGTGTCGCGGCCACGATCGTCATTTATGTCCTGATCACGGCAGTTTGTGTAGGTCATCTTGAATTCTCAACGATCGCTGCCGAGCCCGATGCCACGCTCTCGTTGGCAGCCAATGCCTTCATGGGACCCTGGGGGGGCATCATGATCGCGATTGCGGCGATGTTGGCGACGTCGTCCGCCATCAATGCCACCTTTTACGGTTCGGGACGATTGACCTTTCTGATCGCCAAGACGGGCGAACTACCCAGTGAACTGGAACGCGATTTTCACGGCCAACCGCTGGAAGGGATGCTTATCTTCGCGGTGTTTACCCTGATCGTCGGTAATTTTGTCCCCTTGGAAGCGATTGCTACCATGGGAAGTGCCGGGTTCCTGTTGATCTTTCTCGCCGTCAACGTTGCCAATTGCAAACAGCGCCGTGAAACGGGTGGGGGCTGGGTCTTTTCGTTGTTGGGTGTCCTGGCCTGCGGCATCGCTCTGATCGCTCTGATGGGTCAGACCTTGATGACGGCCGGCCAGTCATGGCAAGTGTTCGTCCTGGTCGGCATGGTTGTCCTATCCTACCTGATCGAAATCATCTACCGCGCCGCAACCGGACGGTCGATACTGCTGTACCATCTGCGAGGCCAAAACCATGCGGCAACCAAGAACCCCGGCGATTCGGTACAGAATTCAGAATCAGGCACTCCTTCCTGAATTTTCGGATGCCCTACAATTTAACCGGCAATTCGAGGACCGATCGGTTTAAAATAGAATCCGTTTTTCTTGCTTCGCGCATGTCGGAACCGTTTCGATACCGATGGGAAGTGAGTGGACACCTCGAAAAATCCTGGAATTGGGCTGCGCGAATTGACAGAACAACGTTCTTCTAACCGACACCATCTCGCCCAAGACCCGAAAGACATCCTCCCGTTGCTCCATTGATATCCGGTTATATGAAAACATGATCAAGATTCATAAACTGCCTCGCGATTTTGCTACCCGGTACCCGCTGCAGATTTACGATCTGTTTATCTCGGTCATCGCGATCTGTTCCATAGCACTGTTGCTCTGGCAGATGTTTTTCCAGCCACAGGGGGAAACGAGACGATTACTGGAGCTGGTTGATTACTTTTTTTGCTTTCTCTTTTTTACCGACTATATCCGTTGCATCTTCCGCGCTGAGAATCGACTGAAATATATCTTTACCTGGGGCATCCTCGATTTGGCATCGTCCATACCGGCTCTGCCGGCACTCCGTTTCCTGCGTATTGCTCGCCTTGTCCGTGTGTTGATGGTGATCCGTTCCTTCCGCATTCTGACCAAAGTCGTCGTGGAAGATAGTATCGCATCGACTGTCACGGTCACGACGCTGATCGGTTGCCTGATCATAGTGGGCTCCTGCATTGGAGTTTTGCACTACGAACAACAATCGCCCCACGCCAATCTGACCAACGCCGAAGACGTTGCCTGGTGGGCAGTCGTAACGACTTCCACGGTCGGCTATGGCGATTTTTATCCCGTAACCAACGGAGGGCGTTTATTCGCGGTTCTGATCATGTGCGTCGGGATTGGTCTGTTTGCAACTTTTGCGGGTGCTTTGCTCAGCACCCTTGTCCGTCACCTGAGATCTGGCCAGCCCGAGACACCGGCCGAACGTTTCAAAGAGTTGACCCGACAGAACCGTTTGATCATGGAAAAACTGGAAGCCCTGGAAGAGAAAATCAATCCCCAGGGAGAATGATTTAGGACAAGGCGGAGACGACCTGAAACGGTTCTCTACCGATGATCCAATTCCAGCGTAATTTCGTTATTGCCAGGCTTGATTTCAACGGACAGATCAGAAGTCCGGTAATCAGCGTACCTTGGATGGACCATTTCCATGTCGCTCGGTTCCTCATCCTGGTCATGGTCGTGGTCGTGCCCCGCATCACCTTCGGACTCATCGACTTCGATCACAACTTCGCGTTTGGCCCTGAGTGAATGCGCCATCAACTGGATGATCGCTACTGAATGTTTTCCCGCAACGGCGCCATCCCCCTGCTCGTACGTCCCCACGGTGAACGAGCCGTCACTTTGAATTTTCCCACGCGCGTTGAGTTTGTGTTCCGCATTGAAAAGTTCAATGGTCCCCATCTTCGGCGCGGTTCCATCCGGAAATCGCAATTGACCCTGAATCGGGTGGGTGGGGAGATGGTCCGATCCGCATCCGACCGCCATCGTGAACAAAGCAAGTAAGATTAGTCGCTTGAAACCCATCAGAAACCTAGTCCAGAAAGTGGAATCAACGATTCAGCCGTCTCAGCATGTATCGGCAGGTCGGCTGCCAGATTCCATACTTTTTGATGATTCCCCATCTCTCGGCTCACTTTAATCGTTGGGATCCTCGACAATGATTTCACCGCCATCGGCACGGTTGCAGAGTTGCCCCAGAGTGACGGTGTCGGTCGAGTTGCGGAGGGAGTGGGTACTCCCGTCGGCGTAGACAAAATTACACAATTGAGGATGCCAACTGCCAAAGCCAAGCACGTCGGAAACTGGTTCTTCGGAGCGGCTGAGAATGGGAACGCCGGGCCCACCGACGCGCGAGAAAGCGGCACAGTTTTCGCCGTTGTAAATCGGGCCATTATAAGGGGTCTGATTCAGCTGATCACGGAAAACATGCAATTCCCCAGCCAGCGCCGTGTTGCTGCTCCCGTCGGTAATGCTTTGGAACCCGATCTTGTTGATCCAGTCCAACTTACCCGTAAAACTCTCTTTTGCCTGGGAAGTGATAATGACACCGGTCCCGTTCCCACCGTAGTAGTAATCGGTCTCTTTGCCGATTGACCCAGGAGACAGGTCGCCATGGTTTCCGGCGAAATCTCCCGTCGCCCCGCCGACAACCTCAATCTTAATCCAGCCGCCACAGCCACAGGGGAGTTTAATGGGCACCTCGGCCGTTTGCGGCGGTGCCACGGCGTTTTCGGCTGACCGACGGGAAGGACAGAGGAACGTCTCGACCACCTGGTTTTTCACTTCATCCGCATGTTCGTCATAGGAAGTGGAAAGATCCCACCGCTTGTAAAAATTCGTTTGTTCCATGTAGGGGAGGATTCGCACCAACCAGGAAGGCTCATCAAGGCCCTTGTCAAAAGGCGGGGAGGAAACCTTTTTTGGAAACAGTCGTGCCGGGGGAAACGCCTCAAACGAATCGTGGAACATCATTGAGGCCAGCCCCACCTGTCGCATCCGGTTCAGGCACTCTGTCCTGCGAGCCGATTCCCGAATCTGCTGGACTGCGGGCAACAGCATACCGATCAGGATCCCGATGATCGCGATCACCACCAAGAGTTCAACTAACGTAAAGCCGACGGGTCGTTTCCCGGTATTTCTTGCAAACACGTTCATCTGGCAGGTCCCTAAAGTAGTAGAAAGGAAAAGATGGGTCGACCAAGGTAGGAACACGGTCTGATTTCCCTCCATTATTCATGTTTTCCCCCGTTTTTCAATATCCAAGTGTTTTAGGTCGTATTATCGGAGTATTCCGACGTCCCTTATTACCGCCTTAATTTTGTCTAACATTTGACAGGGGGCTCTTTTTTTCCTTAGGGTGTTCCGTTTTTCTAGCTTCCTTCGAACGAATTGCCCGTTCCCGGTCGACCTCTCCCGGTGCGAAAGGATGTGGAAAGCCTTCCATGGTTCGTTGGTCACCATCGCTTACCCTTTCTCATCTACCGCCCCATGTGGCGGCCACCCTTTGGCCCGCGCCCGCTAGCAAGCAGGCAGAAGTGGCCGGCCTCCCGGCCCGATGGAACCACACCGAACCGGTCAGTTTGCCGCTTCTCTATCCGTCGGCTGGCGCCCGCTCGTCTGATTTGTTGTCACCAATTCAGGCGCAGCGGCCAGCCAGATCGATCCTGATTCGAAACAGGCGTTCAGTTTCAAACAGGCCGGCGTTGCCACAGACATGGGTAAAAATGGTGCCCTCTACCGGCTTGGCCTATTCGCTGGAGAAGGGGCAATTTACAATCGGAATGGCGATGGGAGCAGGGACGTTTCTCCTGGCCAGCGAATATTTGGCCCAACATGAAACTGGGCCCGACACGTTGTCATCCTCCTCCAACTGCCGAGAAACCAACAAGATGCAGACCAACCCCCGTTTCATCATGATTGGCGGCTTCCTGGGAGCCGGTAAAACGACCACCGTCGGTCGTTTGGCAAACCATTATCGCTCTCAGGGAAAGAACATCATCATCGTCACCAATGACCAGGCTTCTGACCTGGTGGACACCCATACCCTTCGCTCCCAGGGCTTCCAGGTTGGAGAAGTGGCCGGCTCCTGTTTTTGTTGCAATTTCAACGAATTGACAGACACTGTCGAGAAATTGGGCGAGGACCAGCGTCCCGACGTGATTCTGGCCGAACCGGTCGGCAGTTGTACCGACCTGGTGGCCACGGTGATCCGTCCTTTGCAGGACATTTATTCCCAGCCGCTCGATATTGCGCCTTATGGTGTCATCCTGAAACCGAGCCATGGAGCAAGAATCCTGTCAGGTAAAAAACGAGGGGGCTTTTCACCCCAGGCGAATTACATTTTTCGCAAGCAGCTGGAAGAAGCCGATTTTGTGCTCCTCAACCGGATTGATGAACTCTCCGAAGAGGAGGTGACCGAATTGACCACCTTGATCGAAGAGCAATTTGAAGAACGTCCGGTCCTGCGGATCTCCGCAAAAACGGGGGACGGTTTTGAAGGACTTTGCACCTGGTTGGAACAGCGTGGCCATTTCGGGCAGCGAGTTTTAGATATCGATTACGAGGTTTACGCCGCCGGTGAAGCGGAACTCGGCTGGCTGAACTGTCAGGTAGGACTCGTCGCCGACAAACCGTTCGACCTGGATCAATGGCTGGTGACCCTGTTGAAACGACTCCAGGATGAGTTTGACCAGGCCGGCGCGGAAACGGCTCACCTCAAGGTGATTGGGATGTCCGAAGGTTTCTATACGGTCGCCAATCTGGTCAGCAGCGGATCCGAGCCGACTTTGTCCCTCCCCTCAGGAGCCCAGGTTACCCAAGCGCAACTGGTGATTAACGCCCGGGTGGCGATCGATCCGGAACGCCTGGCTGATCGTGTACGTTCGACCGTCCAACAAACCGGCCAACAGGGGAACGTTGCGGTGGCCATCTCGGCTCTGCAAAGTTTTCGTCCAGGACGTCCCGTTCCGACGCATCGCATGGCCGATGGATAAAACAACTGTTAATAACCGTCTGAACTAGTTCGCCACAGCCGATGATCGCCTTTTTCTGTGCACCTGCAGGAACCCTGTCCCAACCTGCCAAAAAATCGAGGGAAGCGACCTGTATTCCCTGCGACAAGCTAGATCGCACCCTCTAGAATGGTCCACGTACCAACCACGGTCGCAAAATTTGCCCTGGGCGAACGGCCGAACCATGACTTCCGGAGAACATGAAACGTGAAACGAACTGCCCCAAAAAACCAGTTTGCTCTGATCGGCGTGGCAGGTTTCACCCTGTTTTGCCTATCGTTTGCTGGCTGCCAACCCAACTCGCCCGCCGATGCGCGCAGGACAAAACAAGAACCGGAGGTCGAGTACCTCATCTCGCCCGAAATGGCGGCACTTAATCTGCCCTTTTCCGAAGCGGTGCGTGTCGACAACATGCTCTATTTGTCCGGCCAGATCGGAACACTACCCGGCACGACCGAATTAGCCGAAGGCGGCATCCAGGGAGAGACGCGACAGACCTTGGAGAACATCAAAGCGGTGTTGGAAGCGAATGATTCTTCTTTGGATCGAGTCGTCAAAGTCACCGTGATGTTGGCCGACATCGCCGAATGGCCTGCCTTGAACGAAGTTTACGTCGAATACTTCCCGAACAAGAAGCCAGCTCGCAGTGCTTTTGCCGGCAGCGGACTGGCCTTCAACGCCCGCTGTGAAATAGAAGTCATTGCCACGGTCGGCAACGGTCACTGAAAACGGCTCGAAAGGTGTCCAACGGCTGGATCACGTCGCATCTACCCTTTCCCTGTAAAAATTCACGCCTTTCATTTGCTCTGCGATTTTGATCTCCCCTAAAATAGAAACCTGTCAACATGCACCAAAACTCCAGTCAGCTGGAATCCTCCGATGGTCAGTCGTAGAAACCTCTTGAAAATTGGCATCGCCAGTGGAGTCCTTGGACAGGTCAATCAGGTGGCTCAAGGTGGCACGTGTCTCCCGCAGGACGAACCGGCGGCGCCCCTTTCGCCGCAGCAACTGAATGACCGCTTGAAGGACAACATCTATACGCGTTTGCTCCAGGTCCAACCCCATCTCGGGGCCCACGAACATATTACCCGGCTGGGAGGCAATCGGGTCGCACCCTCCGTCCAGGCGGCGATGAACGAGGCGAACGAATTCCTGGTCGACATGCACGAGTTGAACCTGGCTGCTGGCAAACGTGTGGCCGAATTAATAGGGGCCGAAGACGCGATGATCACAGCCGGGGGTTTCTCGGCCATGATCCTGGCCGCCGCAGGCTGTTTAACAGGCACCGATCCGCAACGAATTGAATCGTTGCCGCAGGTCGATTGGCAACCGAATGAATGCCTGATCCCGCATGGACACCGTTTCGAATACGACCGGGCTTATCGCTGCGCCGGGGCCACGATTGTCGAGGCGGCTGACCGGCAGGACCTTTCCCGGCGGGTTGGGCCCAACACAGCTTTGATCGCCGGATTGGCGATCGTGGAAAAACAGGATGTGTTTGCGCCTCCCCTACCGGCTCGTACGGCCCAGGCCGTTGGACCGGAGGTTATTCTGCCAGAGGAACTGATCGAGTTTGCCAACAAAAAAAAGGTTCCTGTCATCATCGATATGGCTTCGGATATTCCCCCGAAACGAAACCTGACCCGTTTCCTGAAACTGGGTGCCGACCTAGTGGCGATCAGTGGCGGCAAGGGGATTGGCGGACCCCAGTCCACCGGAATTCTGGCCGGCCGAAAAAGATGGATCGAAGCTGCCCGGCTGAACGCTTATCCCCACAATCATATTGGTCGCGGTATGAAAGTCGGCAAAGAAGAAGTGATCGGACTGGTTACCGCGCTCGAACGTTTTGTCCGCTCCGATTACGACGTCGAGATAGAGCAATGGAATCGCCGGGCTCGGTGGCTGGCCGACCAGCTGCAAACCCTGGACGGCGTCACGGCAGTCTACAGTCAGAACACGATGGGGTACGGCGATGTCGAGTTAAGCTGGGACCCGGAAATCATCCCCCTGACCGACCGTGAGGTCAAATCAGAATTGCGTGGTTTCGACCCAAAGGTCGAGTACCTGATTACGCTGCGAACCCGCCTGTTGACCGAACAGGAGACGCGCCTGTTGGCCGTTACGCTGACCCGTTATTTCAAGAGCCGCGCACGCCCGAAATAATGGCAGCTGAGCGTTAGCCGCCTGCTTGCGGACTGACGCGAACCAGTTTCATGATCCGCCCGTCAACATTCCAATCCTGCACGTACAGGTTCCCTTCGGCGTCCCAGTAAGAGCCGTGCGTACCGTTGAAGATCCCTTCAATCCACTTGCTCTGGGGCACATTGAAATTGACCCGGGTTTTCGGATCCGGGTTGTGTCCCAGGACGGCCATGATCGTATTACTCTTGTCGAGAATCACCAACCGACCATGCAAATCGGGCACCGCCACAAAGTCGCCCTGGATCGCAACCGACGTGGGCATGCCGAGTCCCGTGATGACTTCCTCCATAAATTCACCATCCAGACCATAATGCAACAGCCGCCCCTTGGGGGCATGATTGCGGTCGCAGATCAACAACCGCGGCGGATCATACCGGGTATCGAGCGTCATCCCGTGGGCCGTGTTGAATTCTTTCATGCCATTCCCCTTTTTCCCGAAATGGCTGACGTATTTCCCATCCTTGTCGAACCGGAAAATATGATTGCTGGCATACCCGTTGGACAGGTAAATATCTCCGTTGGGAGCCACCGTGATTGCGGTCGGGCTGAATTTTTCCAGACCGAGGCCCGATTCCTCCGGATAAGGAAGTCTCAAGACAATGTCGCCACCGCGAATTTTGAACTTGATTCCCTCAGCAGCGTTGTTCCGGGCGCCATAGATATACTCCTCGCCCTCTTCATCACGGATTTCCATATCGTGCAGCTCGGTGTAATCCGGTCCCAGGTAAGTATGGACCACCTGACCATCGGGTGAAAAAACGACGACCCCCTTGTTGGCACTGACATAGATATTGCCCGCTTTGTCCACCACGACACCACCATGGGTCGGTCCCAATGCCGATTTTCCATCGGGCCGAAGTCCCCAACCCGGCACGGTATCAAAGGTCATTTCGCCACAACCCATCCTGGCTGATTCTACCTGTTGGGTCATGCCTGGTTTTGCGGAAAACGAAGCGATCAACAGGGCCAGACTCGCAAGAAACAGTCTCATTTTTGTGTCTCCAAAAAATCCCGCATATGGAATGGGTCAACCGGTTTCCCCCGGCACAAGCGTCGCACCATCCGAGAGTGAACGCGAACCCCTATCGACAGGACCATCAGAAGGAGACCGCAAGGACTTGTCAAGCAGTCCGGAAAGCGGGTTTATGTCAGCGCCGGGCCCGGCACACGGCGCAAACGACAACCCAAGGGTTCTGCGTTAACCAGCCAGTGGGGAACTTCCCGCAGCGAGTTGAAATGGAGGAAACTGCTCCCCGCCAGTGCGGGGAGCGTACCTCCGATGGCCTCATCCCTATTATGGATGCAAGTCTTGTTGCTCGATGGCTTCCTCGTCCTCTTCCGAGTCGAGAATTTCAAGATCTTTCGCATCAAAGAATTTGGTGAACGACATCCGGAAGGGAACCAGCAGTGCGATCAGCAGCGGGAACAGGATCCCCAATGGAAAACCTTGAATTTTGGTCATCTTCAAAATCCACAGGGCTGCCAAACCGCCAAACTGCAACGCGGTAAACATGTGGATAGTCCGCATCGGGACTTTCCGGATGTAGTGCGTTTTCGGGTAGAGCGCCGGATCCGTGACCCACAATCGCACCCGATCGAAAAAGTCATTACCGCCTAATGTGGTGAAGCCCATGTACAGGAATAAACCAAACAGCACGGCATTCGGAATCAGGTTCACGATCGGCAACATCAACAGCGAAAGTCCAATCAACAGGTGGACCAGCAGCGCCGAGACACGATTTTCACGAACCGACTTGATCTTTTCTTTCCGTTCACCACCTTCTTTGACCACCTCGGTGGTCGCCAGGCTTTTCACGTGGTTCAACGCGTGAACCGTGGCGGCAACCATCCAGGGTAAACCAAATACAGAGCCGACGAGGGTGATCAAACCGACCACCATCAAATCAAGGTGATAGCCAGCACCCTTTTTCAATTTATTGACGGGTGAGTTGACCAGACGGGTCGTGATGTTCTGGTCCAGGTAGAGCAAAATCGTCGCCATGAAAGCGGGCACGATCGAACCGAACCAGACCCAGGTGGGCACGGCGAACATGTCAATCAGCCAGGGGCGATCCACCGATGGGCCGAACGTTTCGGGCACACCGGCGGTTTTCAACTGAACCCCTTCCGGAGTACCGATGCTCATGATCCAGCCGAACAGATCCAAATTGGCTGACAGGGCACCGAAATAGACAGCTACCACCGTCATGGCGCCAATTGCGATCGAGGGACCGAAATCAGCCAGGAATTCACGAATGGTCCAGCGGAGGTAATGGCTATTGCGAAAGGCGCGGAGGTTACGAGCGATAGAAAACGTTCCCAGAGCCAGAATCAAGGTCAGGAACGCTGTATCCAGCGATACCTGGCTTTGACCGGGCAAAGGATCCGTAAAAGCGTGGTAAACGTCCTTCAGGGCTTCCACGATAAAGATCAGTGCCACCAACGCCGCAAAAATCTCATCCGTAAAACGCGTAAAGTACTTCATCAGATAACTGAGATCAGTGACGGCACAAATGATCAGCATGATCCCCGACCAGACACCGACCCACGCATACGTGGGCAGGAACGGGATATCAAACGATTTACAGGCGAGGTACAACAGGCCGGTAAAAATAACAATCGGCCCCGTTCCCCCCAAAATCGTCAACGGTTGCCCGGAGAAAATGGCAAACGAGATACCACCGATTGCCGTCACCACCAACATTTCGGTCGTGCCGATTTCCCCGCCCGTCGCCACCGAGGTCAGTAGCCCGAACGCCACCGCGTTGGCCAGGCATGCGAAATACAAAAAAATGGTCGAGGCCAACACTTTCGTGCTGAAACCTTCTTTGTAGTCGTCCCAATAGTACGGTTTGCGCCGCTTAATATCGTCAATTAAACCACCACAAAATCTACCGGTACGTTCCAGGCCCTGGTCTGACATGTTCTCAACTACCTCCAAGTGATAATCAGTTTCGCCACAAAAGGTGACGCGAAATGGCCGGCTCGAATGCGGTTGGCAACTATTTTCTTACAGGAAAACCGCGGGGTGTGAGCCATTGGCAACAAAAAGCTCCGACAACAAAGACAACGCAGATTCAGGTGATCAGTGGCGCCAGCAATCCGTTGGGCAGTCGATGCCCTCGACCGAGAGGAACCCATTGGCCATTCAAGGCCATGGATGTGGCGGCTCCTGTATCCCGCTCGAAAAATACGCTTTTGCGATGAACTTTTTGTTTCCTGACGACAACGGCTTCTTCGTATTCCGTTTCGATTTCTTCAACGGGCTTGTTCTCGGCACCTTTCGCTTCTTTGGCGCACCAGCAACCAGGATCCGCCACGACGGACAGGAACAGTGTCCCTACGACCAGGAATCGATAGATCAGCGTCTGCTTATTCATACCACCGAGAAACCGTTGATTGATAAGGACACCATGTTACCCAAATCTGGAACCCGGAGAAACGGCAATTCCCGCCGCTGTATAGGAGGTTTTTGAACTTTTGGAACGTCTCTCAGGGGCAACCCGGCCGCACCGAGACGAGGGCCACCGATAACCTTTGGAAAACGTCTTACGGCGGCATATCCCTATCCAAGCCACCGACCGGCTTGTGGGCCTCACGGTAGCGGGCTGCCTTGTCAACGCTCAGGGCGCACCAGTTGGCAATGAAAAAATTGCCGATTGTCACGATGACCAGCAGCAGCATGTCCCAACCAAATGGGATCAATTTCAATCCACCGTAATTTCCCAACCAGGAAAACAGCGTCAGACTACCCAGAAAGGGCACCAGCCAGATAGCTTCGCGGAAATCAAACGACGACCAAGGTTTGTGATCGACCAGCAAACGTTTGATGAACAAGGTAAGCAAGGAGGCCACCACAATGACCAACAGCACCAACATGCTTGTCAGGTTGCTCCAATAGACAATCAATGCGGAGACCGTAAACCCTAAAACCGCGGTCAACCTTGGCATCGGAATTCGGAATCTTTTTTTGGCATTCGGCATCTGTCGCCGCAAGGCGAGTACCGCAACCGGTCCAATCGAAAAGGACAAGACAATCGCAGCCGAATTGATCGTGACAATATTCTTGAACGAAAGTGCCATAATCAGCGCAAACCCGATGATAAAATTCAACACCAGGGAAGAAACGGGAATACCTCTTTTCGATAATTTTTCAAACAGCGCCGGCAGGAAATGGTTACGTGCCAACCCGAATGCGAGCCGGGCATTGGAACCCGTAGCCACCAACGCTCCGCCAGCCGGTCCGATCAGGGCGCCGCCATAGATTACCGCCGTCAACCAACTGATTCCCAACGAGGCTGATAGCGCAGCAAGCGGTCCGAGTCCGTGTGCAGATTCAACCTTGGCCCAGCCATTTTTCAATTCAGCAGGGTCGAGCGCACCAATGAACGCAACTTGCAGAATGATGTAGATGACCAGAGGGATCAACAGTCCAAAGATCAGCGCCAACGGTACATTCCTGGAAGGATTCCGCGTTTCGCCTGCCATATCGATAGCGTGCCGGAATCCGATCAGGGCAAATACGATCCCGCCGGCGGAAACGGCAGAAAAAATGCCGTGCCAGCCATAAGGTGCGAATTCGGCCGTCTGGGAAAAATTCGCAGTATCAAATCGACTGGCAATAAACACCACGGCAATCACCATCGGTACGGCAAATTTCAACCAGGTGATGGCCGAGTTGGCCCGCGCAAAAGCGGCCGCACCGATCGCATTGATCAGGACAAATACGATCAACAGGCCCCCCGCCACGGCAAATCCGAGCAAACTGAGTTCGGCATTGTCCGAATGCGCCATGGCGGTTCCGCCGGTTTCGCTGATGAGCCAGGGGAACGTCTGCGCTGCGTAACGCAAAACGACGGAAACCTCGATCGGTGCCTGCGTGCAATAGCCGACCCAGGCCGTCCAACCGATCACAGCCGCCGTAATGTCACCGTGCGTGTAACGGGGTATCCTGGCGATTCCACCCGCCACCGGCAACACGCTGGAAACTTCTGCAAAACAGAGGGCCACCATCAACATGGCAAAGGCGCCAATCACCCAAGAGATAATCGAAGCAGGGCCAGCTTCCTGGGCCGTCAACAAGGGGGAGAACAGCCAACCCGAACCGAGGATGCCACCTGCGGCAATCAGGGTGAGCGAAATCAGGCCGACATCCCGTTTTAATGTCGGTTTATCATTTGTCGAACTCGACATTTCTGATGCGTCCCGGCCCGGGCCATTCGTTTTGAATTGATTATCGATTGCCAACAACGCCGCTCCAACGACTCATGGACCAGCTACCGATGGTTCTAGGGCCGGCTCATTATGGACGACCGGTTCAGGCAGTGGAAGCAGCACGCGGTCCGACAAACGCTTTGAAACCGCCGAATTCGACCGAAAGGAGATAATTTGCCGAATTATTTCCCGTGACCGTCCGAACGGCATTCAGGACTCCATCGTTCACCTTCCGAAAGTTGTCGCCAAGGCATATCCTCGGTCCACATCACTCGAATCCCCGAACGGCATTAAACCCTAAGACCGCCACCACAATCATCACTCCGACGGCGAACATCGTCATGAGCGCCGCCCGCCAGCCAGCCTGTCGATCAACACACAACCCGAATACGACAGGCGAAAACGGATAGAAAAACAGATTCGCCAAACACCAACCGACATGATTGCGAGCACCTGCCACGATGCCCCAGATCCAGGCTGCCAGGTTGACCAGCAAACCGGTCAGCAAGCCGATCAGAATCCACAACAACGTCTGCCAGAACCCGGCTGGCAACGGGCCGTTAAAATTGACCCGATCCCCTTGCGACTTTCCGTCCAATTGTTCAAGGACCGATGCCGTTCGTTGCTTCACGAAAAATGCCAGCGGGTTCGGCGTCTCGGCGTTGGGTACGCTACCGATAGCCACGTCAAACCGATCGAGAGCGTCCCTGCCCTGCTCCGCCACATAGGGACGTATAAATTCACTCTGCTGTTGAATCAGCGCGAGCCAATTCTGTTCACTGAATTCATTGGTCACCAGGTTCCTCAGCTTGGCATGATACGCTTCCTGGAAACGCGGGATGGCCAATACCCGTTCGATCAACCGATTACTCCCCTGCCCAATCTCAGGATGATTGATACTCAAGTTTCGCCTTGTGGCAGGTGTACCGACCATCGAAAAAGCGCCAAAAGAGATATCCATGTCCCAGGGTAAAAGCTGGAGTTTGTTGCTGTCCGGCTCCAGGTAGGCGTAATAATTCTGCGAACCCCCGAGAAAACTGTCGAGATTCGAGAGCAGCACGTTGACCGACAAAAATGACAGGAATTCTTCCATGTCCAGATAGTTTTCTATCTGTTGTTCGAACTCTTCTTCATCTGCCTCGTGCAGTAGCCGTGCAAAAGCGATCAATTGTTTTTCCTGCAGTGGCTGCGGATCCGTCTTAGGCACCCAGGCCGTTTCGTACGGCGCCCAGTCCTGACCGAGGTAGGGGAAGGTGCCAAAGTAACTCGGTTTAACCAGTAAACCTTGGGAAGAACCATACACCCGTTTAAGGAACCGTTTATCAACCTGTTCCACAATGAGATAGAGTCCCATTTTTTTGACTGGCTGATCGACCCCAACTTGAACTTCAACTTCGGCCCAGCCGGTCCGCGAGGCGGGAATACCGACCCGTCGGAACATTTCATAGGACAAGGCTTCGCGCAGCATCGAAGGGTCCGTGATACAGTTGTTCAGATTTATTTTCTTGAGCCCGAGGTATTTCTGTTTGTCAACGAACTCCTCGAAATCCAACTTGAAGGACCATTTGCCACTCTCGTGGCCCAACCAAAACGTTCCGTTCCCTTTGTAACGAACACCGATTTCCGTGATCGTCTTTCCGTCCAGGGTGACGTCGGCCCGGCCATACTGGTGATCAATCCCCAGGTAACCTGCCAACCCGGGCCGTTTACTCTCGTCGGCCCGAAATTCTCCCCCCTCCATCGCGTCCTGAGTCAAGCGCGAAAAAGCTTGTTCGATATTCCAATTGACATCCGGCCCCGGTTGCAACTTGGCCCATTCCTCGTCACTGAATTGCAAACGGATCGACACGACGCGTTGCATGTCAAACAGGGAATCCGATTCGTTTCCCTTGTCGACCTGGCCGCGCACCGCCAAACCGCCATTGACCCAAAGAAGAAACGCCAGGCAGCACATAAATTTTTGCGTCATCTCACCAGGTTCTCTTTCAGATTGAGCCACGCAGACCTACGGGGTCACCGACAAAAAAAGGCGACCGCCATGCAGTCGCCTTCGGTTCCAACTGTTCCTAAACGGGCAGTGGCCTAACCACCTTTTTGGCCGCCCGGCTTCAGCCAGGTTCGACCATCCACGGTTCCATCCGAAGAGAACAGGTCGTCGGCGTTCTTACTGACTACAAACAGATCACGCTTAATATACCCGTCATGGTTGAACGTGTTGTCGCCATCGCCCAGAACCGCCACAACCGTTCTGCGGGCATCAACCGTTTCTCCGAGATTCACGTCGTCGTTACCACCTTCACCCCGCAGGTAGAATCCAACACCACCCCCATCGAGGTTGAAAGTGTTGTCACCAGCACCCAGGATGATTCCGGCGTGGTGCCCTGTGAAGGAAGAGGTTGCCAGGTTGACGGTGTCCGCTCCTTCACCACCACGGACGCGGAAATGCCCGCCGACCCATCCTGCAAAATCGACGGTGTTATCACCGTGTCCCATCATGAATGAGGCGTTGCCATGGGTGTGAACGCCTTCGGCAACCGAAACCGCGTCAGCGTCTGCTCCACCACGGAAATAGAGGTGGTCGTGAACATTTGCATTGACCGCCAAATCGTTGGCACCGTGACCCATCACCGAGGTCAGGACGCGGGCTTTGGCACCCTCGTTAAGGTTCATGCTGTCAGCCCCATGACCACCGCGGTAACGAACCCGATTGGCGAACGCATTCACGTCCATCGAGTTGTCGCCCCCGCCCATATTTGCGTCCGCCATGAAGCGTGTATTTACATTCACGCTCATCGTGTCATTCCCACTGGCCGTTCGGAACATGACCCGGTCAATGACATGATCCCCACTGATATCAAAATCATTGTCGCCATGACCCAATTTGACCATGATATTGTGGATGTGTTGATCTCGCAGTTCGATCGACAGCGAATCATCATTCGCATCTTCGGCGGCATTGCGATCGTGTTCAACGCGCAAACAGTTGTGTACATTTTCGTAAGTGCCAATTTCAACGCCGTTGTCACTGACGGTGAAAGTCCGTTCCCCCACGCCGACGACTTCCACAGCACCATCCGCATCCCCATGAACCACCATCGAGCCATGGTGGACCGCGACGGCAACTGTCAGGCAGAGCCGGTCTTCAAACTTTTCATAATTGAGATCGTCTCTATTTGAGCGCTTCATATCGTGTCTCCTCGTGAAACTTTTTAATCGCCGTGTCGGGCAGGTGGGAAATGGGGCGAACGCCGGCGTTCCAATGTCCATGTCGTCAACGGGACCTGATGTTAGCGTTAACAAACTAACAAATGTCCCTTCCTGGCGTTCAGGATTAACTTGATTTTGGACGGTTGACCGCGCTCTGTCAATTTCGGTTCCGTGGGAAAAATAAGGATTTTCGACCGATTCTTTAAAAACACGCCACCCTCTTTACCACGAGACCGGATAAATCGTCCCAAAACCATTTTTTCGATATCGCTGAAACCTGCTTTTCAGATTGACGTCGCGTTTCATTTTTTATCTGCCAGGTTTCACCGCGGGACGGTTGCTCCCTTGTTTCGGATATCTGGACGTACCAAAAGCTCCTGCGATCGAACGCCCGAAGATCCAAATTTCCCTTGATCGTTCGCCACCCGCCCAAAGAAACGGGATCGGATCGCCGCCCCGGCAATCGAGCCGTACCGAGGCTCACTTTGACCGTGGAAGCCGTTTTCATTCGCCAAAGAGTTGAAAAATTTCTCATAAATCGACGGAAATCAATTCCCAAGTTGACAGCCCCAATAAGTTGTTCAAACTGGATGAATTGACGTAACAAGGAATACGACACCTCCAGCTCCAGAGTTTTTCTTGTGTCCGTTTCCAGAATCGGGAACGACGGCCATTAAAAACGCCGACCGGCAACCTGCCGTGGGACCAACCGATCGCACACAGCTTGGCACCGGATGAACACCCACCCATCATCCGCGTCGACTTCCTTGATGAACGCAAACGTTAAGTTCTAATTTTTGTTTCCTTAACGGTTGTCAAATTTTTGATACGGACAGCCGACAGGACAGGGGTCAGACCACAGATGACACGCGCGTTGGTGACCGGGGCTTCCGGTTTTATTGGTTACCATTTGGTGAAACACCTAACAAGAATTGGTGTGGATGTCACCAGCCTTGTGCGACCGACCAGCGACCGTTCTCGACTCGAACCGTTTCAGTGTAAGTATCTGGAGGGCGACGTCACCGACGCCGCTTCGCTGACGGACCGTATCGACGGGTTTGACTGGGTTTTCCATGCCGCCGGTTTAACCAAGACCTTGAAAAAGACAAATCTGGATCGGGTCAATATCAGCGGCGCTCACAACGTGGCCGAGGCGTGTTACCGGCAATACAAACCGCCTGTGCTTATCTCGGTTTCATCCCTCGCAGCGGCCGGCCCATCGCAAAATGGACAACCTCCGGCCGACCCGGCGCCGGTGTCCAAATACGGTCGCAGTAAACTGGCTGGCGAAAAGGCCATTGCCGCCTTTGCCGATCGACTGCCGATAACGATTGTTCGTCCTCCGATCGTTATCGGACCGTACGATCGGGATGGTTTTCAACTGTTCGAGCCGATTCAAAAATATGGCTTACATCTCGTGCCCACCCTGCGGGAAAATCAATTCTCCCTGCTCCATGCCCAGGATCTGGCCATGGCCTTGGTGGCGGCTGCCAAAAACGGTCGTCGAATTGCCGCGGACCGACGAGGCTCCAACGGCATCTATTACGTCTCGGCCGAGAGATCCGTCTCTTACAGCGAACTCGGTCGGATGATTGCCGAAGTCATGGGTCGCCCCGAACCCAAAATATTCAGAATGGCATCTCCCTGCTTGTGGGGCATCGGCCTGATGAGCGAGGTGATGGCCCGCATTCGTCGTCGCCCCGCCATTCTCAGCCTGGACAAGATTCACGAGGCAGTGGCCGGATCCTGGACCTGTAGCTATACCCAACTAAAACGGGATACCGGGTTCCAGCCGGGTCAGCTGTTGATGGAACGGCTGCGCCAGACCGCCGATTGGTATTTTAAAAACAACTGGTTGAAACGGTAAACCTTTTCACGGTGGCAAGAAGCACCATCGCCCCATTCCCGCGGCAACTTGACTTCCCCGTACACGCTTGGCGTCAAGTCGTTCTGGCTTCACCCGCTCTGGCTTCACCCGCTCTGGCTTCACCCGCTCAGGCTTTGCCCGCTATGGCTTTGCCCGCTATGGCTTCGCCTCAACCGATTGATCTGTTAATTTATTTGCACTGATCGATTAACCAATGCACCTGAACCGAGGTTCCCCCGATGAAGTTCTACCTGGCCGGCCAATGGCAGGACCGCGACAATAAAATTGACGTCACCAACCCCGGTAACGGGGAAGTGATTGATACCGTACCCAGCGCCAGTGAAACCGATGTAGAAACAGCGATCCAGGCAGCCTCCGCCGCCAAAGGCGACATGGCCCGGTTGACGGGATACGAACGTTTCCAGATTCTTCGCCGCGCCTCCGAATTGGTGGAGCAGAGAAAAGAGGAACTGGCCGAGACGATCAGTCGCGAGGAGGGAAAAACGATCCGCGAATCTGCCGGCGAGGTCGGACGGGCCGCCAATACACTCGAGTTGAGCGCCGAAGAGGCGCGCCGTATTTCCGGCGAATTGCTTCCCCTGGATGGCGGACCTGGTGTCCAGAACAAACTCGGCTTTACCTTGCGAATTCCTTGTGGGGTTGTGGCCGCTATCACCCCATTTAATTTTCCGCTCAATCTCGTCTGTCATAAAGTCGGACCGGCCATTGCCGCTGGCAATAGCGTGATTTTGAAACCGGCCAGCGACACACCTCTGGTAGCGTTGAAGCTGGTCGAAATCTTGTTGCAGGCCGGACTACCGGAAAACGGTATTAACTGTTTAACCGGTCGTGGTTCCGTGGTTGGCAACCCCATCTGTCGCGATCCGCGGATTCGGAAAATCAGTTTTACTGGCAGTCGCGAGGTCGGCCACGCCATTACCGAAATGGCCGGCTTGAAACGGGTCACAATGGAACTGGGGAGCAATTGCCCGCTGGTTGTGATGCCGGACGCGGATCTGGAAAAAGTCGCCAAAATCACGGCCATCCAGGGATATTCCAATGCCGGTCAGGTCTGCATTTCTGCCCAACGCGTGATTGTGGCCGAGGAAACCTATGAAGCGTTCGCAGAATGCCTGGTTCCGCACGTCGAATCCATTGTCAGTGGCGACCCGTTATTGGAAACGACCGACATGGGTCCGATGGTCCGCGAACAGGATGCCGAACGGGTGCACCAATGGGTACAGCAGGCAGCCGAAGCCGGCGCCCGCATGCCGTGCGGTGGCGGACGCGATGGCGCCTTCATGCAACCGACGGTTCTCCTCGATACTCATCACGGGATGAAGGTGGTTCAGGATGAACTGTTTGGACCCGTAGTTGCCTTACAACGGGCCGCCAATATCGACGAGGCGATCCGCCTGGCCAACGATACGTGCTACGGTTTGAGCGCCGGAGTGTTTACCCAGGATATCGACGCGGCACTCCGTTTTGCTAAAGAGATCGACAGCGGCAGCGTCCATATCAATTGGGGGCCGATGTGGAGGGATGATGCGATGCCGTACGGCGGCCTGCACGACAGCGGGATGGGCAAAGAGGGTCCTCATTACGCAATCCAGGAGATGACCGAGTCGAAAGCGGTTGTGATTCACCAGACTGTCTGATACCGCGACCCGCTCTCTGGACGCCACGGCAAAATCGATCCTGACTGGCCTTGCCGGCCTGTTTTTTTCTCGGCCGACGCGTCACACCGGTTCTACCCAGACCCCAAGGACCAACGGCAAACGACCAACGGCAAATCTCGGAAACGGAGAAAACTTTTCCTGTTTCTGAACGACTCCCAGATAGCCGCCCAAGGTCAAGCCACTGCGGGCATTCGACCTTGAGGTAATTCGCCCTTTTTCGACGGCCGCCTCGCCGCCCGATGCGACTCTTTTGGCCACTCTTGATTTCTTTCCTTCCCGGTCACCCGTTTCCCTTCCCATCCGGCCAAAATATGAAATAATCGGTTCTGAAACGAGCCACTGACGGCCTCCCTGCAAGGGGCAAAATAGTCCTTTTGCTTTTCCCGACCGACCGGTTGGTTGGCGCCTCGGACGGCGTTGAAACAAGACCGACGATTGCAATCCCCCACAAGGAAACGATATGCCTCTCCACGATAAAGAATCCGTTCGCGAGTTGATGGCGGACGATGTGTACGCCTCCACCGACCTTTCCCAGACGATGCCCAAATTCAATTTTCCTCAGGAGGAACAACAGGCGGTCGATGTCTATTCCGCCGTGCACGACGAACTGATGCTGGACGGCAACTCGCGGCAGAACCTGGCCACATTTTGCCAGACGCTGGCCGAGCCGGAACTGCATAAGCTGATGAATGTCTGCATGGATAAAAACATGGTCGACAAGGACGAGTATCCGCAGACGGCAGAAATCGAGGCCCGCTGCGTGCATATGTTGGCCGACCTATGGAATTCACCCGCCTCTTCCAATACGGTTGGCTGTTCGACAGTCGGATCGAGCGAAGCCGCCATGCTCGGCGGGATGGCGATGAAACGGGCCTGGGAAGATAAACGAAAAGCGGCCAACCTGCCGTACGACAAGCCGAACCTTGTTTGTGGACCGGTTCAGGTCTGCTGGCACAAATTCTGTCGTTACTGGGATATCGAAATCCGTGAAATCCCGGTAGAGAAAGAGCGCCTGATCATGACTCCCGAGGAAGTGCTCAAGCGGGTCGATGAGAACACCATCGGTGTCGTGCCGACCCTGGGTGTCACCTTCACTTGCCAATACGAGCCCGTCAAGGCGGTCGCCGACGCGCTCGACCAACTGGAAAAGGAGAAGGGCCTTGATATCCGGATGCACGTTGACGGTGCCAGCGGTGGTTTCCTGGCCCCTTTCTGTGCCCCCGACCTGGAATGGGATTTCCGTCTGCCCCGGGTTAAATCGATCAACACGTCAGGGCACAAATTCGGCCTTTCGCCGCTCGGTGTCGGCTGGGTCATCTGGCGGGATATCGAGGACCTGCCCGAGGAACTCGTGTTCTGGGTCAATTACCTGGGCGGCAACATGCGTGATATCGGCCTCAACTTCTCCCGTCCGGGTGGCCAGGTCATTTGCCAGTACTACAATTTTGTCCGTCTGGGTCGCGAGGGTTACCGACGGATTCATACCGCCTGTTACGAAACGGCCAAGTACCTCTCCTCCGAGATCGCCAAGCTCGGGCCTTTTGAAATGATGTACGACGGCCAGGCGGACGGCGGCATCCCCGCCCTCTGTTGGAAGATGAAAGAGGGAGTCGATCCAGGTTTCAGCCTGTACGATTTCGCGGATCGCCTGAGAACGCGGGGCTGGCAAGTTCCGGCCTATGCTTTACCGGCCAACTGTCAGGACCTGCCAATCCAGCGGATTCTGGTTCGCCACGGCGTCAGCCGTGACCTGGGGAGCCTGTTGATCGGCGACATGAAGGCGGCAATGGACTACTTCAAAAAGCATCCGGTCGCTCATCAGATCACCCCGGCCGAAGCCTCCGGCTTCCACCATTAAGAGTCGTGCAGGGGCCCCCTTTTTCCCACCGGGGAAAGGACCGGCTCCACACACAAGGGCCAGGCAGTCGTCTGGCCCTTTTTTAATTCCCGTTGACCATGTCTGCCACGATCTTGTGCATCGCCTGGTCCGGAATGTGTGCCATTTTCAGGTCCCGAAACCAATTTTCGATCCTGCAACGGCCGGTCGACATATGCAGGCTGTCGCGTGACCCTTGGATGATGGCATCCGTCAGCGGTTTTCGTTCATCCTGAAACCGTTGAAACATTTCGGTAATATCAGAACAATCGTCGGTTAATTCGGCCAACCGACCTGCGTCGGCGATCGCCGCACAGGCGCCCATCCCGGCATACGGACTGGTGGCATGGGCCGCATCACCTAGGATCATCACACGGCCTTTGTACCAAGGTTCCAGCGCCAGCAGGTCTCCACCGGTGACCGACACCATCTCCTTTTCGTCTGTCAGATCGAGACACTGTTGAAGTACCGGTGGCAACACGGGCACCGCCTCCATAATTTGTTCGACGATACTCCGGTCCGCGCTCGGCAGTGCTCCGTTCATCCCGACGTACCATCGTGCCTGGCCGTTGCCAATGTCGGCCACGCCGGCCTTGATGCCTGGCTCCCAAAAATCCATGTGCCGGTTCGGTTTTAAACCGGGAGGGTGTTGATCCAGCACGGCAATCCACCCGCCCGCATTGAGCATCCTCAATTCTACGTGCTCATGAATGAAATTCCGGACCGTGCTGTTCGCACCGTCACAACCGATCACCACATCACCCTCGGCGGAAGTCCCATCTTCGAAATGGGCCACCGCGTGGTCTGCAAAACTCTCGACGGAAATGCAATTTTTACCGGCGGCCAAATCGGGACCGACCATTTCCGACATTTTTTCGATCAGCGCTCGGCGATTGATTTCATACGAATCGGCGCCGAATTCGCGCGAGACCGTCCCGATCGGCATCTCGGTAAGCGGTTGGCCCTTCCGGCCGTGAACTTCAAAGACCTCCAGCGGCGCCCCCACTCGATCCACATCGACATCGAGGCCCTGCAAAACCTTGATCGCATAACTCCAAATCAGGAAACCGGTGCGATGGTGTTGGAAATGGTCATATTTCTCGAAAACCTTCGTTTCCAAACCTTTTTTTCGGAGTGCCAGGCCCAACGTCAAACCGCCAATGCCACCCCCGACGATGACGACCCGTTTCAATTTTTCCATCACACCGTTCCTTTCAGCGCACCTCGTACTGCAGATCCAGACCTGCCACCCTTGGGACTGGACACGCCCCTAGGTTACCGTAAAGCCGGGAAGCGACCAACGTGGCTGCTCATTCCGAATTGCTCAAATCGACGCAGCACTCTCATTTCCCAATTCCGACTTTCCGATTAGACTGGAACGTCGATACGGGGCCTCACCATTTGGCGGAACGCCTGCAGGAGACCCCGGGTAAAATGAGATTGAGTGGGCCGGTTAACGGGCTGCCACCGATCAATCAATCCAAGGGAAGACGATGAACAAACATCAACACGACACACCTCCTGGTTACCATAAACAGGACAAGCATAAGAAACAGGGCCAGCCCCACCGAGTGGACTCCAACAAAGGGATCCACAAAGATTGGCGAGCCTGGGTGGCGCTGCTCCTGATGCTCGGCGCCATGGCCGCTTATGTCCTATCGGGTGAAGAATCCGGAACGGTCGTGCCCGGCCTGGAACGAGGCCCGGCCGGAGAAACGACCCCGATTGGCGACTGACGGCCGAAATTCGGGGCGTCTCTGAGGAAAGGCTGAACGGGCCCGATTTGCGGGCCGTTGGTCGACGTCCCGCTATTTGCCCTTCACGGCGCCCTCGACCGCTTCTTCTGCCTTTTTCAATGCGTCTCCCACCTCCTGGGCTCCCTGCTTCGTGTCATCGACCAGTTTATCCCGATTGATGTCGACGCCAAAATTTGAGTTGTTCGAACCGTTATCACTTGAAAATGACAACCAGCCACTAAAGAATCCGATCGCTGCGACAACGACCACAATCAGCACGAGCGTGCCCAAAAACTTACGCATACCAGAACTCCCTTTTCCGTTATTTGCTTTTTCCCATCCACAGCATCCAGCGGCTTGCGCTTTCACGCCAGTGAGACCAATGTATCGGTTCTCTCTGTTTTTGCCCACATCGATTCAACGCCCACTCCCTCTCTTTTCTGAGCGAGCCAGGGCTGAGCAAAAGGTCGCTCGGCAAAACGGACTTTTTGCCCAATTATTTTCGACGTTCTTCGATGTGCGACCCCAGGCAGACCCTGTTACTGGATGGTCGCCTTGCCGGTCACCGATTAAGCTGCAGGTATCCAACCAACCAAACGGGCCCGGGTTAAAACGATGTTGTACAGAAAACACCACCAACGCTTTTTGACCACGCGCAACCGAGTGGTTTTCGCGTTTTTCCTGTTAGCCCTCCTCCCGCTTCCATTAGACGCGTTTCAACCCGACCCATTAATGAACCACCCGCGGCTGGTACTCGGGACCCAGGAGAACCTCTCCGCCTCGGTCCGGCTGGGCGATCTGGATGCCGACGGTGATCTGGACGTGGTGATTGCCAACGGCCGGCATTGGCCCCAACCGAATTTCCTGTTTTTCAATGACGGACGGGGCCGATTCACCGTCCAGCGTCCTCTCGGTCGTGATTTCACCACCACCTATGCCACCGAGCTGGCCGACCTCGACGGGGACGGCGATCTGGATATCGTGGTCGGTAATGACCAGGCCCCTAATCGGGTGCTCTTCAACAATGGTCGGGGCGAGTTCCTGCCGGGGCCCCCCTTTGGCAAACCGACCGGGGTGCGCAGTCTGGAATTGGCCGATCTCGACCTGGATGGCGACGTGGACATCCTGCTCGTCAGCCGGGGGGGCGAGAACCGCATCTATCTCAACGACGGCACCGGGCAATTGGGTCCCGGCCGACCGTTTGGAACGGGTCGGGATTCAACGATTGACGTGGCGGTGGGCGATTTCAATCGGGATGGCCACCTCGACCTGGCCCTGGCCAACCGGGATGAACAAGCGAGTTGTCTGCTACTGAATGATGGCCAGCTGAACTTTGCAAAACGAATCCCGATTGGCAGCGGGAACGATCCGGGCCGCTCCATCCTGTTCGAAGATTTTAACGGGGATGGACAACTCGACGTGGCCATCGCCCATATCGGCAAACCGAACCAGGTCCATTTCGGCAATCCCGACGGGACCGGATTCGACCGATCGTTACCCTTTGGGCAACCGGACGGCAACTCGTACAGCATGGCTGCCGTCGATCTCGATCAGGACCTGGCGGTCGACCTCGTAATCGGCAACGTGCAACAACCGAACTCGGTCTTCCTTAACCGGGGTAACGGCCGAGAATTTCAAGCGGTCCCTTTCGGTCCCGCTGACGGAAATACGTACGGACTGGCCGTAGGCGATCTGAATGGTGATGGGAAACCGGACATCGCCACCGCCAATTCCGGTTCGAACAACCGGTTGTTTATCAACCGTTTTCCCAAGTAGACGGAACGCGTGCGAACACTCCAAACTGATTTCCGCACCACGGCGGTTACTTGATCTGCAGCTGGCCCGCGTCGATCCGGACCTCGTTGATCGTTTCACCGTCCTTCGTCAGCCAGGTGGCCACCAGGGTGGCTGGTTCCTTACGGTTATCGGCGACCAGGCGCAAAAAGACATTCGGCACCGGTTTGCCCCAAACGAGATTCGGGTGCGGGACGTTGAGCGACGGGATGGTGCTGGCGTGCATTGGCGAGACGATGAACTGCCAGAGTGGGTAACCAACCCGGTCGTCGTATCTCAGTTCGCGCGAGGCATGAATGTCGCCACCCATCAGGATCACACCGCTGATCTGTTGGTCCCGGATGAAATCAAACAGCGCTTCCCGTTCATGAGCGTACGTATGCCAATCATCCTTTTCACCATTCGTCTTGTCGTCCCAGATCTGTCCGCTGGCAATGATCTTGAACGGCGCCTTCGAGTCCTTGAGCCCCTGCAACAACCACTCCCACTGTTTTTTCCCGAGGCATGTCTTCTTGTCCGCAGCGACGGGTGAAGGTTCCGTTTGAGCAAAATACCGCGCATCAAGCAGGAACACCTCGACCGGTCCCCGGCGGAAACGGGTGTAAATCCCTTCCTGGCCATCCCCGAATTGGTCATGCGCCCGGTACTCGGTAAAGACTTGTCGGATCACTTCTTTATCCTTGACCGTGCCATCGGTGTCATTGCCACCAAAATCGTGGTCGTCCCAAGTGCCCCAGATCGGAGTGCGAGCGCCGAGTGCCGACAAGGTAGGGATACTGAGAAATTGGCGGTGCCGTTGTCGGTTGAAATCGCGGTCCGACGAATCGATATAGGGGGTATCTCCGAGCAACACGAGTCCGTCGATTTTCTGGTTGTCGATCTGTTGCCAGATCTCGAAAAAATCCGTGCTCGAGGCGCACGATCCAAAGGCCAAGGTCACCTGAGCGGCAGCGGACTCCTTGGCAGGCGTACGAAAACGACAGTTGGCTCCATCCGCCACCAGTTCACCTGCGGTCCCACCACGACGGATCTCGTATCGATAATCCGTATCGGGCGACAGTGCGCCGACTCGCCACGTCAGGCACAAATCGCTGGCAGGTTCGGCGGTCGCAGGGAGTTGGGCGATCTGTTTTCCCGCCTCTGAGGCCGATCCCTGGTACACCAACAAGCTGTATTTCCCAGCTTCGCTGGGCCGATACCAAATCAACGCCTGGTGTGAGTCGACATGTCCCAACAGGGGCCCGGTTGCTCCCTCATCCGAATGGACCACCTCGGGCGCCCCCGCGGCGGCTCCACAAGGCTGGCCTCCCACCCAAAGTGACACCAGGATAATAACCCAATGAAACGTTATGCTGCACTTTGGCTGTCCCCACATGGCAATTCTCCCTGTCATCTGATTAACCGATGCCCCAATCGGGCAATCCGCATCGTACTGGATCGAGAGCAATCAAGAAATGGTCGGCCCAGGAAGACGGGAACGTTCCATAAAATACGGGGAAGCCTTGACGTTTTGTTGGCTTGATTTCGAAACAACCGACCCATGACGATTGGCGATGCGTAGAAAACGCCGAAAGATAAACGCGAGGGCCAGGCCCAATCGGGCCTGGCTGTGGGAATCCTCGGTTCAGCGATCACCATGCAGCAAAACTGTTAGGACATCGCTCGGGTGCCGGGCGCTGCGGCTCGGCCGTTATACCATGCAGCGTGATTGAGATGGCGGCGCAAATCAAGGAAAAAATCTGCCGATTCCCCGCGAAACCCACAGACAATTTGGCCAGTCCCGAAGATATACGACAAGCCTTCGTTTTGGTCGTTCTTTATCCTACGGGGCGGCGCAAAAAAAAAACGCTGCCTATCACGTGACGTGGCAGCGTTTTTTGAATTCTGGTTTTCAAAATTCGATGATTCGTCGGATTTTCAACGCCGGCGGCGAACCACCAGGCCAACGCCGGCCAACACAGACCAAACTAGCGCTGCGGTCGGTTCAGGAACGGCAGAAAGTTGTTTCAGGTTGGTGTCGAACGAGGTGGTACCCGGGCTGTTGAATTGAAGTTGGGCCTGCACGCCCAAGGCAAACGGACTCCCATGCGTAACCGTTTTCGTTTCGGACCATGAGAATGGAGAGTCTGCCGGAGTGAATTCGGGTGAAAAAGAGATGCCGGAAAAATTAGATGTGTTATACGTATTTCTGTTATTCAAAAATGTCTCGGTGTAAAAAAGACCATCATTCGTGCCACCTGTTTCTGTCCGGAACTCTTCTCCGGCCCCCACAAAATTAATGTCTAAGGCAAAAATCGTGAGCATCCGTGTGTCGCTCTGCTGCGTACTCACGATTCCACCCAAATCCATTTCATTCAACGGCAATTCCGGTTTACTTTGCGCGGTCACGTTGACGGTGCTGAATTGGCCAAAATTGGCATTGAAGACCGCCGAGCCCAAGGTCATGTTGGCATCGGTAACCGTTGCTGTCCAACCACCGACCGTATCGCCAGCCACCTTGTTATCAATCACGACCACTTGTCTGGGGGGATCTGGAGAATCGAAATCTCGCAGGACCAGGACCAAGGATGCGTCGGCGATGTTTGCAGAGGCGATCCACATCGTGGTCAGGCAGGCAAAGACGAAAGTTTTCTTGTACATAACCGATGTCCCAAGGTTGAAAAGGGAAGTCGTAATAATCGAGGGTGGACCAATCAAAGGAATGACTCTGCGTTTACGGGACAACCACCACGCAGGGCAGCCATCCACGTGATTAGCGAGAGCGTCGACGGCGAGTTACCAAGCCAACCCCTGCCAACATCGTCCAGATCAGAGCGGTCGTCGGTTCCGGGACCTGTTGGAAGTGCAGGTCAAAACTGCTGATTCCCGGATTTTCGTGTCGGACTAGCACATAGCCTGCCATAGCAAAAGTCGATCCTACTGAAACCTGTTGATCATCTTGCCACATGAATGGGCTATCGAAAAACACATTCCCTGATACTGGGTCGAAATCGAAATCGGCATCACCGTTGCCGGGGCTGACATAAGTTTCCGCCAACACAACACCGTTGGTTGTGCCACCAATTTCGGTCCGGAACCCTTGGCCGTTGTCAACAAAATCGGTGTCGAGCACGACCATAAATATCTCAGCACGCGCGGAGGAAAAACTGGCTACCACCGAATTCAGGTCGATCTGGTTGTGGTGGAGCAACGGCTTGCTGACACCCGTTGATACATTGATTTCAAAATCGCCGACGCCGCCATTAAAGACAACGCCGCCCAAAGTCGAATTCGAATCATCGACCGTCGACACCCAGGCACCACCGGAGGAAGTCGTTCCAGCTGGTGCGTTGTCAATCACAACGACATCGGGGCCTAGGGTGGAGGAATCATTGATCAGCAGGACCAACGAAGCGGAAGAAGTGTTGGCCCAGAAACCAGTCAGGACCACCAACAGGGCGACGAATGAAATCTTTTTAATCATGGCAAAATTTTTCGCTGTAAATCAAAGGTGTTGTGTCTCATTTTGGCAGAGCGAAATGACTCAACCGACTACCGAGAACCGATACTCATCCGACCCAGCATGGCCGAAAGGAGCTCTCTCGATGTTCCGATTATCGTGGTTTTACTAACACATTTCAACAATTAAAGGGACAAACCTGAGTTAAAACTGGAAAATCTGCGGCATGCTGGCAAACGGCCCTTTGCCTCTCCAAAACTGGGCAAAAACCCGATTGATCACTGAAAACTCCCGCATCACGGCCGGGCAACCTTGGCTAATCAAAGAATGTTTTTGAAATAACTTTTACTTATCCTAGGTTAGCTCGTTTGGTTACCAACTCCGAAACGGAGTCGTTTCCACGATTTTACCACTTAGCCAGCAAACCTTTCCCTGAATACCCCATGGGAAAGTGGCGGTTGCAAGGCAAAGAGAATTGGCAAGCTGCCCCTTTGGCTAGGCGGAGGCCTTCGGTCGGGGATCGCTTCCATCCCTTACTTCACACACTTTTCCTTCGAGCCGAACGAACCGATCTGCTCAGTCCCGCCTTGGACAGTTAGTCAGTGCGGTTTGCTCAGTGTGGTGCGCCACCGTGTCCCGTTGGAAACCGGACCGACGCCTCTTCCTTTACCGTAGGACCGATGCGCCATGGAGCCAGCCCCGCCGCTATTCCCCTGGCGGGGAACGACATACGCATTGCAGACTGTCCAGAACGAACCAGAGACGGGGACAGTCTTCCAAACAGCTTTCGACGCGAAATACACAGCATCATTTCCAGGGCATTCGCCGTTTGTTCCCCAGGGGACGGCCGAGTGTTCGCGGCACCCTTGGCGAAATACCTTCTTGATCGAGCACCCATACCATATAATGCGCGCTGATTAGTCGACCCGTTTTCAACCTCATATCCGCGGGAACACGACCGTTTGCCTGACAAAAGTACCGGCGATTTTCCACTGTCCGTGGATTCGTCCCAGGCGAGCGCGGCGGTCCCCTACCCCACAGGTGTCAATGAACGGCCAACGCATCCTCGATCCGGAAGAATTACTTAAACTCCTTAATTCTTTTGCGATCGATCTTCTCCAGCAGTCGTCGGTCGATGACATACTCTGGTTGATCGCGGACCGGGTGATCGCGCAACTAGGATTTGATGACTGCGTGGTCTACCTGATTGACCAACCGAACCAGTTACTGGTGCAAAAGGCGGCCTACGGGCCAAAAATCTCAGAATACCGGGTGATTTCCGATCCGATCACCATCCCGATTGGCGAGGGTATCGTTGGTAGTTGTGCCCAGACCAAGCAGCCAGTGAGGATTGATGACACCCGCGACGATCCACGCTATATCCTGGACCCGGGGTTGATCGGGTTAGAAACCCGCACCGCGGAACTCTCCATCCCGATCTTGCTGGACGGCCAATGCATCGGCGTGATCGACTCGGAACATCGGGAAATCGGTTTCTACACGAACCAGCATGTGGAAATCCTGACCACCATTGCCAGCATGACGGCCACCAAACTGTCCGATGCTTTGGCCACCGAAGAATTGAAATCAACCGTCGAACAATTGCGGATTGCCCAAAACGAGCTCTCTCGACAAACGGCCGAATTGATCGTGGCCAAACAGATGGCCCAGGCCGCCAACCGGGCCAAGAGCACCTTTCTGGCCACCATGAGCCACGAAATTCGCACACCCCTTACGGCCATCATCGGCATGTCAGACCTGCTGCGCGATACCAAGCTCGACGCGGAACAGCTCGAGTCGGCCAATATCATCATTGACTCGAGCCAACACCTGCTCGACCTGATCACCGGGATCCTTGATTTCTCCAAGATCGAGGCAGACGAAATCCACCTGGAGAGACTCCCCACTGATTTTCGGCAACTCATTCAAACCGCCGTCAACCTCTGCAAAACCGCCCGCAACCCGGCGGTACCGATCGAAATCAGCTGGGGTAACGCGGCTCCGGAATGGATCGTCTGTGACGAGGTGCGGCTGCGACAGATCATTGTCAACCTGTTAGGCAATGCCTTGAAGTTCACCGTACGGGGCAAGGTCACACTGAAATCCTGGGCCGAAACGGAACAAGGGAGAGAGAGACTTTACCTGTCGATCCGCGATACGGGTGTCGGCATTCCAGAAGATCACCTCGAGTCGATCTTTGAACCTTTTCAACAGGTCGATTCGTCGATGTCCCGCGCTTACCAGGGAACCGGACTCGGGTTGAGCATTGCCAAGAAACTCAGCCATTTGATGGAAGGCGATCTCACGGTTTCCAGCCAAGTGGGCGCCGGTTCGGAATTTCTGTTGCAGATACCGCTGGCCCGGGTCAAGCCTGGCGTCAGTAAGGAACCACAGGCGACGCCGTTCGAAGCTCGACAGCCGCTCAACATCCTGATCGTTGAAGACAACCGTATGAACCGTGTGCTGACGGAGCGTTTGCTCAACCAGGCCGGATTTGACCCGGACCTGGCGGAAAACGGGGCGGAAGCTTTGGAACGGGTCAACGCCACGCCTTACGACCTGATCTTTATGGATCTGCAAATGCCGGTGATGGACGGTTATCAGGCGATGCGGGAGATTCGAAAGAACCTGAGCATCCAACAACCGAAGATCATCGTGATATCAGCCAACGTTCAGCCCCAGGATGTCAGCGATTCCTTTAGCGCGGGAGCGAATGGATTCCTCTCCAAACCGATTGATCGAAAGGCTCTGAATCGGGTCCTGAACACGGCCTATACCGAACAGAGGTCCGACACCTCAGACCACTGAGACCACCCGGAAACCCTGACGTCGGGGGTTTCTCCCGCTCGGGCAACCACGGACATCCGAGTTGCCGATTAATTCCACATTTTTGAGCGGACTGCATTTTGGATATGGGGCTTCCAGTTTAAAATCACCCGTTTCAGCGAACCCGCTTCCCCGATACGGACCCAGGATACGGAACAATAATAATGACTACCAAAACGGTTGAATATAAACACGTAGAAAACCACTGGGACGACGAAGCGGTGGCCGACATGACGCCGGCCGAACGTCTGGTCTACCGATCGAATTGCCTCGGAGCCGATCAGAGGATCACGAACACGGGTGGCGGGAACACCTCCTCCAAAGCCTCTGAAACCGACCCATTGACCGGCGAACAAGTCGATGTTTTGTGGGTCAAGGGATCGGGGGGCGACCTGCGAACGGCCAAGCAGGCCAATTTCGCGTCGCTGTACATGGAACAACTGCTCTCGCTCATCCCGTCCTACCGCAACGCACCCGACAATGGCCCGAAGACACCCGCTGAAGACTCGATGGTCGGCTGTTTTCCCCACTGCACCTTCAACCTGAATCCCCGAGCCAGTTCGATTGACACGCCGTTGCATGGCTTTTTGCCAGCCCGACATGTGGACCACATGCACCCCAACAGCGTGATCGCCATTGCGGCCTGCGACCAGAGCCGTGAATTGACTCAAAAGATCTACGGGGACGAAATCGGCTGGGTCCCCTGGCTGAGACCCGGATTCGAACTCGGCTTGATGATGCAAAAGGAAGTCGAAAACAACCCGAACCTCAAGGGACTGGTGATGGGCCAACACGGCCTGATCAACTGGGCCGAAGACGACCGCGAATGTTACGAACTCACGCTATCGCTGATCGAAAAAGCGGCCCAGTACATAGAATCCTGCGACAAGGGTGATCAGACATTTGGCGGCGAAAAATACACGTCGTTGGCCGATACGGATCGCGACACGCTACTGGTCCAACTGCTGCCCTGGCTGCGCGGCCAGGTTTCCCAAGTCAACAAATTTGTTGGCACTGTGGAAACCCGCCCCGCCATCATGCGGTTTGTCAATTCCCACGATGCCAGTCGCTTGGCCGAACTGGGCACCAGTTGCCCCGACCATTTTTTGCGGACCAAGATCAAACCGCTCTACATCGACTGGAATCCCCAACAGGAAACCCTGGACGCTTTGAAAAATAAACTGACCGAAGGTTTGGCCCAGTACCGGGTCGACTACGAAGCGTACTACGAGGCGTGCAAGCATGACAATTCACCGGCCATGCGGGATCCCAACCCGACCGTGATCCTCATCCCCGGTGTCGGTATGATCGCCTGGGGCAAGGATAAGAGTGAATCCCGCGTCACCGCCGAATTCTACAATTGCGCCGTCGAGGTCATGCGTGGCGCCGAGGCGATGGGACAATACATCGCTCTGCCAAAACAGGAAGCGTTCGATATCGAATACTGGCTGCTGGAAGAAGCGAAGCTAAAACGAAAACCGCCTGAAAAAGAGATGTCGCGCGATGTGGTTCTCGTCATTGGCGCAGGCAACGGGATTGGTAAAAGCGCGGCTCACCGCCTGGCCACAGCCGGCGCCCACGTCGTCTGTTGCGATCTGGATGGGACCGCTGCCGAAGCGACCGCTGCCGAATTGACCGGTATTTACGGACAGGGAATCGGTGTGGCCGGGTCGGGGATTTCCGGGTGCGGACCGGCCGTCGGCCTGGGTGTCGACATCACCAGTCGCGAATCGATCGAACAAATGATTCACCAAACGATTCTGGCCTATGGTGGGATCGACCGCGTCGTCGTCACGGCTGGCGTCTTCTTTGCTCCTTCGCGTGATGGGCATCTATCCGAATCGAAATGGAAATTGACGTACGATGTCAACGTGATGGGGAGTTTCAATGTCGTCGACCTGTTGCGCCAGCTATTCGTTGACCAGGGGCTGAACGCCTCGGTCGTCTTGACCACGAGCGTCAATGGCGTCGTCGGCAAGAAAGGTTCGGTGGCCTACGACACATCCAAGGCAGCCGCCAACCACCTCGTACGGGAATTGGCGATTGAACTCGCGCCGCTGGTACGCGTCAACGCCATCGCCCCGGCCACCGTGGTCGCCGGCAGCACGATGTTTCCCCGTGACCGGGTGATCGCCTCATTGTCAAAATACGCAATCCCGTTTTCCGAATCGGATGACGACGAGACCCTGCGCAACCGCCTGGCAGATTTTTACGCGGAACGGACGCTGACCAAACAGGCCATCCAGCCCGATGACCAGGCGGAAGCGATCTTTTTTCTCGCATCGAACCGGTCCAGTAAAACGACCGGTCAGATCATCAACGTGGATGGCGGGCTGCACGAGGCTTTCCTGCGATAGGACGCCTGCGGCGGGATGACATGAGCCAGGCACGACCGTAACAGCCGCGCGGGGGGATCCTTTGGTTTGACGGGCGTCCTGTCAACAGGCCCGTTTCAGGGTCACCTGGTCAGCCATGCCGTTTTCCCGGTCTGGAACAACCTCCCCGGTTCGGGGCGACTTGCTGCGGGTGATCGCCTGTTCCAAGTCCTCGATCAGATCCTGGGCATCTTCGATCCCGACCGACAGACGCATCAGCGAATCACTCAAACCACCCCGCTCCCTTTCCTCTTTTGGAATCGAAGCATGGGTCATCGACGCTGGATGATTGATCAGGGATTCTACGCCCCCCAAACTTTCTGCCAATGAAAACAACTGCGTTGAGCAGGCGAATCGACGGTTTCGTGCAAAATCACCGGCCAATTCTACCGAAACCATTCCGCCAAATCCGGTCATTTGGCGTTTGGCGACCGCATGGGATGGGTTGTTTTCCAGACCAGGATAATAAACCCGTTCCACTTCCGGGTGGGCCGCCAAATGTTCTGCGATGATCATCGCATTTTCGCAATGCTGTTTCATCCGCACCGACAAGGTTTTGGTGCCTCGCAGCACAAGAAAGCAATCCATCGGGCCCGGCACACTTCCCGTAGCATTCTGCAGGAACCGTAACCGGTCGTGCAGTTCGTCGTTGTTGGTAATCAAGGCGCCGCCAATCACATCGGAATGCCCTCCCAGGTACTTGGTGACCGAGTGTAAAACGACGTCGGCTCCCAGGCTCAAGGGTTGCTGCAGAATCGGTGTAGCAAACGTGTTATCGACCACCACCCAGGCTTTGGAAGGCTTGGCCAATTCGACCGCAGCTTGAATGTCGGAACAGGTCAATAAAGGGTTGGAGGGAGATTCAAGCCAGACCATACGCGTATTCGGCTGGATCGCTTCTTTTATTTCGACCAGGCTGGTCGCGTCGACGGTCGTGTACGTCACGCCCAATTGTCGCCATACCTGTTCAAACAGGCGATACGTGCCTCCGTAGACATCCCGCGCCGAGACGACGTGGTCGCCATGGCCCAGCAGGTGCAACAACGTATTTTCGGCAGCCAATCCACTGGCGAACGAGAGCCCGTATTTCCCACCTTCCAGTCCGGCCAGATTCGCTTCCAAGGCGGTGCGCGTCGGGTTGCCACTGCGCGAATAATCGTACCCCTGGTGAACGCCCGGTTCGGACTGAATGTACGTCGAGGTCATGTAGACCGGGGTCATGATGGCGCCGGTGGTCGGGTCGGGTTGCTGGCCGGCATGAATGGCCTTGGTCGCAATTCTCAAGTCGTTGGGAGACACAGATGGTTCCTTGCTAAGAGTTTGGGTCGGATAATGAACGGGGAAACGGACTCGCGGCACGTCAGGCGTGCGTCGAGGGTCCGTGAATGGGCGGAATGCCCGTCAAGAAGGCAGGTGGCGGGACAACCGATCGCCCTGATGCGGAACCCGCATCGGTCTTGTCGGTAATCGTACGGACCACGTCATACTTGGTAATGATTTCGAACCGACCATCGGTCGCCTGAACAAACACGGCCGCAATATCGCCCCGCAGCAAACCGTTGATCTGGTCAATCGGCGTGGAGGGCGAGACAATCGGGAACGAAGACTCCATCACTTCGTGAATCTGGGTGTTCCGCAAATCGTAGCCTTGCAAAACCAGTGTCACCAGCTTGTCCTCGGTGACGGAACCCATCGGCTGACCATCTTCAAAGACGGGCATCTGCGAAATGTCCAGTTCTTCCATCTGGGCCATCACGCGCTGGGCATTGTCGTCGGGGTGGACGAACTGAAGTTCCTTGAAGCGGGACTTGGTCCGCACGCATTCGCCGGCGGTCAGCTTGATCGAGGTGCCCAGATACTGATTGTCCCGCATCCACTCGTCATCGAAAATTTTCCCCATGTACTGTCGGCCTGTATCGGGAATCAACACGACCACCACATCGTCTTCGGTCAAGTCCTGCGCCACCTGCAGAGCTCCCCACACGGCGGCACCGGCAGATCCACCGGAAAATATCCCTTCCTGTCGGGCCAGACGACGGGCAAACAGAAAACAATCCCGATCGGTCACCTGCAGGCAATCATCCAGCACATCGAAGTGCATGGTCGACGGGAAAATGTCTTCACCAATCCCCTCCACGACGTAGGTGTGGGCTTTGCCGACCGTTTGTTGATGAAAATATTCATGGTACAGCGAACCGACCGGGTCGACGCCGACCACCTGGACGTCCGGGTTCTGTTGCTTGAGGTAACGCCCCACCCCGGAAATGGTCCCACCGGTTCCCATCCCCGCCACGAAATGGGTGATCTTCCCCTCGGTCGCCTGCCAGATCTCTGGCCCCGTCGACATCATATGGGTTTCCGGATTGTCCGCATTGTCGTACTGGTTGGGGTAGTACGAGTTGGGAATTTCAGCTGCCAGCTTTCGCGCCACCGAATAATACGAGCGAGGGTCCTCCGGCTCGACCGCGGTCGGACAGACGATCACCTCGGCACCGAGCGCCTTGAGCAGATCAACCTTTTCCTTCGATTGCTTGTCCGTCGTGGTGAAAATGACCTTGTAACCCCGCACGGCGGCCAGCAGGGCAAGTCCCATCCCCGTATTGCCGCTCGTCCCTTCAATGATCGTCCCACCCGGCTTCAACTCGCCCCGTTGTTCCGCCTGGTCGATCATGTTGATGGCAATTCGATCTTTGACACTTCCACCCGGGTTCAGGTATTCCACCTTGGCATAGATCGTCGGCTTAAGCCCCTGGTTCATCCGATTGAGCCGCACCAACGGCGTCTGTCCCACGGCGTCGAGAATGTTGTCGTATCTCATCATTTCGTCCTGTTTTTTTGGGGCCACCTGGCCGGGAAATCCCCACCCGGCCATGCTGTTTTTATCGAGAACGGCCGCCGATCAGGTTGAACGTTTTAGCCAACGAATCGATGAAAACTGCGCATTGATAAACGCCGCAAAAAGCTGGGCAAACGGCGCCTTCTGGAGTTTGCCCTGCCTGCCCAGATTGCCGGCAGAAGGGCGGTGGCAGCATGCCGTGCTGGCAAGCGTTGCGCCATCTCAGATACCGATTGAGGCGGACCAGCAAACCACCCTATGCGGGGCCCAGAAAATTTGCCGCCTTGGGCCCAATACCATTCAGATACCGCAGAAATTCACCTGGATGCCAAGGCGTTCCGCCATGGCCGCTTTGGTGGCCATCGACAGGTCGGCCGTCTCGGACGAATCGCAGTAGTAGACCTGGATATGGTTGGACTGGTGTTTGGCCATCATCTGTTCCCGGTCGACGCCATGGGTTACCGCGTGCATGATGGGCCATTGGGGTGTCGTGGCCGCCCACCGCCTCTCGGTCTCCTCGGCCGGCAATTCGACCACATGCCCGCGACCGATATCCATGACCAACTGATCGTTTTCCACAAAAATGCGGGACCAGACAATTTCCCCCGGTCGTGATATGCCGCGAACGGTGCTTCCGCCGTTGGGGAAATACATAGCGGGCTGACGCATCCCGTGAGCACCGGCCCAGCCATCGATGAAATGGGCTGGCGGTGCGGCACCACTGATCAGAAATACCCAGACATACTCGTCGGTCGTCCCGCTGGCATCCGGCCCGCCCCAGCGAATATCGTGCAACGTCGATTCGACCGGTTGTCCCAGGCTGGATTGGACGCGGTAGGTCAACAGGCCGTCCAGGCCGGCGCATTCATCCACCTCGTTGAAATGGACCAGCGGTTCACCCTCGAACAGCACCTGGTCCCCCTCCCGGCTGGTCACCGGGGGCCGGTCGGCATTGTTCAACATCCCCTCCACCAGATCGCTGGCGGGCATCAGATCCTTGAGCCCCTGTTGGTACTGAATGCCCACCAGGTCACAGCCGAAATCATCGGCAATCCGCAAAGCGGCGATGTACATCTGGCACTGCTGGCGGATCTGTTGGTCGGTCAGGTCGGTCTCATGATTCGGACCGGTGTCAAACGTCATCCCCCGCTGTTCCAACCATTGGCGAACCTGGTCGGCTTCGGCCTCTTCGACTCGGCCGGCCTCATAAAACAGAGCGGATTGACTGAGGCGTTCCTTGAAGACACCGGTGGCGTTTAGCAGGTGGTCCGGGATGATCGCGTTGAACATTCCCATACACCCCTCGTCAAAGACCCCCATGATTGCCTTGTCGCGCACCAGTTCATCTGCCAGTTGCCCGCCGAGTTGCTGGGCCCGCTCCGGCAGCGACCGCTGCGACAGGGGGCAGACGTGATCCGTGGCGTGCGAACACTCTCCCGTTTCCAACCACTGGGCCAGGCGACTGTCAAAGTAGTCATCCTGGAAATCATCGCTCCAGAGGGAAGAATATCGTATACCCGCCTTTGTCAGTGAACCGTTCAAATTCAACATGCCGACCAGCCCCGGCCATTGGCCGGACCAGTTGGCCACCGTCAGGATCGGCCCCCGATGGGTCGACAAGCCCGCCAACACGTGATGGGAATACTGCCAGACCGCTTCGGCCACCATCACCGGTGCCTCCGCGGGAATGTTTCGAAAAATGTCGATCCCCTGTCGCTGACTGGAGATGAACCCATGTTGCTCCTGTTCATCGAACGGATGGGCGCGCTGAATCTGGTAACCGTGCCGGGCCACCGCCTGTTGCAATGCCTGTTCCATTTCGGCCTGAGCTTCCCAGCATTTTTGGTTGGCCGATAGTCGCAAATCACCACTCGATACCAGATAAATTTCGTTCATCGTTTTCGGTTCCATTTCTTTCAAACCCAAATTGTCTACACTCACTCGGGTCCCGTCTCTTCCGCATCGATCGACTGCAGGGTAGCGACACGTACCCGAAGAACGATGCGGTTACCGGGTTTCCTCAGCGGCGTGATAATCCTGACCCCCGGCACTCTGTTCACACGAGCGGGCCCAGGTTTCGAATTCGTTTTGCATCTTTTTAAGCCGTTTCGGTTGCTCGCCGGCCAGGTCCCTCGTCTCACCCGGATCTTCGATCAGGTCATAAAGCGCCCATTCGCCCTCATGGAAAAGAGCCTTGTATCGGTTACCGACCAGCGCCTTCTGCCCCTGGGACTGAAACCCGATCTTCGACGGCCGCCGTTTGAGTTGACCGGAAACCATCGGCAGGATATCCACGCCATCCAAACCCCGGTCCTGCTTCGCTGAGATACCAGCTGCGGCCAATACGGTCGGCAGGTAATCGCTGGTCACACAGGGCAGATCGCAGGACGTCCCCGGCCGGATTTTTGCCGGCCAGACCATCAGGCCCGGCACTCGTATGCCCCCTTCGGTCAAACGCCTTTTTCGACCTTTCAACTGCACCGCATCGGTCTGGCCCGGCACCTGGGCTTCTGCCCGACCGGCCGTCCGGTTTTCCGGGCCGTTGTCGGAGCAAAAGGCGATCAGAGTGTTTTTCTCGGCACCACTGGCGGCCAGCGCCGCGCGCAGGCGCCCCACCTGCTCATCCAAGGCGGTGATGCAGCCGTAATAATGGGCCGCCGACTCCTTGACCGCCGGTTCAAATCCGGGGATCTCCCGGTACATGTCCAGATATTTTTTACCCGCCACGATCGGTTTGTGCGGTGCGTGAAACCAGATCACGGCGAAAAAGGGCTGGTCGTCTTGCACCGCCTTTTTGACGAACCGGATGGCCGGGTCCATGATCAAGCGGGAATCATCCCCTACCATTCCGTCCGGTCCAACCTGTTTTTCGGGACCCGTCCAGTAGTGGGTGCCGTACCGCTCGTAATCCCCTTCGTTCCACCAGGTCGGGGTCTTCGCCTCGGTACTGTAACAGACATCAAACCCGTGATCCCACGGAGGGGCGTAATGATTCGGCGCCCGACCTCCCCGGTTGCTCTCTTTTACGGTGTTGGTCAAGGTCCCCAGGTGCCATTTGCCGAAATGGCCGGTGCGGTAACCTGCGGCCTTCAGGATCTCGGCCAGCGTCCTCTCTTCTGCCTTCACATGTCCCTGGTTCGCAAACTGGATGCCATACCGGAAAGGATGGCGACCGGTTAGAACCGAACCCCGCGTAGGTGAGCAGACAGGCGCGCCGGCATAGAAACGATCGAAACGGATGCCGTCCTTGGCCATCTGGTCCAGGTGAGGCGTTTTCAACCAGGGATGGCCATAGTAACCGGTATCGCCCCAACCCATATCGTCGGCCATGATCAGGATGACGTTCGGCCGAGGATCATCGGCCTGCGAAGCAGCCGGCACCCACAAAAAGAAACAGAGGGAAGCGGCCCCTACCCAGGCAACCCGCTTCCGTATCCGTCGGACAAACATCTGGCCTACCCTTGTCTGCTAGAATCCGATCGAATCGACTTCGTCGTCACTGACAACCGCCGAGTCAGTCGCAACTGCGATCTTGATTGCCTCGCGGATTGATCGCTTGATCCATTCATCTTCGTTGTTTTCCACGACCTTGCCGGAGGCGATGTAAGCTGCGTAAATGCGTGAAGCGGCGTGCACCACAACCGCTTCGCTCTGTTGTAATTTAAGTTGTTTTCCCATCTCTTTTCCCATCAGCTAAAATCCAACACGCGTGCGACCCGCACCGGGAATCACCCGGCAGGCCCGTTACGTCTCATCCGTATCCTGCAGGTCCTCGTCTGTTTCTTCCTGGGAACCCTCTTCAGCGGATTCCTGTTCATAGGCAGCCAATTCCTGTTGGGTCGGGGCACCCACAATTTTTTCCCGGTCCAACGACGATTCAATCTGGTCCAGGATTTCACCCATCGCCGAGCGATTGAATTTAAAATCGTCAATCACCAACGTCCCCTCACCTTGTCGGCCAAGGTAGCTGACCTTGGCTATCCCCTTTTTCTCCCACCGTTTCTTGTCGATCCCCTGTACCTGATCGAAATCCACGACCTGGCCCCAACTGGTCGTCACTTGTCGGCCATCCGACTCGATCCAGGCATTTTTGGAAGTGAGGTAGTTGTAGAGGACCGGCAGCCCGACGAGGAACGCAACTCCGGCCATGATGTACTGCCAGATGATATCGGAGCGGATGGCGGCCGGTCTTTTTTTTGGCTTCTCGATCGACCAACCCTGACTCTGGGCAAACGATTCCCACTCCGCCTCAGCCTGCACGGCCTGGTCGGTGGATACCTCCTCAGCGGTGACGGGATGGAACTGGTCGTAAGCTTCGGAAATTTTGAGTTTTTTCGGGTAGCCGATGAAACCGTCGTACAGGCAATACAGGCCAAACCCCATACAGACGATCGCAATCAACAGGAAACGTTGCAAGAACCCGTTGTTTGAATCCGCGCGAATCTTCATTTCAATCTGCTCTTTCATGGAAAACCGAAGAACGGCCATTGTAAACAATAAACCGACCAAACAGCCCTGCTGCCGGCCGACGGGCCGGGGGAAAACCGAAAAAAACAAGCGCGGACGAGAGGATCGTTGCCGAAACGTACGGTCCCGCCCAGTTTGCCAACCGGGTCAGTGGTCGAGGATCAACTCAAAAGGCCGGTGATCGCTCGTCGTCTTGTCGTCCGGGAAATCATCAGGGCGAACAATCACGTTACATACTGCTTTCCACTCGGTGGCGGGTCCCGCCACGAAAGCGAAATCGAGCAGGCTTCCCGGATAGTTGTCCTGGCCATCCGGTTCCGGGTCGTACCAGTTGCTGTCGATCATTTTTTCCGGCTTGACCCATTGAAAGATATTGTCACTGAGCATGGCTCGAAAACCATCATTTCCCGTTTCATCCTTGAACTCGTAGTCAAAATTGTAGTCGCCTACCGCCACGATCGGAATCGCTTGCTGTCGGGCCCACTCCACCAGCTGTTTTGCCTGGGTAGTCCGGTACTCGGCATTGCCCCGCGCCAGGTGATTGTTCATCAACAAGATCTCCTGGTCCGTCCGCTTGTCGTGCAGATGGGCAACCAGCGGAGAACGGTGACGGTCGTCATTGATCTCATCCAATTCGAGACGCCGCAACAACTCAAATCGCTCAGTATTGAACAGGATCTGCAACCGGTCGTTGTACCCGGACCGGGTCACGATACCATCGTAACCCTCCCCCATCGCCTCCTGAAACTGTTCGGCTGCCGCGGGCAGAACTTCACTCAATGCCACGATATCGAACCCTTCGAATTCTTGGAGTTGGGCAGCAATCGTAGCGGGATCACTCCCATCCGACTCCACATTCCAGGAAAGAATTCTCAACTCGGTATTCGTTCCTTCCGCATCCGACTGATTGGCAGGAACCTCACGCTCGCCAGCCGATGCGCCTTCAGCAGATTGTGCGACAGGACGCTCTTTCGGGTCGCAACCCGTCAAACAAATAACGGACAACAACGTGATCCAAAAAAATCTCTGGGCCATCGATAATCCCTATCTCGCCAGTAAAACGACCTTGGTCCGTTACCGAACCATCGTGGGACGGTTACGAACAAGCAACCAGAATAGCCATTTTACAGGACTTGTCGACACGCCCACTCCCACCCTGCCCTTTCCCAAGTCCTCCCCTCGGTTACCGGCAATCCACAAAAAAAGCCCGGGCATCGACGCCCGGGCCAAAGTATCCCTTAGAGCCGCTTACTCCGGCTTTAAATCGACCGCGTAAAGCCGATTTCGATCCGACAGGTACATCACACCATCACTGATCGTGGGCGTGCTGTAAATCGAGGAGTAATTCATCGTGTCGTACTCGCCGACCACTTCGGCCTTCGCACCGTCGGCGTTGAATATGGTCAGCTTGCCATCCTCGTTGCCGATCAGCAGTTTGCCGTCGACAACCATCGGCGACCCCCAGATTCCGGACAACAGATCGTGTTGCCACTTCCGCTTGCCTGTCTCCAGATCGACGCAATGCAAAAACCCGCTCAGGTCAGCGGCGTAGACCAGCCCGTCTTCAACGGCTACGGTCGACATGGTGCGGCGGTAAACCTCTTCGTCTTCTTCATCGACACCGCCGTAATGCCAGATCACGGCCGAGTTGTCATTCGGCTTGCCCGGCTTTCCAATTTCTCCCAGTTCCGGGCTGACGTCGCCCTGCTTGGTCGCATCGATCCGCCACAGGTGTCCGACGCCTTCACCATGTTCCGGGTCCTGGCCCACGGCCAAAATGACCGAGTTGTCGAGGAAAACCGGCGTGCTAATGATCGCGTTACGCGTCCCCGCACCCCCCAGTTCCCACTTCGTATCCTTCGGATTGAGATCAAATTTCCAGAGCAGATCCCCTTTCGGATTGAAAGTGTAAAGCCAACCGTCTCCACCGGGGAAATAAATCTGGGTCTCGCCATTCACTTTGCCCACAGCCGGGGAACCCCACTGACCATGCAGGATCGTGTCGAACGGGTCGTTGTTTTCCCAAACCACTTCGCCCGTGTTTTTGTTGACCGCCAGAAAACAGGGAGCCCGCGGTGAGGGCACGTCCAGATGCGCTTCATCGACACCATTGGACGTCAGCAGGTAGACCAGGTCACCATCGACGACCGGGGAACTGGTGGCGAGATTATGGGGAAAGACGCCCAGCTCCTCGATCATGTCCAGGTTCCAGATGACGTCCGCATCCTGTTCCGTGGTATCGACTTCATCGGTCACCGGCCCGTCGTTCTTGCCATCGGTAAACCCTTTGGCGTCCAGGCACATCAATTCACATCGATTGGTCACCACCCACAGGCGGTCACCCTCGACATGCGGTGTGGAACAGATCCCTTGCAGCGGCCAGTCATTGACTCGCCCCGTCGAAAGTTTTTCCCGTGTTAATTGCCAGAGAAACTTGCCGGATGCCTGATCAAAACAGAGCAGAACCCCCTTGTCGTCATCCTTCGGATGATTGTCCCGGTAGCCTGCCCCGTTGTTGGTCCCTACGTAAACGCGACCATTGGCGACGATCGGGTTGCCGTACGTCTGGGAACCGAGTTCCGCTGTCCATTTCACGTTCTTGCCGTTTTCCAGGTCAAAATCGAAGGCCAGACCTTTTTCCGGCGACACCATGTTGCGGGCAGGCGTCCCACCCCACAACGGCCAATCCGATTTTTTTGACTGGGCCATCAGCAGTGCCGGCAGGAAAACCAGGCATAACGTCAATGCGACAACGACATGTTGAATCGCTTTCATATATCAGTCCTCAATAAATAGCGACAATGGTTTCAGTGATGTGTTGTTGTAAAATTCCAGGTTACTTCTCTTCAAAATCAACGACCACGTTGTCAAACATGCAATCCGTGATGGCGTAAACATAGAGCCCGGGGTTGCCGTTCTTGTTGGGATGAGGATCGGTCGCCTGGATCGTCCAATCCTTCGGTTCCGGTTCGTCGCGTTTCCAGACCTTGCCATAAACCTTGGCCTCGGATCCACTCGAATCGACCTTTAATTTCATCGTGTACCAAATGTCCGGGTCAGCGCGAAACTTGACCGTCTCGGCCATTCTCAGGTGGGGCGCCCAACTCTGGATGACCAGCCGACCGACATTCCCCTTGAGAATCAGGTTGTAGCGGTTTGCCACCAGACCGATATTCGGCAATTGCCGGCGCTGTTCGGTCAAAAAGACGTCCGCCTGGATCGTGTAATCGGACATGTCGGGTCGACCCATATAGACCGTGTGGCTGGGACGGCCTTTCCCCTTGCCGATACCAGCCGCCTGCATCACCGTGTTGCCATCCTCCATCGTCACCGGTTTCAACTTGATATGCGCCCGCAACCACTGGGGGGGAACTTGCACTCCTTTGAAACCTTCAAAATCCCATTTCCATTTCTTGGCCGGGTTGAAATACCGCAGCCTGGCCGTGGCCGGTTTCCCATCCAGTTTTGCTTCGATGGTCCCGGCAAAATCGTCTCCCGATTCAGGGGCCGTAACCGTGTTGCCCGTCACCTGGACATTCGCGTCAGTCACCTTGGAAATCATCGGTACATCGGGCGAGCCCTTGACCGTTTTGACAACGCAGCCGTTGTCGTCAAACCCGACCAGTTCATAGGCGACCTTCTGCCCCGGTCGCAGGACCACTTCAAAGGGCCGCAACTGGACCGTGGTGATTTCCGTTCCCGCCGGGGTTTCCTTCGGTAGCGGAACGACTTTCCCGTCTTTCGCGCCATCGGCCCCCACACAGATCGTTCGGTCACGCGTGACAAACACGATCCGACCGTTGGAAATGGCGGGCGAAGCGTAAATCTCGTCCAGCCCTTCACCGCGGGTCGATTTGAGATGGTTGTGCGACAACGATTCGCACTTTTCACGGGATGGCTTGAGGATATGGATATTTCCATTGACCTCCATCACGTACAGCTTGCCATCGGCCCAAACGGGCGAACCTTTGCCCACGGTCCCCAGGCTGTATTGCCAGAGCTCTTCTCCCGTCTTTGTATCAAAGGCGAACAGGTTGCCCGTATCGGCCACCACGTACAGCATCCCGTCTTGGACCAGCAGCGCTGTGTAACCCGCTTTCAGACCGTCGGTCCGCCAAACGCCATGAGTGTCGGTCACGTCCCCCTGCCCCGTCGCATCAATGCACTGAACGCGTCCAAATTCCGTGTTGTCAATGTTGTCTTCACCGTGGGAAATATAGACGTATTTTCCGTCGGTGGCCGGTGTGGTATTCAAACCTCGCTTGGACAACCTGAATTTCCAGATCATCTCGCCCGTACGCGCCTGCATCCCGTAAATATTGCCGTCCGCATTGCCGGCAATCAGCATCCGTTTTCCATCGATCACGCGAACAATGGGTGCCGAGTAGTTGGTGTCCTTCGGCGCATCTCCTGGCGCGGCCGTCCAGAGCAGTTCACCGTTGTGCTTGTCAAAGGCATAGTAGTAATGCTTGGGAGACGGCCCTTTGGTTTCTCCCCAGTTGGCGGCCAGGAAACTGACGATCACCCGGTCTTCGTCGATGATGGGCGTCTGGGTTCGACCCCCGTAGCCGGAAATTTTGCCAAACTCTTCCAGCAGCGACCGCTCCCAAACCAACTCACCATCGGATGAGTAGCAGCGGAAGAGTCCATCCACCGAGTGGACGTATACCTGGTCCGTTTCGGGATCACCACACATCGCTGCCCAGCCGACACGGGGAGCCGGGATATCGGTCTGGAAAACATTGAACACGTCTTTCCAGAGTACTTTGCCCGTCTTGGCATCCCAGCAAATAACCTGTTCACGGCAATTCACCTTGTCCACCGGGTCATTGAAATCGTTATCCGTTCGACAGTTGAGGTAGACCCGGTCGTTCATGATGATCGGCGTCGCCCGTCCACCAATTTCAGATTCCCACAAAACGTTCTTCCCGTTTTCGATCGACCAGTCGCTGATCAAACCGGTTTCCCTGGAAATCCCGTTCTGCTCGGGACCGCGCCAATTCGCCCAGTCCTCTGCATTGGCCAACGAGATGCCCAGCAGCAGAAAAACAGATAATGTAACGACCTGATATCGAGGTTTCATGTTTTGGCCTATCCACTTCTTGTTGGTTAAATCGATGTTGCCCCGTGGCGGCAACCTGACCCTAGTAATGTAATTGAATTGTTCTCCGTCCACCAGCAACGGGCCGGGCACCCGTTCCAACCGTCGAGCTGTTGGAAACCGCCTTTCGGGGGGGAAGTTCCGGGGCAGTCAGCCTACAGTTTCGTCGGGTTCGGGGCATCTCCATAGACTTCCTGCGGGTCGAACACCTTTTCGGTCTCGGTAAAACTGAGTTCCAGAGGGGTCGTCGCATCGGCCGGTTTGATCGGCACGGCACGGTAAAAACAGCTCCGGTAGCCGACGTGGCAACTGGCGCCATTGCCGGCCACCGTCACCCTTAACCAGATCGCATCCTGATCGTCATCCACTCGCATTTCCCGCACCGCCTGTACCAGCCCGCTGGTGGCCCCCTTGTGCCACAGCTGCTCCCGCGAGCGGCTCCAGTAGACGGCTTCACCCAATTGGATGGTCTCGGCCAGCGCCTCCCGGTTCATGTAACCGTGCATCAACAACTCTCCGGAATCGAAATCGGTGGTGACCACCGGTATCAGGCCACTTTCGTCAAATTTGGGCGCCAACTGGCTCCCTTCCTCGACCTGTTCCACGCTGTTTCGAGCTGAAAACATCGTTTTACTGTCCTGGTTTTACTGTCTTGGTAAACTGGGAGATAAACCATAATGGTTGTTTCATGCCGTGATTCCGTCAACGGGTCGTTCCCTTGAATTAACGATTGCAGGATGCCAGCGGTTAAGGTTCAATAACTTTTGCCTGAGAATTCCCTCAACCACCAGAATTATGCCATCACCCCGATACCCCACTACCCGTTTGCGTCGAACTCGACAGTTCGCCTGGTCGAGAAACCTGGTTTGCCAAAACCGGCTATCGGTCAACGACCTGATCTGGCCGGTCTTTGTCAAAGCGGGAGAATCTGAAAAAACCCCTGTCGAATCGATGCCGGGTGTTTTTCGATGGTCGATTGACCTGCTGGTCGAACAGGTTCGTCAGGCGGCGGACCTCGGTATCCCGGCGGTCGCCCTGTTTCCCGAAACCGACCCGGCCAAGAAGAGTGCCGATGCGCGGGAGGCCTTTAACCCGGACAACCTGGTCTGCCAGGCGATACGAGTTCTCAAACGGGAGGTTCCCCAGATCGGAATCATCTGCGACGTCGCCCTCGACCCTTACACCGATCATGGCCACGACGGCCTGCTGATCGATGGACGTGTGGCCAATGACGCGACGCTCGAGGTCCTGGCTAAACAGGCGTTGGTCCAGGCCGAAGCGGGTTGTGACATCATCGCCCCCTCGGACATGATGGATGGTCGTGTCGGAACCCTGCGGCAAGCATTGGATGGAGCCGGTTTTGCCGAGACGATGATCCTGGCTTACGCGGCCAAGTACGCCTCAGGATATTACGGTCCGTTTCGCGATGCGATCGGCTCTGCCGGCAACCTGGCCGGTGGTGACAAGAAGACGTACCAAATGGATCCGGCCAACAGCGACGAGGCATTGCGCGAGGTTGAACTCGACCTGGCCGAGGGCGCTGACATGGTGATGGTCAAACCGGGAATGCCTTACCTGGATATCATCCAACGGGTCAAATCGACGTTTGGCGCACCGACGTTTGCCTACCAGGTGAGCGGGGAATACGCCATGCTGAGTGGCGCCTTCGCGCAAGGCTGGCTGGATCGGGACAAGGTCCTGCTGGAAACCTTGCTCGCGTTTCGACGGGCGGGTTGTGATGGGGTGTTGACCTATTTTGCGATCGATGCGGCCCGTCTTTTACAGAACGGCTGACGGCCTCGATCGTCATTGACCGACTCTGCCGCCCACACCTTAGCGCCCGTCTTCCCCGACCGATCTCGTGCGACCGGGCCAGCCTTTGCCCAGCGGAAGAAGCATCGGCACCCGCGCCCGGTAATCACGGTACGCTGCCCCATGGGTGGCCAGCAGGTCCTGTTCTTCCCAGGCGATCGCCAGGAGAATGTAAAGGGAAAGCCCCAGCGCCAGGCCGAGGTGCCCGATCGACATCACCGGGCTGGCCCAAAAGACGATTAGCCAACCGAGGTAAACCGGATGGCGAACGAACCGGTACGGGCCGGGCTCAATGAGTGGCTGACCGGCAAAGGACCGCCGCGTCCAATGGGACCAGGTCTGTTTCATCCCCAGCATTTCGGCTGAACCAATCAGGGAGATCGACCAGGCCATGATCAGCCAGCCTGCAAAATAGAGTCCGTAAATCACCCGGGCGAACCCGAGTTCTCGGACATCCCACAGCATTCCGCCAATCGGTTGCCAAGTAAGAAACAGTCCACCCATCAACAGACTGGAAACCAGCACGTACGTGGAACGCTCGGCGGCGGCAGGGAAGTATTGGGCCAACCAAGTCTTCCACCGACTCCGGGCCATCCCGCTGTGCTGCAACGCAAAAAGCAGCAACCAGGCCAGATCGACCAGCACAGCCAACCGCCAGGACGACCGTGGAGGACTATCCAGCGAAAACTCCAGCCCGAGGTTTCCCAGGAAGGCGACGCTGTATAGGGTTGCCGCCAGGCCCGCCAAAGCGGCCAACAAGCCATAACCAAACCACGCGTAACGATCCATTCCCTCGCCGCCTCACCCCTTGCCAGAAAACATGGGCGTTTCCTCTGTCGTGGCACCCGGAAAGACCAGGCAGGGCCTTACTCTGTTTGGCTCTTACGGAACGACTGGTCGCCGTATTTCCGCACCGAACGGTACATGATCATCGCCACGCGCCGACAACGGCGCGGGTTGCGTGACCGTTCACATTCACGCATTAACTGCTCTCGGAACCGGCAATCACAGGCATTGCGGTCTGCCCCCGCCCGAGAATAACAGGCGTCGTGTGCCCGACAGGCAGAACGAAAATCGGCACCGCCCGCGCCCTGGGGGATCAGGTAACGCAGCGGACCGCGAAGAGAATCGGGGCCGCAGGGACGACAAGCATTCTGTCCGTGGGTGACCGAGGCAGTTAGCAGGAAACTAAAACAGCCGATTCCCAGGATGACAAATTTCATCGCGATGCTCTCCCGAATGGACCACCCCCGGAGGCCGCCCTCCAACCGCCTCGGGACCAGCTCAACTACTTGAGGCGGGTCGTTTCGTCATCTTTGGCCGCATTTCGAATATCACTGCTGACACTATCGATCAGCGAACTCTTGATACGCGTCACATCGTCGACGTTTTCAAAACTCAAATAATCTTTCGGTTGATCGGGGGTCACTTCGACCATCATACCGGCAATCCGCCACCCGTCCTTTTGCAGCCGACAAATCCAGGTGATTTCGGTCTCGACCGTTTGGTCATCCATTTCATCCTTGATGCAGCAGTCGACCTGGCAAAGCTTCTTCTTGTTGGTCGCGTACCTGGGTGATTGCATCTCATACTTGGCGTTCTTCCCGCCCACCGGTTCGAGCTGTAACTGGGCTCGCGAGGTCGTCGTCAGGGCCGCAGGGGTCAACATCTGCTCGGCCATCGACCGGTTGCCAACCGACAGGTAGCGGACAAACAGCTGGCAAATCGTCTCGGGGGCCGTTTCGCGAGGGGGCAGTTGAACGGTGGCTGCCGGGGACTGGTCGACATCACCAGGTGTGACCGCCACGGTTGTCGTTTCCTGTTCGTCGGCCGCGCGGGTCGTCGGCTCGGCCGGGTCCACCTGGCTAAGGCTTCCTTCGCCTTGACCGTCGTGACACCCGATGACCATCGCCGCCGCGACCAGGGGCAACCATGCCCAGGTCCGTGTTGATGGACGTGCTTGATTCTGAAACATCCTGTTGTGGTAAACCATGGACCGCTTCCTTCCCTGGTCGCAAAATAAAACTCCAAACATTGATCCCTAAAGATTTTGCGATTTTCTCCAACTGGGTCAATATGGATTCGAAATGCCGTTTTTAGAAATACCGTTTTCTGTTATTACTCCGCTGGGCCGTTTGTTCCCTCGCCGTCCAGGTGACCGTACCGAAGTCCAAAAATTCAACAGTTTTCCGTGTATTCACCACCATCCCATTCCCTGTTCCGTCCACCGTTCGGCAGCTTGCCTCGACGCTGTGCTAGCAGATGGTTCGCCGCCGCCCTGTTGCTGATGGTCTCTGGTTGCCAGGTTCCACGGGTTCCCAGCGCGCTGCCGGGTGAAAAAGAATTGGTGCGCGAACAACTGGTGGTCAAATCCGATTTCACCCTCCCCCAGAAACATCGTTTGCTGGATGAGTTGACTCTGCGACGATCCGATATCGCCACCCGACTCGACCTGCCCGTTTCGGATGAACCAATCAATGTTTACCTGTTCAAGGATGAAGTGCCCTTCCGGGAATACATGCGAGTCGAATTCCCCGACTTCAAGGATCGCCGCGCGCTGTTTGTCAAAGACGACACCAACCTCCGTGTGATCGCCCATTGGGGTCCCCACGTCGGCGTCGATCTGCGACATGAGGTGACACACGGTTACCTGCACAGCGTCGTACCGAACCTGCCGCTCTGGCTGGATGAAGGGATCGCCGAATATTTCGAAACGCCACGCGGCAAACAGGGGGTCAACTATCCCCACGTCTACCTGTTGTCCAAAAAATTTCGGCAGGGAAAATGGCAGCCAGACCTGCAGCAATTGGAAAGGAGCCGGCGGCCGGCCGATTTCTCCCAACTTCAATATGCCGAGTCCTGGCTGTGGATCCATTTCCTGATCGAGTCGAATTCCGGCAACCGGGAAATGCTGCAAAAACAATTGAAGCGTTTGCGCATGACGGGCCAGGCCCCGGACATGTCGTACGTTTTGGACAAGGCGGACCCGCACGCCGACGCCCATCTACTCGAGCACCTGAAAAGGTTGGCCGAGGCAATGTAGTCCCGATCAAACCGGTGCGGAATGGACCCTTTCACGCCGTTTGACTCTTGCAGCCCACCATCCCGCGCGACAAAATGATGCATCGCGCCGGTTCTTTTCCGCAGCGCTCTCTCAACCAACCGAGGATTCCATGAGATCTTCCCTTGACCCATCGGGCACCGGCTTGTCGCGTTTGCTATTCATGCTGGTGGTGCTGTTGTCGTTTTCATCCTGGCAGCCGTCCGGCCTGGCGCAGCAGGCGGACGAAGCCCTGCCCACCATCAAGTTGGATGGAATGGACCTTCCCTTTGTCCGGCATGAAGCCTTCGAAACGGGTCGCGACAATTGGACCACCACCGATGATTCCGCCTGGTCGATTCGTTCCGACCCGCAAAAGCCGGGGCATACTTTTGGTCTGAACCGACGGCAGAGCAACTACCAGCCAAAACACCGCAGCCCGCTCAATATTGCGCTCTGGAAACATGACAAGGTCAACGATTTCGTGCTGACCTTTGACGTTCGCAGTACCAAGGATACGGGGAACCATCGGGATTGCTGCATCTTTTTCGGCTACCAGAACCCGACGCAGTTCTACTATGCCCACCTGGGCGCCAAACCGGACCCAGCCAGCGGGCAAGTCATGATCGTCAACAACGCGCCGCGCACACCGATCTCGGAAAACAAGAACCCGGTCGGTTGGGATGACAACTGGCACAAGGTGAAAGTGACCCGCAACTCGGGCACCGGGGAAATCAAGGTTTATTTCGATGACATGCAAAAACCTTTGATGACCGCCGCTGACAAGACGTTTGGGCTGGGCCAAATCGGGATCGGTTCGTTCGACGATATGAACGATTTTGATAACATCACGTTGTATGGCCGGTAGGCCCAACACGATGCGGGTGTAGCTCAGTGGTAGAGCGTCAGCTTCCCAAGCTGAATGTCGAGGGTTCGATCCCCTTCACCCGCTTTTTCAAAAGGAACGCCCTGCTGCCGTCTTCCGTTGGGCCGATTCCAACTACTCTTTCTTGACGATAGCGTATTTCTTGATTTTTCGGTCGAGCGTCGATCTTTCAATTCCGAGAATCTGTGAGGAGCGACTCTTGTTCCACCCGGTCGCAACCAGGGTCGACTCGATATGGCGCCGTTCGACATCGGACAGCGTCTCGGCAATGTAACGGTGGCTAAGCGTCCCCATATCCATGTACGATTCACTCGCGGTCGCCAGGTTGGAGAGTACCAGTTCATCCGCCTCGATCTCGGTACCCCTGGCCAGCACCACCGCCCTTTCCACTGCGTTTTTCAGTTCCCGAACATTGCCGGGCCAACGGTAATGCCGTAAACGTTCCGTGGCATCCTTGTCGAAACCATCGATTTTTCGGCCCGTTTCAACGGTAAATTTCTTCAGGAAAAAATCAGCCAATTCGACCACATCTTCCGGTCGTTGCCTCAACGGTGGCACATCAATCTGGATCACGTGCAGACGAAAGAACAAGTCTTTCCGAAAGCTGCCGGCCCTGACCGCTTTCTCCAGGTCACGGTTGGTAGCCGCAATGACCCGGACGTCGGTGCGGATCGATTTGTTGCCACCGACCCTTTCGAAAGAGTGCCCCTCCAGAACGCGGAGGAATTTCGATTGGATGCCGGGCGACATTTCACCAATTTCATCCAGCATCAAGGTACCCTTGTCGGCCGCCTCGAATTTTCCCAGTTTGCGTTCGGTGGCACCGGTGAAGGCTCCTTTTTCATGACCGAACAGTTCGCTTTCCAATAGCGTTTCGGAGAGCGCCGCGCAGTTCAGGCAGACAAACGGCCCTTTTTTACGGTCACTCGAATAGTGAACCGCACGGGCTACCAGTTCCTTGCCGACCCCGCTTTCACCCCGGATTAAAACCGTCGCTTTACTCGGTGCTGCCTTGGCGATTTGACGATGAACCTCGAGCATGGCCGCACTGCTGCCGATGATCTCACTCTCCACACCGAGCTGCGCCCGCAATTGGTTGATCTCATTGCGCGTCTTGGAAAGGTCTTCCACCAATTTTTGTTCTCGGTAACGCGTCCGCAAAGCCAACCCGACCGTTTCCGCTACCGCCAAAGTAAATTCCAGGTCATCCGGGTCGAGCAGACCCTCGGCCCGCGTTGAGTACATATGAATCATTCCGCGAGTCCGATTATTCAGCCGAATCGGTGCGCAAATAACGCTGGTCGCATGAATCTCACCCTTACTGTCCCGCAATCCCAGGGCCGAATCATCCAGGATGTTTCGGGCCAGCACCGCTTCCCCCTCGCGGATCACCGTGTCACACAGAAACTTGGAAACGCGCTGATATTCCGGTCGGTTCTCACTCCGCCAGGCGATAATATCGAGGTCGGTCGGGTGGATCAGTTTCCCCATCCTGACCGCCGGTATCAACAAAACGGCACCCGCATCGACCTGCGTATCTTCGATCAGGCTGTCCAACGCCATGCGGGCGATGCCACGGGCGGTTGTCTCGTTGGCCAACTCAAAGGCGAGGCGACATAACTTGGCGGCTGCCATCCCCACCTTGGGAATCGGTTCGCTCGCTTCATCCTCGTCCGACGTCTGCAGGTATTTCGTCTTTTGCCGCCGGTGGGTGATGGTCGGTTCCGCCGCATCGATCCCCATGATGGTAGCCTGCTCATCATCCGAAACCTCCAGACCAGTGATCGTTTCGCCGCCGATCTCGATCCGCGAAAAAACCTTACGGTCATAAGCGGAGCTGAGGTCGTGGACGAATGCCATCTGGGTTCCGGCGATCCAGATCACATCGCCCGGTTTCAGACCCCGGTCACCAACCACCCGGTCGTCGCCGACGGCCGTTCCATTGCGGCTACTCAGATCGCGAACTGTCCACCGACCCTCGACCTGAAAAATTTCCGCATGCTTGCGGCTCGCCTGATCTTCCTTGACGACGATCTGGTTGGTGGGGGATCGGCCGATTGTGACGGTTCTGCCGGGGACAAGGCGGAAAACATCCGACCATTTTTTGCCGTCCCGAATGACCAGATAGGCAAATGTCCCGTTTTCAGTTGCTTTATTTTGCGATCCCATTGTCTTTTTTTTATCACAGATTCGTTTGATACCAATGCAGTTATTGGACCAATCAAGTTAATTGGCCGTGCTTTCGACAAAAAGGCTCGGAAAAACCGGAATTTCTTGCTTTTGTTGCACGCTCTGATTAGTCTGAAACTACGGTTTTACATAGATTACCAAAAGTATATGACAGACTGCGAACCGATAATTGCAGTGATGAGACTTTGCTTTCATCACCATCGGTTATTTTGATAAATAGCAGGGGCAAGGCTTTTTTTCCAGGAGTTCAGAACATGTCGTCCTTCGGCAAAACATTCAACATTTTTGCATCGTTGCGCAAACTGACGTTGGCACTCGTTGTCGTTAGCGCTGTGTCTCTCGTCATGACGTCTGTCGCATCGGCACAGAACTTCAATGCCTTTGGCTCCGTCGTCGGCGGTGTTGAAATCAACACGAAAGGCGTCCTCGATGTCGAGCGCGAGGCACTGTCGAACAACGACCGCCAAAAATTGGCCGACAAGCTCAACGGAACCGTCGCCGACTTGAAACAGGCCGGCCTGCGAATGATCTCGCTCAAAGGTCTTGAGGCCGCAATGGCTGAGGCCGTCCAGAATGGTACGGAGTTGCCGCTGGAAGTCCAGTACATGGCGGGTCTGCAACGGATTGAATACATCATTCAGTCGCCGGAAACGAACGACATTATCCTGGCCGGGCCGGGCGAAGCGTTCAAAGCTGACGAGCAGGGCAACATCGTGGGCGCTCAATCAGGCATGCCCGTGATTCACCTGCAGGATTTCCTGGTCGCCATGCGTTATGCCAACAATGTACGGGGCGATTACGAAGGCATCACGGTTTCGATCGATCCGAGAGAACAAGGTGTGGCCAACCTGCAGAAAATGTTCTCCAATCTGAACACGTTCAACGCTCAACACGCACGGCAAGCCGAAGAGGTCATGGGACCCCAGGACATTTCTCTGACCGGGATTCCAAAGGATAGTCGTTATGCCAGAACCTTGGTATCGGCTGACTTCAAGATGAAACGCCTTTCGATGGGCTTGGAAAAGTCTCCGTCCTACCTGCCGAGCCTGTTGCAGATGGCCCAGGCCAAGGATACACGGTTCCGAAAAATGGCTCCCCGTTTCTGGATGGAGTGTGATTACCAGCCGGTTGCGGTCAGCGACGACGGCAACGTCTGGAAACTGCGTGGACAAGGAGTCAAAACCTTGACCGACGAACAGTATTTCGACCAGGACGGCAAGAAGAAAGCGAAACGAACCGAGAACAAGATGGCCCAGCAGTGGGCAGCCGGCATGACCGACAACTTTGAAAAGTTGTCCCAAGACGAACCGGTTTTCCGCGAGTTGCGCAACCTGATGGACATGTCGGTCGTCTCGGCCATTATCCGGCAGGATAACCTGGTTGAAAAATTGAACATGGATCTTCCCGGCATCCTGGGACACGAAATGGTCTCCACGCCGAGTTGGAATATCCCCCAGCAGGTACCGACGCAGTGCAGCTTCGTCAAGCTTTCCAAGTCCTGGCTGGTCACCGCGTCGGGCGGAGTCGATGTCGATTCCTTCGCCGTGGCCGAGAAGACCGAAAAGGTGCCCTCGATTGGCAAGATGGTCGCTTTGGCCAGCCAACGTTCAGCCGACAACTGGTGGTGGAATGCCAATTAACCCAACCACCAAGGCAAATCACTAACGCAAACGATCAGCCGGGCATCACGCCCGGCTTTTTTTCTGCGCCCTCGGGCAGATCCCTGTAACGGTGTTCATCGACGAACCACAAGAAAACGACCAGCCCGATAATGACCAAACTACCCAATTGGTACCACGTGAAACCGAGAAAAATCTCGGTCTCAGGGCGCCACCACTCAGAGAAAAATCGATACGAGGCGTACAGGATCAGATAGAGCTTGAACCGATTACCGCGAAACCGCTCATGCACCGCCAGCCAAAGAAACAGGCCCGCCATCAGGAGATGAAACAGCGACTCATAGATTTGGGTGGGGTGCCGCGACTGCTCGTCCACTCCCGGGAAAACAACACCCCAAGGCAGATCCGTCGGTTGACCATAGCAACAACCGCCGTAAAAACAGGCCAGCCTTCCGATCCCAATCGAAACGGCCACCGGGACCACAAAGCTGTCGCCCGTTCGCCGGGTGACCCCCAGCGTCCACTTACCGACTTCGACGCCCAGGTAGCCACCGACCAACCCGGTCAGGATTGTCTTGCCGTCGCTCATCCAACTGGCGCCGCTCAAGAAAGTATCCCATCCCTCAAACAGGAAAGGCAATTTCGCGCCAAACATCGCTCCCACAAAAGCACTGATACCGATTCCCACCCGCTCCCAAGGCTTCAGTCGCAATCGGTTTTGAGTCAACCGGGAAAGAAAAACCCCACTGGCGATCGCCAACACCATGATCAACGCATAACCGACGTTCATAATGTGACCAATTCATCGCGCCCCGAGAGTGGTGGAAGCGGAACATGTCCCGTACGGTACAGCAAGTTGTATGCATCAAAGGGGATCAGGTGCCCAGACGGCAGAATGTGGTGGACACACGATTTCATCAATTGTCGAATATCAAAGTTGTAGACGTCCATGAAACTGGTCGTGGTGATCCGAAACATATCCCGCGCCGAGAAGTTTTCCAGCAGGACGCCTTCAAAAAAGGATTCGGCCAATTGTCCGAACGGGTCCGAGGGTTCCTGACCGACCACGGTCAATTCCGAACGATCGCCGGGAACCAGGTCGGTTGTCGAACTGGCACCGCCGCAACAGTCACAGCCCGATCCACAGGCCTGACGTTGAATATACGATTCAATAATCGTTCGCGATTGTTCCCGGGTCAGACTGATCCCGTTGGCCAGCAAATCATAGTTCTCCTGCATATCCACAAAACGCGTAACCGGAATCACCTCCTGATCTCGCCGGTAAGTGTAACAAAGCGTGTGGGAATTTGGGTGCGCACACGGTATCGGGAAAAAATCATCTTCCCTGAATTCACCATCCGTTTGCCGGGCGACTTCCCGAATTACATCCGGAAACGTAATCCTGTTTTCCAGATCGGCTGGCTCAAAACAACGACCGACATAAGTTGCCGGCTGGAAACTAACCCCCGTGATCCAGTGTCGTGTCTTGGCGAATTGCACCAGGGGTCCAATTTGATCAACATTAACACCCGTTTGCAGGGTCGAGACCAACGTCGTGTTGATATCGAATTCACCCAGCCTTTCAATCGCTTTCAACTTGCTCTCCAGCAACGATTCTCCTCGCAGAACCGGGTAAACATCATCCGTCAAACCGTCCATTTGCAGGTAAACATGGCAGCGTTGTTGCTGCTCACCCAACAATTCGCCGAGCGCCCGATCCTTGGCCAGGCGGGTGCCGTTGGTGTTGACCATCACCAGGTCGATCGCCTGTTGACAGGCATATTCGAAGATTGCAGCGAACTGCGGGTGTACCGTCGGTTCGCCACCCGACAATTGCAGAATCTCGGCCCGGCCCTCAACCTGCACCAGCCGATCGATCGCTCGTTTACACTCGGCCAGACTCAGGTGTTTACCGCCCGGGCCACTGGAGGCATAACACATGGGACAGGTCAAGTTACAGGAATCCGTAATCTCCAACACGGCAATGCAGGTGTGCTGTTCATGTTGCGTACATAATCCGCAGTCGTACGGACAACCCTTGTTCGGTTCCACGCCAAATTCGATCGGGCTTCTGCCGGGAACGTTGAAATCCATACGATCGAACCAGGCGACATCCGAACAGACAAAATCCTCTCGCTCACCATGCCGAGGGCAGAATTTCTGGAAATAGACGCGGCCCTCTCGGTGGACGATTTTTGCGGAAACGACGTCCAGGCATTCGGGACATAGGCTCTGGGTCATTCCCAGGAAAAAATGATCTCTCAAATTGTCCATCAAATCTTATGAAACCTATCCGGTTTCTCCTTTATCGGCCATGCCATTGTCCTTCCGGTCCTGTCCCTCGTCCTGCCCTGTATCCGAATCCAATCGGGGAATCAGATATTTCCACGTTAAACGGCTGACCAATATCACGATCCAAATTGAACCGAAAATACAAGTTGCTCCTACGCCAATGCTTAAAGGTCCGATCGTAAATGCCGCCGCGCACGTCAGAAACACGCAGACGACCAGGCAGCCGAAGATGGTCGTTAACAGCAACGCCATCACCAGGGAGCTAACCGCCAACGAATGAGCAAACCGGGCAACCTCCGGCAACCTCCCCGTTGCAACGTCCGCTCTCTTCCGCGCCTTCACCACCCATGCGGTTCGGACCAGAAGGGGCAGGGCTAAAATCGCCACGACAATTCCCAACCCCGGGAACAACCACAAACAAATGCCAATCAACGAAATACTAAACAGCAGGCTTGTCAAATGAAAACTCACAGTGTTTGACGACTCAACCGGTGGGTCGTCAAGTTGCACTTTCACACTGCCGTTTTCGCCAACCGATGCCGTGAAATGCGACCCGCACTTTCTGCACCGCAATGGCAGGGTACCGCGGAACTTCGCATGTCGCCGAACCACGGCTCCGCAACGGGGACAAACCACCGGGCCAGACATCATGACACCCCTTCCTGATCAGCACGGGATTCAACTTCCACGAGCAAATAGGATTGACGCACAATCTGCCCCACGATGACTCCTGATAGGATCATTGCCACCAGAATCATGATCTCGTGGTAGGGCGGGACCGATTGCAGGCCGATCTCTTTGAATAGGCCCCGCGGCCAACGCGTGACGCCCAGCAGCACCAGATAACCGATCATTGCCAGGACGGTCGTATAACGGACTAATTGCAAGTCAAACCGGGCGCCACTCAACATAATGATCAAGAAATAGCCGATGACCATGGGGCCCGCCGGCCCGGTCGTCAAGCAGAGTAACAGGGTCAACCAGACCAAATCACCAACGGTGACCCACAACGGAAGCCAGGCGGGAACGTGGGGCTTGGCGATCGTCAAGTGAATGGCAAAGGCTTGCATTAACCACCCAAGACAGAGGATGGCAATAGTCACCTCCAATCGATCTATGATCGACGTTTCACCGGTATGGGTGGCTGGAACGGCAGCATCCTGACCCACGGAGGGATTGATCAAGTAGACAAAATGGACAACATAAAAAACGACGATCGCCACAATCCGGATCAGGTTGACCCGCTGTTCTGCCTGCACGGCTCTGCTGGCCGCAGCCGCCTGTCTGTGTTCTGTCGTAAAGCCTTGCATGAAACCGGTCCACCTACTCGACATTCGATCGTTCTTCACACCGTCTTCGACCCTGCTAGTTTTAGCAGAGCAAGATACCCATTGCCAGCTAACGGGATGGAAGCCGAAAATACACCCTGAATGGACCACCGCAGCCGCTTCAGCCCAATGTTTTCCGGATAAACGACGCGGCCTCATCGATGGCCGTTTGTCCCGGCGCAAAGTCCCGACAGAACATCTGGCCACAGTGCACCAGGCCGGGGACCACCTGCAGGGAAACCTCATGTCCCTGGCTCCGCAACAGTTCGTAGAAAACCACGTTGTCGTCCAATAGTACTTCGTGGTCGCCGGCCTGAAACAGCGTGCGCGGGTACGTGCGGTAATGCTGTCGGGCCGGGTACAGTTCCTCTCGATCGACCTCGCCGGATTCCGGCAGGTAATGACGGACAATATTCCGCAGCCGCGCCGGCACAACAATATCCCGACCGGCGTTGTAATCGAATGAATCCCGATCAAAATCAAAATCGAGGATCGCAGACATCACGACGGCCGACACCGGCATGGGCAAACCCTTTTGATGACACCGGAAGACCAACTGGGTTACCAACTGCGCCCCGGCCGACAGGCCGGTCAGCCCAATCTTGTTCGCTTGATAGCCCTGCTCCATCAACCAGCGATACGCCGCTTCTACATCGTCCAGGGCACTCGGAAAGCGATACGTCGGGCAGAGCCGGTAATCAACACCGAGTGCTGAAACGCCCGACTCGACGACCAGACTGGCGATCAACTGCATATGATTCGCCGTGCTTCCCATCGCGTAACCGCCCCCGTGAAAGAACAGGAAGACCGAATCGCTGCGGCCCGTTTCCCCGTCCACCCAGGTGTATTCGGTCCCGGCAATCGGCTCGACCGTCACCCTTTTCACCACGTCACTTTGCAGGTCGATGTAGAGGGATGAGAGCGACTCGGAAAGGTGATTCAGATCCGACGAACCGAGATCGACGCGATCGAGGAACATCTGTTTCATTTCGGCAGGGGTCATGACGATTCAATCCTTGGCAAGCCTGGCAATCCTTTGGTGCTGCTGGCCGGTGGAAACATTCCGCCCGGCACTCCATCTTTGGCTGGGTCCAGCAACCCTTGAAAGCGGGTTTTTAATCCACCGTGGAATCCACCGTTTGGCAAATCTGGCAAAGGCGGGCGGTTATGGAGCCACCCTCCCAACTCACCGTCGGCGCCGCAATCCGAGACCGATCGCCAGGCCGGAAAGGAGCAGCATCGCCGAGGGCTCGGGGATCGCCCTCAGTCGTTCCACCGCCACGACCAGATCATAATTCCCCGAATCGCTGCTGGAAAAAGCATCCACCTCGATGAAATACCGGCCCGCGTTTTTGACCGGCAAGTTCCACAGCATCGCATCCATCGAGTAGGAACCGCCATTGTTGACGCCGGTCGAGTTGACTTCAAGGTCATCATTCTCGTACAGGACCGTGGTCCCATCTGTGTCGTAAAACCGCAGATACGAGTCAAAATCGTCGTCATAGATAATACTGCTCAAGACTTCGATCAGGATCTTGTCACCCGCTTCCAGGTCGACGCTATAAAAGTCACTCCCGCGGTAATAACCTGTCAGCACCTCGGCTTCGTCATACTCGCTGGCGAAGGCGACCGTTGTCAGGCCCAGGTGCTGGGCCGTACCGGCCGAACTGTGCGAACCGGCCTGTTCGCTGGTCAAGGAAATCGGGTTGGGTGAAACACCGTCGGCCATATGCAGTTTCACACCACTCAAATCGGAAAACGTGCGAAACGTCTCACGCTGCGCTTCGTTGAGACCCGTAAAGCCGGTCGCCATGACATGCGAATTCTGGGCAGTGCCGGTAATGTATCCCCCGTTGGAATTGGTGGCGGTAAAACTGGCAATCCCGTAAGGATCGAGGTGTTGCAGGCCAAGATTATGGCCCAGTTCGTGGCTGGCGGTTCCCGCCAGTGAGGTGCTCAGTTCGGCAATCTGAACACTTCTCGGGTCGGCAGACTCGATGAAGTCATCAAAGTTGGCCGTAAAAACTCTCCCCGTTCCCGTTTTGAGTTGATTTCTGAAATCGATACTGTCGGCCAAGCCGTAACCGGTACCGGTCAGGCCAAAGACGATCGTCTCGTAGTCGCCACCCGGGTTGGTCTCGGTAAAGTTGAGTGAAAATCCACTGTAATGCGACGTGATGTCATTGAAGACATTCGTTTTGATCGTGGTCACTTCCGCAGCTGAAAAACTGGCTACGCCGGCAGCCGAGGCCGCCTCGCCGAGACGGAGTTCAAAGCCGCCCCAATCGACGAAGACATTGATCTGAGCCGGCGCGGAGCTGGCAGGCAGGGCCACAAGCAAACTGGTGACGGCCCAGAAACATCGGGTGGAGAAGTTCATGGTAGGTCTCCCGGGG
>JAKVBG010000022.1 GCA_022447605.1 Mariniblastus sp.
ACCGCCGAGTTGAGCGACGGCGTAAAAGTAGTCCTTGACCCGCAGCTTGGACCCGTCAACATCCTGCCATCGTGCCAGAGGGAACTCGTAGGCCGAATCCGGGTTGGTCCTGCCGTCCAGGCAGAGCCAGCGGGCAAATAGCTCGACATCGAAAATCCAGCCGCTGGAAAACGGGTCAGCAAAAACCTGTTTGGTGATCGGATTGACACGGATCAATTTGGCACCGCACTGCGTGTCGTGGACATTCAGCCCCAGCACCTGAGAGGCGACCGTTGCAAACAGCCATCCCATCTTTTTCCGCCACGGCTTCCGCTCGATCTGTCGACCCAGTAACGGCATTCGGGAGCCGAAGACCAGGTTGATGGACGAATCTCGATCCAGCACCTGCAGCATTTCCGGGATCGCATCCAGCGGGGTTGCCAGGTCGGCATCCCAAAACCCGACGGCCAACGGGTTCTGGGAAAACCCGTGCAACAGACCCTTGCGCACTGCTTCGGCCTTACCCCCGTTGGTGGCCAATGGCAGGACATCGAACTGGCCAGGATTTCGGGCCTCCAGTGAACGAAGGACCTCGAGGGTCTGGTCGGTACTGGCGTCATCGACCATCACAAACCGGATCCGGGGATGGCGGGTTGCAAATTGCAAAAATCGGCGCGTGTCCAGCCGCAACGCTTCGTTGTAACACGGGATGACAATGACGACTTGGGTCATTTGTTTTCTCTTGGGTGGTACGTGGGTAGGACAGGCTTCCGTGGGTTGACCGACAAGGCCGACCCCTTTGGAGGAAGCAAGCGATTTATCAAACTGGGAATGGGAAGTCTCTCTGATTTCCGTTCTGGTTCCGTAACAAGTTCTGGTTCAGTCAAGGCCGTTCCCGGGGCGGTTGGCAATTCTCTGGATCTTGGTGTGAAATTCGGGGTTGGCAAAAACGCGGACACCCATCACGGCCGGAACCGAACTGACCAGTTCGACCTGGTCTTTCACAGGTCGTTGGCTGTTGAGTCCATCGATGGAATATTTTAAATCGTGAAGGACGACTATCTTCGCTGTTGGCTCGGGTGGAGACGCTTCCTTTAATTCCTGGACCGGCAGGTGTTTCCAAACATCGGCGTCTGCTGGTTGGGTTTGAGCGTTGAAGTCGAAGATGTTAATGACCGTTCTTCGATATTCCTGCAACATTTGGGAATAAGGGCTCATTTCCTGTGGGGTGTAGGTGTAGATTTCAAAACCCTGGTTGTTGAGCTCGGCGAACAGCCTGGTTAGCTGGGTGGTGACGTCGCGCTCTCCATGAGTCGTGTTCAGATCGGTGATTGCCTTGGGAATGTTGATGACGGCAGAAATGATGATCACGGCCAGGAAGGTTGCCAGTTGTGCACGGGGCTCCATGATGTGACTCCAACGTGACTTTCCCGTTGCTTCGTCTTCCGGCCGTTCGGCCGGATCGGGCAGGTTGGCGATCCGTTGCTGGATGTCTGCCAGGTATCCGGAAAAAGCGAAGATGCAGCAGACATAAGTCGGAATCAGGTAATAATCGTCACCCAATTTCAACAGGACGAATGCCATGGCATAAGCCAATCCGGCATAAAGGGCGCCATCGTATTTCAAGTATTCACGGTCACTCAGGAAGATGATTTCATAGGCCCGCCACAGTCCACAAATGACGGCGAATGTCAGGAAGGGTTTGAGGAAATAGCTGCCCAGCAAGCCCAGCGAGGTAATCGAACCGTCGTTGACTTGGTCGGCGTAGTTTCCGCCATCGGAGCAATGCCACCAGTAGAAGGACAGAAAGACGGCCCCATTGAGCAGCAGGTACAGGTTGGCTGCGCGTTGTGCACTGGATAGTCGAGTATATCCAAACAGTAACTGGGTCAGGGCGAAGACCACGAACAGGCCAAATATGGGTTCCTTGAAATAGGTTGCCAAACTGGCCGCAACGCAACTGAGAAGTAACAGCCAGCTCCGTCCGCTGTCGTCAGCCCGGTAGTAGCAGAGGAAGAACAGGGCGAGCAGCAAGATCAGACGTGACTCGGGAAAAATGGAAACGGAATAGATCCGGATCATGTGGGGTGAGAACACCAGTACGGTGACCAGGATGCAGGCGATCACCGGTCCAACCGTTCGTTGGGTAGCCAGGTAAATGACGACCATGACGATGAGGAACATCAAGGTGCGTTCCAGGTTGTAGGCGAACGGACTGTCACCAAACGGTATCATCAGGTTCAAATCGATCAGGCCCAGCGGGAAAAACCTCCCGGCAGACGGGAAAATGGTGGTGTGCAGAAGATCTCCCTGCACGGTACTGCTCAGCATGAAATGGTCGTCACCGTACATCCAGCCGGAATGGGACAGGTTCAGGTAGATGACGGTGCCGACGGCCAACAGGCAGACGAGGCGAGCCACCAGGATGGCCCTGCGATCGTTGATCAATTCGGGCTGGACGTGGATTTTAAAACAGAACCAGATTCCCAGTATGACCGTCAACATCATGACAAAAAAAGGAATGATCTTGAGCCAGCGTACGGACAGGCGATACGTGACGGGCAGGGGTTCACGGCTGGCCAGTGGCTGCTCCAAGGTGACGAACACCTTGCCTCGGCCGAATTGGGTGTCCCAGTCCTCGCCTAGGATCTTCTGTTGACTATGAATCACGGGTGACCTGACAAAGAACAGGTCATTGCCCCGGAAGATCGGGTTTTCGTTCTTGATTCGGCCGTAAAAGGAGCTCTTTTGCGATGGGCCGGTTGCGTTGAATGCTGACGAAGTGCTTTCGATGGCCAGCCAGCCAGTATGTTCCCTGGACTGGCCCAGGAAGCAGATCAGACAACCGGCTAACAGCAACAGGATTACCAGGCCGTTTGCGGTATATCTGAGCGATCTGGATTTAACAAAACGGAATTCCATTTCGGTTCTCTGCCGTTCTATCCATTGGCTTTTACCCCATTCAAGATGGCAAACTGCGCTGCTTTCTGCAATCCTGATTTGATGCTAGCTTGGCAGGTGGCGTTGAGCTCATCGAGCTTGCGCAGCTGGTTGTTTGCGCAGTTGATTCAAACGGTTGACAGGGAGTGGAGCAAGATGGAAATCAAAAGGCAGAGATGTTCCTTGAGGTGGCTGGGTGCCTTGAGCCTGGTCATGACATCGCTTGTGTCGTCCACCGGTTTAAGCCAGGCGACACCCGGGGAGGCACCCCGGCGTCTGGAGGTGCAGGATCCGGCTGTGCCGATGCTGGCATTCCCGACCGATTTTCGGTCGCGGCGCGTCAATAGCGATCAGTCCATCCCGGCCGAGGGTTCGGTGGATCTGGCCAAGCTGGCTGGCCCGGGATGCATTCGCCATATCTGGATCTTGCCGGGTGACGACGTGCGTTTGGTGATTCATGTCGATGGGGCGGCCGAGCCGCAAATCGATGTGCCGCTCAAACCTTTTTTTGGTGTGATGCACGACCTGCCACCCTATTTCATCGACTGCGCGGCTTATAGCGTCCTGCCCAACCCGGCCAAGGGGATCCCGGGAACTCCCGGTTACAATCTTTACCTGCCGATTCCATTTGCCAAGTCGTGTCGTGTCAGTTTGGTAGGTCCGCCAGGACAGCGCGCCGTGGCCATGACCGATTGGCATCAATACGATGTGTCGACCCCGTTGACCGACTACCGCTTACACGCCCAGCATCAACTGGCAACGCCTGCGCCGGAGCGGGGTGGTTTTATCGAGTTGGCCGACATTTCCGGGGATGGCTTCTTGGCCGGCGTGGCGGTTGGCTACATCCAGCAGAATCATACCGACATGGTTTTTCATACGGGCGGGATGACGATGCTGATCGACGGTGAAACGGAGCCCTACGTGATCCGGGGTCATAATGTTGAGGATGATTTCGGATTCACCTGGGGGTTTAACGATCGGCAGACCCGCTGGCTTGGCTGTCCCTGGCATGTGAACCGAGGACGCAACGATCAGGATGGCGTGTTCTACCGATTCTTCGGCCCCGACCCGGTCCGTTTTCGCAACTCGATGCTGTTCCGCACGGGCAGCCGTGGAGATGACATGGAGTCGATGGTCTACTACTACCGCCGCGCTGGTTCGACAGCAGCCGACCTGATCGCACCGACCAAGTGGCAGGCGATTGGCCTGTTCCCGGCCGCCGAACAGTGGGAGGCGTTCCAGGCTGTGGAACTGCCTGACATGTTGCGGGGCAAGGACCCAGAAGCGTTTCCTGGAAAGGATCCGGAACTGGGGGTCGAAGAACTGACCAGCGAGCGTGGTTGGGTCGACCTGCAGCATCTTTTTTTTCAGCGTCATCATACGGCTACCCCACTGACGGTCTTGAACAAGGTGGCTTACTTGGTTACCGATATCCCCCGGTCCGAGCCAGAGCAGGTTGTCTTGAGATTGGCTCTGGACGACTGGGCAGTGGTCTGGCTCAATGGAGAAAAGATCGCGGCGCTGAATCACGAGAATGGTTTGGCCATCCGGCGGATCCCGATCCGTTTGCAAGCGGGGGAAAATCGTTTGGTGATCAAAACGAATAACACAGACAAGCCGCTCAACAAACGGATGTGGGCCATCCATGCCGCACTGGAACCTGCCCCGCCGGGAGAGTAGCGAGAAACCGTGGCTGCTAAACGGTTTCTTCAACATCCAACCACCACCAGGGTGTGTGACTGCGGAAAGGCCGTTTTTTGTCAGGGGAAACCCATGTCGGTAGATCGGGGTCCGTATGTTAAACTCACGGCGAATATCCCGTTCCATTTCAAAAGAGACCAGACGATGTTTGCAAGACTTCTATTGACCACCACGTTCGCCCTCGTTGCGTTTCCTGCCCTGACCGTGTGCGCCGAAGATTGGTCCCGTTTTCGTGGCCCGGCCGGATCCGGTGTGGCCACCGACTTTCAGCAGGGGGCTTTGCCCAGCCAGTGGTCTCCCCAGGCGAACCTGGCCTGGAAAACCGAGTTACCTGGACCGGGGGCTTCCAGCCCGATCATTGTCGATGGAAAAGCGATCGTGACCTGTTACTCGGGCTACGGTTTGACCCAGGAAGATCCGGGCGAAATGGAGAACCTGGTTCGTCACCTCGTCTGCATTGACATGAAGACGGGCGAGAAGCTGTGGCAAAAAGATATCAAGGCAACGTTACCCGAAGATCCCTATACGGGCATCGGTGTGACGGCGCATGGTTACGCCTCACACACGCCGGTCTCGGACGGAGAAAACGTGTACGCCTTTTTTGGCAAGGGAGGAGTTCACGCATTTGATCTCGAAGGGAATGAACTGTGGCAGGCCGAGGTGGGCAAGGAATCGGACCCGGCCAAGTGGGGTTCCTCTTCCAGCCCGGTCGTTTACGGGGACACAGTGATTGTTACGGCTTCGGCCGAGAGCCAGTCGATCGTCGGGCTCGACAAGAAAACAGGTAAAGAACGGTGGCGCCAGGAAGCCAAAGGCCTGGATGGAATGTGGGGCACGCCGACCTTCGTGCCGGTAGACGACAACCGTACGGATCTGGTGATGAGCGTGGCCAAAGAACTGTGGGGCATGGACCCCGATACCGGCAAGCTCCGCTGGTATGCCAATGGCACCGACGCCCAGCAGTCGTACGCCAGCGTGGTGCTCGATGGGAACCGGGTTTTCGCCATCACGGGACGGGGGGGCGGCAGTATCGCCGTCGATGCCGGTGGCAGTGGCGACATCAGTGAATCGCACACGGTTTGGACCGGTCGTGACAATGGCAGTTTTGGTTCGCCCGTACTGCACGATTCCAAGCTGTACTCGGTCAATCGAGGGATCATCACGGTGATCGATGCCAAAACGGGTGAACGGATCGAACAGGTCCGTCTGAAGAACCAGCAACAGACGGGCGGGCGATTCGGTTCCCTTGATTATGCCTCGCCGATTGTGGCCGGCAAGCGACTGTACTACCTCAATGGCAGCGGTCAAATGTACGTATTCGAGATGGGCGACAAGTTGCAACCTCTGGCGATCAACAAGGTGACGGCTGACAAGGAAGTCTTTTGGGGAACCCCCGCAGTAGGCGATGACCAGATGGTCCTGCGCAGTTCCCAACACCTGTACTGCATTGCCGACAAGGGAGAAGAAGTCAGTGCCGACTCAGAGGCGGCCGAACCGGCAGCGGAGACTCCCGATGCAAGTGCAGCCGGTGGTGGCCGACCTGGTGGTGGCCGTCCCGGTGGCGCGGGTCGACCCTCAGGGGGCCGTGGCAACCCGGGCGGCGGCGGCAGTCGTTTCGACCCGATGACGATGTTCAATCGCTTCGACACCGATAAGGATGGGAAGGTGACCGAGCAGGAACTGGAGGGGAACCAGATGGCCGACCGGCTCAAAACGCTGGATAAAGATGGGGACAAGGCGATTTCCCAAGAGGAGTTCAGTTCCGGGGTTGGCGCCCTGTTCAGCGGCGGCGGTCGTTCGGGCGGTGGCCCTTCGGGTGGCGGTCGCTCTGGCGGTGGCCGTTCGGGTGGTGGTCGCTCGGGTGGTGGTCGCTCGGGTGGCGGTGGCTACGGAGGCCGTGGTGAAGACAATCGCCCCGATCGTCCCCAAAGGCCCGAGTCAGACAAAAATTAAGGGTCGCCTGGGTCGGTAAGCGAGGTCCCTTTTCCAGCGGGACCTCGCACGTTGTCGCTCTTATTTTTGCGCCGGCTGAGTCGACTGGTAGTCGTGCAAGCGGAGGCCAGGTTGCTCGACCCAGCTGGCGTCGTAGGCGTGCAGATGCGTCGGTGCAAGCCGGTCGAAGGGACGCTCCGGGTCGGCCAACGTAAAGTACCAGCCGATGTTCCGGTCTGCTGCGTCGCTGGCCACCGCGTCGGCCGAGTGGTAGAGCTGGCCCAGGGCGATCAGTTCAAATTGGCTGAATTGTCCGCTGGCCCGGTCGAAACGGGCAAAGCCCAACAGCTCTGTGCGGATCCTGGCGGCCGGTGCCAGCCCGTACGCTTTTTTCCGGCTGCCGGTCGACACACCGTGACCGCGCAGCTGGATGCGCACCTGTTGCGGGTCGACTTCCAGGATGGTGACCGAGAGCTCGCCCTGCACCTGGTGGGCGTGGTAAGTCCCCCCTTCGCCGTGGGCCGTGTTGAGCAGGTGGCAGCGTGCCAGGCGTCGATAAATTTCGGGTGGGACTTCATACGTTTTCCCCATAACCGGGGATGCGGGGATCAGTCGACGCGCTTCCTCGGCGCTGAACCAGGCAAAGTCATGGTTGAAACGGGAATCGGGTGTCTGCCCTTCAGGCGACTCGTCCTGGAGGTACCGAATGGTCTCTTTCAGGATCAGCCCTCCCTGGGGGGCACTCCATTCCCAGCGATGTTTCGGTTGGGAAGCGGTGGGGCGGGCCAGGCGATCGGCGGCGGGCAAATCCTGCCAGGCGGCCAGGGAGCGTTCCATCATCTTTTGCACCGCTTCGGCTGACAGGGAATTGATCGAACCAAGCAATTTCCCTCCGGGGGTGCAGGCGTAGATCCCCTGCTTCGTTCCCCCCCCGGCACCGAAATGTCCCTGGGCGGCCATCTCCTGGAAACAGACACACTCCGGGTCATCGCCCCCGGCTGCCTGGTACTTGCGGTAATCGTAACCTCCTTGCAGGCGCCACACCTCGTCGGTGGCCAGCACGAAGTGTCGCGTTAGTTTTTGCACCTCGTCACGGGACCAGACAGACCGTCGGCCCACATTGCCATTGCCTCAGGTACAGCCCATCGGGTGACCGTTCATCACCCACAGCAGCAACGGTTTGTTCTCCCGGGCCGCTTCGACCAGACCTTGGTGGAAGCTGGCCAACCAGGGGAGTTGTTGCCAGGCGAGTTCAGAGTCCCTGGTCCGGATCAGGTCGCACCATTGCGAAAAATTGTCGGCATCCAATCGTTCTGTTACGCCTGAGGGTTCCTCTCCCCGGACGACGGGTTCGCCCAGCCAGATGCTTGCCAGAATGGTTAGCAGCAGGGCAAAAAACGGTTTGCACTTCATCTTCCCATGCCTCATCGGTCAATCAACGAGCACCCGCAGCGGGTTCAAAAATTATCGAGTTACCCATGTTTTAATTCGGTCGACGTGTACTGGTCAACTCCCTGTCGACGGTCGGGTGGGAGGGTGCCACCAGGTCTCTCAGTCGTTTGAGCCTGGTGACAGTGTGGAGTGGGATACAAATTTGAGAAGCCCAGCCTCGTTGTCGATGCTTCCCTTTGACAGGCGGGGGGTAGCGTTCGATAATTGAACAGCTATCTTTCCAGACGGGTGGTCGCGCGGTCGGCGCTGCTGCCATCGGGCATCGCTCCGCTCAATAGCTTTGGACGGCTTAGCCAGCGAAACGTTCTTTTCGGTTAACGACGGTCACCCGCATGCCTTCATTCTCGGGAACACTGCTTATCGACGTGATCCTCGCCGCTTGGGCGGTGCTGCTCATATCGTGCTATTTGACACGGCGGTTTCTGTCCGCCACGGAACGAAACGGATCGGGTGAGCCCCCTGCCTCCCCAGCGGGACAGCCCAACGGTTCCCGGCTGAAATTCTCAATCGTCGCGCTGTTGATGTTGACGATGATCTTTGCGCTGGCCAGTAATTGGTTCCTGCTTTCCCGCAATCATGCACTGGCCCGGGCTCAAATCGCCGGACAGAGGACCGAGGGGGATCTGGCGGTGGAACAGATCCAGGAGATCGGTTTGAAACTAGGCTTGCAGGGACCGGGGCGATGGGATCGGCTGCGGGAGCGACCGGCCGGCCCTGCAGCGGACCTGCTGTCCGCCCGCTTCAAGCGGAGGGTAGGCCTGGCCGAGACACTCCAGCAAACCCACAACGCAATGGTCGATTTGCTGCAAGCGAATCGGGCTTCGCAAAGTGAGGTCATGCCCCGTGACGACCAGGTCTCGCTCCGCCGCGTCCTGCACTTACCGGTCGCCGGAGAGATTTTTTACCGTGAACTGAACATCCATGTCCCGGCCGCCTGGTCGGCTCGCGTCGAACTGGAAATCGTCGGTTCCGAGGATGCTCCCCCGGGTGATCGCAGGTTGACGGTGACCGAGGGGGCCGATGGGAGCCTGGTCAATCTCCCCTTGCAAGCCGGCCACAACCGTCTGACGTTATGCCTGCAGGCCGAGAATGAAACGAGCGGTGATCGACCGATGGCCACTTACTGGGTGGAGTTGAACGGGGAACGCTCCGAGCTATTCCAGGTGACTCGGCCCAGCGGCTGGTCGTATTCCGGGATGGCTGCTACCGAACAATCGGACTTGCCTGCCATGCCGCCAGAGCGGCGGACAACGCTGGTCCAGCTTCAGGGGCAAGAGTGGGGGTTCCAGGCAGAAGCGACCCTGATCACAAACAGGAATGATGATGAATAACCGACCGACCGAAAGGGAACCGCGGAAGACGATCGGCCAAACTGCCTGGACGGCTTGGTGCCGGTTTTCCTTTGCCTTGACATCGAACAAGGTCGTTTGGCCCGTGGCGATCTGTGGGGCCCTGCTCTGCTTCATTCTATTTGAGCGAGATAATCTTCGCGGAACCAAGACCAAACTGCAGGCAGAGACGGCCGAAACGGAGTTTTTGGTTGCTATCCGGGATGGGCTCCAACAGCAGGAGCAGGAACTGGATGCGATGGACCAACGGATTGCCGAGCTGGAGAAGGAGGTCCAACAGGTCAGCCGCCTGTTCGATAACGCGGAGCTCGACAAAATACTGCAGCAGGCGATCGGTCAGCTCCCCCTGGCGTCGGTGCTGGTGCTCGATTCCCAGTACTCGTTGGTTGAAAGTGAGCAGCTGATCCGTGTCCCCGATGATCGACAGATGCTGGTCGTGGAGATTCTCCGTTATGAAGGGTCGGGTAGCCTGAAACGTTTACGCGCGGCAGCCGACGACCTGTCTGATCAGAGCGTTGTACGGCTGTTGAAATACCCGCTCGAGCCATCCCGGGCGTATCGCCTGTCCGTACTGACCCGATCGGCGGCCGTTGACCAGGAAGTCGGCAGGGGCAGCGAGTTGGCGGTTCAGCTAAACGACGAAATCCTGTTCGAACAGGCGATGCCCGATCACCGGCACCGTACCACGTCCCAATCTTCAACATACAGCGAAGTGGCGCGGGAGCCGAATGTGGTCGTGTTTAACCGGTATGAGGGGTTCCTGACGGCCGCTGAAAATGGCAGATTGGGTCAAATTTTTCCCCTGGTGAAACAGGGATACTGGTGTCGGCTCGGTTCGCTCAGCCTGTCGTTCCAAGGCGAGACGGAGGACCAGGTGATCGCGTACCGGATCCGTACCTACCTCGCCTCCGACGCCGCCCTCTCCTGTGATGTCTGGGAAATGCCGTCCATTTCCGGTCGGCTTCCGACCGAGCCGACCGACGACCCGACTCTCAGACGGCTGAAATTTTAGTTCGGTTAAGGCTGGCCCGTTCTGGCAATGGCCTAATCGGACGTCAAGCGCGGGTCGGACAGGTCGAGTCGATACATGATCTGGTTATAGTCATAACGCGGGGTTTTGTCCGGGTTGCCGGAGAACATGTTTGTGTAGGTCCCCTCGAAGTAGAGGTAACGGCCCTGTTCCTGGCTGAGCATCGGGTGCTGTTTCGGGTTATAGAAACTGTATTTCTCGTGCGAGACAATTTTGCGGGCCTGGTGCCAGGGGCCGGTCAGCGAAGCAGATTCCAGGTACCAGACCTCGCCCAACAGGGAACTGCCAAACTGTTGCACCGCGATCATCACCCATCGCTCACGGTACGGGTTCCAGTACACCGAGCCAGTGTGCAGCTGGATCGTCTGGCCCGCCTGCCGATCCCGCACCTGAAACAGGCCGTCTGCCGTTTGCAGTTTTCCAGCCGTTATCAGTTCCTGCTCCCGCTGCGGGGTGAGTGGAACCGTATCGGTTTTCCAACCGACCACCACCTGGCCGTCAGCGTCCCGTTCGACTTCCAGCGTCTCCTGCCGTGATCCCGGTTTCAGGTAAGTGTACGTCTCGTACTGCGCCGGGTTCTGCAAGGATTCGGCGTTGGCCGGGACACGGGTGAATGGGTACGGGTTGGCAAAGTAGATGTGGGATTGCTCACCCTGCCGGTGGACCAGGGGATGGCCGGAGGGGAAGAGCGGCGTTTCCATGTCGAATTTTTTGACCGGCTGGAAGGTGGACGTTTTATCGTCAAAACGGATCAGCCCCCGTTCGTACACCTTCATCGGTGGCTTGATCTTGACGTAGGCAGCGAACAGCGTTTCTTTTCCCTCCGAGTCTGGCAATACGACCAATCCATTGATCCAGGTCGGTCCCTGCCCGGGCATCTGGGCGGTTGGTCGGGCGAATCCGGACTTGTCGACCCAGTAGTCGAGGTTGACTCCACGGTTCGGGTCGAGACCTCCGTCGACCGGTAAGCGGGACGTGGCCCCCGGCACATGGAAATTCCCCAGCGGGTAAGTGGGCCGGTTCGTGTCACCCCAAAACCAGTAAAGCTTGTCCCGATAGACCGCATTGACCACGCTGTCCGAGCCGAACACGTTGGCATTGATCAATGGGTGTTGGATGGGAGTCGGCTTTTTGAGCAACACGCTATCCCGGTAAATCCCCGCCCCGGTGACCCGGTACAGCCGCTGGGCAATGTTGATCCGCTCAATTTCAATTTTGGTATTGCCGCCCGTTGTGACATTCAATTTTCGGCCCCGGTAACCGAACTTGTCGGCCGGGTACTGGTAACCGTGGCTGGCAATATAAAAGTAGACTTCCCGGTTCATCAACTCTGGGCTGTCGATCGCGATGTAACCGGCCGAGTCGGTAAAATAACGGACGTGGTTGACTGTTCGGAGTTCGACCAGCGGCACACCGCGCCCCGTTTCCCGATCAACTACCTGGATCTGGAAATAATCGGTCGGGTTGTCGGCGGTCGGCTGGATGCCCCCGATGGCCAAAAAAAGTAAGCAGCTGGGCAGGATTACCATACGGATGCCTCGGCACGGGCAGGTTTCAAAAGTCGTTTTTAAATATAGCTGACCTTCACAATGGATTCAGCCCATGAAATCCACGGTTCTGGCTGGACGGATCTTTGGGGAGGTAAACAGGAGCCAATTTTATTTGGCCAAAACGATTGAAACCGGGTCGATCTTACCAGTAGGATCAGTGGCACTGTCTTGGTGGTGCACTTAGCACGGGTCGATGTTTCGTCGACCGCGACGTGATGTCGTTGCTTGAAAACTGAGTAGGCAATCCACTAGGGCGATGCCCTGAGGGATTGCCTTGAGCAAGACGGTGCGGACCCGCAGCGATGCGGGTCCGCTCTTTTTTCCTGGAGACGATCCGTGTTACGCTGGCTGCTCGAATGCATTGGGATTATCAAGCGGGGCCATTCGCCGGAGGAATTGGCCCGACGGCTCGAAATTTCGCTGGAAGAGATGGAAGGGTGCCAGGCGGTCTACCACGAGTTTTCCATCGCCAAGCGGTCAGGTAAGGGGCGGCGCAAAATCAATGCCCCCGAGGCATCTCTCAAGCGCTTGCAGCGACGGATCCTGAAACGCTTACTCGGTCGACTGGAGCCTCACCCGGCGGCGACCGGTTTTCGTCGAGGCGAGTCATTTGTCACCAACGCCGTCCGGCATCGTGGCCGGGAGGTGGTGATCCATATCGACCTGGTCGATTTTTTCCCCTCCATTTCAGCGGAGCGGGTCGAGAAATACTTTCGAACGATTGGCTGGAGCCGTTCTGCGTCCCGGACTTTGACCCGACTGGTCACGCACCAGGACGTGTTGCCCCAAGGCGCCCCGACCAGCCCTTGCCTCAGCAACCTGGTCTGTCGTTCCCTCGATTCCCGCTTGTCAAAGTACCTTGTGAAATACGATGCGGTCTATACACGGTATGCCGATGACATGACCATCTCTTTAAACGGTGACAGTGCCTCCGCAGTGCGCACGGTGATCGATGTCGTCTTGAGCATCATTCGCAGCGAAGGATTTCGGCCGCACCTCGGGCAAAAAAAGAAACTCGATGTCCGCCGGCAGCACCAGCGACAGTCGGTGACAGGCCTGGTCGTCAATCAGCAGGTCAACCTGCCCCGCGAGACCCGCCGCTGGTTGCGAGCGGTCGCCCACCGGGGCCGCAAAGCCTGGCTGCCATTGCATGAGCAAACTCTATCGGACCGGGGTCACGGCAAGCCGCCCAGCATTTCCCGGGAACAATTTGATGGTTGGCTCGGCTTGATTCAGATGATCCGCCGCCAGCGGGACGAAACCTGATCGGCAATCACGCTGATGGTTTTTCCGTATCGTCTGCACGGCACAGACCGTGGGGGCTCAGCCTTGGTTGCTGATTTCAGCGACCACTTGCTGGAAAATTTCAGCCAGGCCGTCTGCCCTTTCCCCTACTCTCTGGGGCGCTGGCTGGGTCAGATCCACGATTTCGCTGAGGGACATGGTCGCCGCCACGGAAACGGCCGGGCGGTCTTCATCCAAAGCGGAGTAGTAGTCACGGAACTTGAAACCACCTCCGTACAAACGGTCGGAAAACGTGGTCCAGGCGTTGGGAATTCCGAGTGAGTCGGCCGTGATGACGCCGTGCAAACTGGAGGAGAGGATATGTTCACAGCGATCGATCGCCTGGATGACCGCCTGGGGTGACTGCTGGACATTGATCAATTGCACGTCCGGTTTCAGCCGTCGGGCCAGCTGCCAGACGACCGGGTGATCCAGGTCTTCGTAATGGGGGACGATCCCGAGGCGGTATGCCCGTTTTTGCCGCGTCACGAGTCGACTGGCCAACAGGCCCGGGTCACCCAGTGGGAGCGATCCGGTGATGCCTAGGCAGCGCTTGGTCTCTTCACCCCGCAAAGCAAGGATTCGGGCTTGCGGAAAACGGAGTGACGTGTTCTCCGAGAGCAGACCCGAGCCCAATACGGTTCCACAGAAATTTTCCGGTAGCATCCCGAGGATACTCCCGGTCGAAGCGAGTTCGGCCTTGTCGGCCGGTTCGAGGACTGGTGTGGCGCCGTAATGCTGAAGCAGGGCGGGTGTGATCAGGTCACCGAAATTGCGGCAACCGGTCCAGTAAAACACGCCGATCAAATTCCGTCGTCCCTTGCCAAGGCGACGGTCGAGCGATGGTCGGACCTTTCGGTGAAAAAGGTTGACCGTTTTGGCCACAGCCTTTTGGGGCAGCAGGCGTAGATTTCTGGAATTCCACCGCATCTTGCAATCAGTTGCTGAGAAAAATTGGGAAGGTTACTCGGGCGCTGCGGCCCCATCCCAGCATAGTCGGAATCCATTTGGTTGCCTGCGCTGGAGATCGCAGCGTTGCCTGAATTCAGTCGAAATCAAGCAGGATTCTCACTCGCGAAACGACCTGGTCGCCTGCCTTTGCGAGTGTGGTGCCACCCTCGGTCGGGCATCGTTTCAGGATCGTGCGACATGCTTGCGGGTTGCGGACGGACCTTTTCCGCCGGTGTGGGTGTAGGTTGTCTGGAACAGCTTACCTAAAGTGGGCAACCGCGATCCTCTTTGGTCACCTAACCCGCAACGGTTGCCAAAAACGCCTGCTGGCCGTCCTCGTTCGTTTGACCTTTCTGCGAAAACAACCAAAATCCTGCTTCGCCACCAAATTGTTGTGGTGCCAAATAGATTTGTTTGAGTGAAACACCTCATTTTGTTTTTTAGAACGAGATTGTTTTTTATTCACAGAGGAGCACACATGAGTGATTTTTCGACAGAGTCAGTCAAATCCCGTACCAACATGCTGGATCTCTATTCCCAGATTGTGACGGCAGTTGGATTTTTGGTCATCATCGTGGGAGCGGTCCTGCTGGTTTGGACCTTGATCCAGGAGTTTGGTGGTGAAGATGGAGATTTTGCAATCGTGGAGACTCTCACCTCGTTGGGCACCATGTTGTGGGGCATTGCCCTGACCGCTTTCGGAAGTGGAATGGCAGCCCTTCGTACGATTGCTGTCAACTGCGCACAGATGGCGGAAAAAGAGTAACCGACGTCGCCGCAAAGATGATACCCAGGCCGTGTGAACGGTCGGTTGCCTCGGCAACTGATTTTCAGACGGCTTTTTTTCTGTTCCGTTTTTCTGCTCCGTTTCGCTTCGTGAACCGATCAGCCAGGATTTACGTTAGTTGTCTAACAATTGATTCTTGTCTACCATTGAATTTCCAGGTTTGGGCGCCTGGTGCCAATGGTGGCCGGGTCGTCGCGCCAGGTGCCGTATGGCCAGAGGAGACTCGGCGGGCCGTCTGGATCGCCCCAGGTTGCCAAGGACCAGCCCGCCATGAGTGGTCGCCCGTGTGGTGCCCCCTGTAACGGTCGGGACTTTCCTGTCAACAATGAGGTCGCGCTGGGTACTGTCCCAAGTTTAGATCGACGCCAGGTTCATGAAGCTGTTTCGCTACATCATTCGTCTGTTGACCGTCAGTTACCATCCTGACGCGGGAGCGAAAGCGTTTCAGCAACGCGCCCAACAGCAACAAACGGACGGCTTGTCGGTTACGGTTGCCGTGATGACCGACCATGAGAGCAAGGTTTTCTTTGGGGTCTCGATGGCCCGTCGTGGGATTCAGCCGATCTGGCTCGACTGTGACAATCAAACCGACTCGATGTACCGTTTGGATTTTTTCAGTGTCGACCCAGCCTATTACACCCCATTGGAAGCTGCCTATGCCTGCCATTTTTCGGTTTGGCGGAGGGTTGTCAGTTTCGGATTGCTCGCCTGGTTGTACCTGCCCCTCCTTCCACTCTGGCCATTTAAATTTTTCAGCGCCCGCTCGGCCAATCGCCGGATGAACGCCTTGTTCAAAGAGCAGAGTTTTCGGTTCGGACCGATTCTGGCTAACGAACACCGCTCGGGAGTCATATTTACCTCACTGGATGAGGGAACGAAGATCGTGAAAGCCCAGTTCATCAATAAGGAGCATGTTCGCGACTTCAGTTTTTCATTGCCGGTCCCCGGCCTGGCGTTTCGTGATGACCTGGAACCGCCGACGGCGGAGGACCAGCGCGAGGTCGAACAGGAAGAGTTGGTTGGCCTGTTGAAAGGGTTTACCCGTTGCACATCCAACCTGTTGGGAACCAGCGAAGGCGACCCGTTGAACCTGGTTGTCATCGGTGACCAGATGACGATCCGGCACTGCTTCGGGGGTCGTTGGGATGAAGCCGAGGCGATCAACTGGAAAACCTGCCTGAAAACGGGACGCGCGTTTCTGTTTGATACCGAGTACCGCTATTCACCCGTCAGTTCGTTGTATGTGAACGGGAAAATGCAGGATATGGCGTTGCAGAAGGCTCGCTCCAGCATTAACGAACGAATCCACCTGCGCCTCTGGCGACTCCCGCTGTCATTTGGGGGGGGACCGGTTTGGATCGGCCAGGTCAGTCGGGATATTGGGGTCCGGTTTACTTTCAAAACCTGGAACTTGACCACTCACAAGATTGACCCGGACGTCGACGAAGCCCGCGACTATGTGGCCGACTTCCTGATGGATAGTCGCCGTGTCAGCCAAGTGGGGCATGTGGATGGAGTCGATGCGGCCAGCCAGGACGGCCCCCGTTACAATTTGACAGGTGATCCTTATTTCACTGACGGCAAACGGGCGGTCCTGATATTATCGAAGAAAAGTGTCCAGGCGGACTACCTGGACTGGTCTTGAGTACGAGGACCGATTGCGTCGTGCTGGAAGACGAATCGCTATGACTGTTTTTTGGACCCGCCTGTTTCCCGGATTTTTCCTGGGTGGAGGAATTCTGTTTTCCATCATTGGGATCTGGCACCTGGTTCAGGCTCGGCAGACGCTTGACTGGCCATCGGTCCAAGGGCGTGTGATCAGCTCGTCCGTGCTGACTCGCCAATCGCCCCGTCATCAAGCGGGGGAACCGAGCCGGGGAATCTCCTTTTACCCTCGGGTCAAGTTTGAGTATGCGGTGGCGGGAACCGGTTACCAGGGTGATCAGGTTTCTATTGGAGAGGTTGGTATGGCCTTGCGCGCGTCGGCCGAGGGCGTCTCGGCGAAGTACCGACCTGACCAGGTGGTGAACGTCTATTACGACCCACTCCAGCCAGGGCGAGCAGTCCTGGAACCGGGCGCTCAGGGGACGACCTACTTTTGGCTGGGCATCGGTCTCGGACTGGTCGCGGTGGGTCTTTTGATTGCCGTGGTGGCGCCGATCGGCCTGCGGGCAGAACGGGCAAAGCGCGAAAGGCTGGCCGCCTACCGCAAGTCAAAGTCCGCCGCCGCGGACTGAGGGATCTGCTTCCGGAGAGGCGCTGCCGATCGACTCAAAAATGGCCGTTAAGGGGATGTGGCGTGTTCGTCTCTGCATCCGGTCATGGCGTGGGTACTGGCCTTCAAAGATCCCCTGCAATCCAACGGGTAAATCCTGGTTCCCGGCATAAGCCAGGACGATGGACAGGTTCCCGTCAAAACTGAAATCATCCTGCCCTTCATCCTTGAGCCGGATTCGGCCGGAGAGTCGCATGAAACGGTAGCGGTCGTTTCTGCCGGCCGGGATCATGGTCAGCTGGCCCGTGACGCGCTCGATGCGAAAAGCTTCCTTGCTGACCGGATCGGTGCGTTCCATGATGCCGGGTGGATAGACCTGGGAGAGCCAGGGGAACAACTCCGACGCATCGACGGTTGTTTCCTGCCCGGAGTAAGTCAGCGATTGCCATGCTTCTTCTTCGAGTGGTACGGTTTCTACCACCGGTGCGCTGTAGGCCCGCATTCGTTCATCGTGCAGGGTGACGATGGTGCGGATACCCCTGCCCTTTGCGAGGCCGGGCAGGCTGACCGGGCGGGCTGTGCGGGAAACGGGAAGCTGCAGTTTTCGGTTGGACTTCTGCAATTCGGTCAGCGTTGCCTGGGCGATATTTCTGCCCGGGCCGCGACCGGGTGGAAACCCGTCAAACGAGTGAACCAGATTTCCCTGGGGATCGATGATCGCAATGTCGACATTACTGTGTGACGGCTGCCTTCGCCCCTGCCCTTGTCGGGGCGGCTGGGGCCGGTTCACTCCCGGCTGGAATTTCTGCTGCCAGACCTGCTGGACGACCGGCGGCAGATCCTGGTCACCCCGGTGGCCATGCCAGGAAGTGACGATGTAAGGGGCCAGGGCGCGAACGACGCCCGGGTCGGTTAGTGAGGTCCCCCGGACCTGAGTGGCCGTCGCTCAGCAGTGGCCACTGGTGATATCGCCGTAACGCGCATGGATGATGACCAGGCAAATAGGACGTTCTTCCTGCCTTGCCCGCTGTTGGGCTTCAGCCAACGAAGACTCCCAGTCCAATCGGTACATGGCCAGGTCGTCTTCACCCGGTTGTAGCTGTTGGAACCTTTCCAGGACTCGACCGGCCTCAGCATCCTGGGCGGAGCTGGGCTGGACCATCAATGCGATCAGGGGTGTGATGGCGAATATCAATCGGCGCATGGAAATCTCCGGGGCGTGATCTGGTTGTCGGGCAACAGGGATGGCCGTTGCCGCCGCTCCCTCTTGACTCTGGCAAGATAATGGTTGGATCGGAGGTCAGCAAGAATCAGTGGAGTCGCCGGGGCGGTGATTCGGATACCATCCTGTCGTGTGGCATGGTTACTTGGTTCACGTACTCGTTGTTGGCGGAGGACAGGAAAATTGGAAAAAAGATCGCCCCATTGGTGCCCGCTGCCGTCAAAGTCTATCGACCCGGTAACGGCTTGATTGCCGGACGATTCCAGTCGACGCTCTGGTAACCGTCCGGTTTTTCCGGTTTGTTGACCGTGACGATCTCGTCATCCGGCTGAAACAGGGGCCAATCATCCGTTCGAAACGGTGAAGCCGGGAATCCCTGTCGATTATACAACAGGTTGCGGCGAGACGGATTCATGGCCCAGGCGTAACGGACGGCGACCGGTTGCGGCACGTTGATAGACGAGACGATTACCTGGTTATTTTCCATCCTGGCCTCGGCCCAATGCCATTTCCGATCCAGGCCGGCGATGGCAAACCCGTTGAGAGGGCCCGCCTGGGCAGCCATCAATCCGGAGCCGGATCGGTCAAAATCGAGGACCACGCGATTCTGCTCGACCTGGTGGCCGATGTAGCGGGGGCCACTGCCGGTGATCTTTTTTCCATACGTGTTCTGCAAAGCGAGGTGCGCATGACGAATCCCGATCGGTTTTTTGTTTTTCGGGTGCAGGGCGATCGCATCCCCCGTATCGATCGAGACGACCATCCCGGTATTGACTACATCGCGGTCCACCAGTCGCATCGCGTCTCGGTTGACGGCCCAGGGCGCTTCCAGTCCCTCGACCGGTTTCTGTTGCGGTTCGTTCCAGCTCGGTAACTGGGTGAACTGAAACGGGAAATCATCCGGGACGTTCCCGGCCGATCGTTCATGCCAACTGTGGCGGTAGAAATCGATCAGCTGGGAGAGTTGCCCGCGGTAATGGACGGCCTGGGGCGCGTCCTTCGAGTTTCGCTCGCCTTGGTACCAGATCATGCCGCGAATCCCGTACGGTTGAATCGGGTAGATCATGGCGTTGTACAGGTGGCCCGGGTACTGGTGCCCCAGGTTGGCCGGTTGGGTAATGATGGGTGGGCCGAGTGATTTCCAACGGTTCTTCATCGTTTGGCCGGCGTCAATCTTGGCATCGTAATCTGCCAGTTCGGCGTGGAAATCGGCCAGGGCTTTCTCCACCGTTGGGCCGGCGTTGCTGATCCTCCGCTGGGCGCTGGTGTCCAGTCTTTGCCGGTGTTGCCGGGCCCGTGGGTCATCCTGTTGGATCTCCCACGGCATCCAGCCCTCGATGGGTGTACCGGCGTAGGCGCGCTGAATGATCCCGACGGGGATCCCCAGTTCCTGCTGTAACGTCTTGCCAAAGTAGTACGCCACGGCCGAGGTCTCGGCGGCCGCCTGGGGATCGCAAGCTTTCCAGCGGGCCAGGCGGTCGCGGTTGATTTCCAGTGGTTCGTGCCAATGTTCCCGCTCGGACCTGAAAATCCGCAGGTCGGGAAGGTTGACCTCGGTTTCCTGATCGGCCTCGAAGGAATTTTGCGTCGACCATCCCATGTTCGATTGACCGGCGCAGAGCCAGACTTCGCCGATGGCGATCTGGTTGATTTCGATCGTGTTCTCGGCTGAGAGGGTCAACGTATGACCGGTTGCGGGCGTGCCGGTTTCCAGGAACAGTTGCCAGCGTCCATCCGGTCCGGCCGTGGTTTGGGCTTCGGCGCCCCAGCTCGACTTGGCCGTGACGACCTGGCCGGGTGTGGCCCAGCCCCAGATCGCGTTGGCCGTTTGTTGCTGGAGGACCATCTGGTCACTAAAAATCCGGGGAACCCTCAGTTCCGCCTCGGCGACCGAACTGCCGGTGATACCGAGGAGAACCAATAAAACGGACATTCTCATCAGGTCATTCTCCGCACGAACATCGAATCAGAACATTGTTGCCGATGCGCACCCCTGTTTCGGGATCGCTTCTCATGGCATTTCCTGGTCGTTGCCCACGGAGGGTTCGGTCCAGGGCATCGGGTACTGCCTTGTTCCGGCGGCCTCGGCCGCCGCCCTTTCTTTCCAGGCATAATCTGGGTGAGCGTCCTGCCAGCGAGGGGGCTCCAGTCGCTTGGTCCAGTTTTGATAGCGGACCTCCATCTCTCGACAGACCTGGGGATGACTGGCCGACAGGTCCCGGTTTTCTCCCGGGTCCTGCTGCAGGTCGTAGAGCGCAGGCGCTTCCATCGGGATATCGCGTACCAATTTCCACCGACCATGGCGAACCGCGTATCCCTGGCCACCGGAGACTCGCCAATAGAGTGTCGGGTGGGGAGGCTCGGTTGATTCGGACCTCAGGCAAGGTACCAGATCGACCCCGTCCACATCGGCAGGGGTCTCCAGGCCTGCCAGGCCCAGAGCGGTGGGCAGGATGTCGAGGGCACTGACCGGCAGGTCCAGGGTAGAATCTTGAGGCAAGGTGCCGGGCATGCTGAATATCAACGGGACCCTGATGCCTCCCTCGTGCAACCAACCCTTGTTACCACGCAGGGGGCGATTATCGGCCACACCGCGGCGGCCGCCATTATCACTCAAGAAGACGACCAGTGTCGTTTCGGTCAACTGCAACTGCTCCAGCCTGGCAAGCACGCGCTTGACACCCTCATCCACACCTTGGACCAGGGCCGCATATTTCCGGCGGCCCGCGTGCTGGATATGGTCGACCCGTTCCAGGTAGCGTTCGGTAACGTGATCGGGCGAATGCGGTGCGTTGTACATCAGGAACAGGCAAAACGGTTCCGATCGATGTTGGTCCAGGAACTGTTCGGCCTGGCCCGTCAAATCGTCGGTCAGGTAGGTCAGCGTGTCATTGGTCGGTTCGTCGTTTCGCCACATCGGGCTTTCATAGTCTTTTCCACCGGGCGTGGTCTTGAAGTAATGGTGGCCGCCCCCCAGGAAACCGTAGAACTGGGTAAACCCACGCCGGTTTGGCCGGAAGGGTTGCCCGGCACCCAGATGCCACTTGCCGATCAGACCTGTCACATAGCCTGCTTGCTGAAACAGATCGGGTAGCAGGCGGGTGGCTGGGTCGATTCCGATCTCGGAGTTTTTCTCGTTGTAGGGAGGATTTGATTCGTGGCCAAACGTCTGCTGGTATCTACCACTCAGGACACCGGCTCGTGACGGGCTACAGTAAGGATGGGACACATACCCGTTGGTACAGCGGATTCCCCGTTGGGCCAGCCGGTCGATGTTGGGCGTCTGGAAATCGATACAGCCGTAACAACCGAGATCTCGGTAACCGAGATCGTCGGCCATGATCACGACCAGGTTCGGCCGAACCGGCTGCCGATTCGAACTGTCCAAATCGTGAACCCGCGCGGCCTGCAGAGTGGGACCGATCGTCAGGCAGAGGGTAAAAGCAAATAAAAAATTCATACTGGGTCGTCCCGCGGTTATGCTAAGGCATCCTACCGACTCACAGGTCCGGGTTCAAGTTTGCCACCTCGTCCTGGCACTACCTGACGCCCAGTCCCGTTGGGACGACCAGCCATCACAGGGTAGCGACGAGGAGCCGCTCCCGCAGTTTCATCAATCCCCGTCGCATGTTCGTTTTGACCGTGCCCAGAGGCATGTCAATCGCCGCCGCAATCTTGGAGTGTGACATCCCGTGGTAAACCCCCATCAGGATGACCTTGGACTGATCCGGTGGCAGTTGGTTGACCTGTTCCAGAGCCCGATCGGCTTCTTCGTTGACTTCGATTTTCTGAAACAGGTCGTCCGATGATGCAGGGTCAAGGCCTTCCAGGCCGGTGGTCAGATTCCGCTTGGTGCGCCGCAGGCGATCGATCAACCGGCGTCGCGCCAACATGGCGATAAAGGTGCTTTCCGACGCGATAGAAGGGTCGTAACGCTCGGCCTTCCGCCAGATTTCAACGAAGATTTCCTGAACGGCATCCTCGGCATCCGATTCGGTGCTGGTCAGGCGTCTCGCCAGTGACCAGACCAACCCGCCAAACTGGTCGAGGCATTCCTGGACAGCGTCCGGGTCTCCTTCGGCAATTCGGTTTAGGATGTGAGGTTCTGACATGTGGAATTGATTAAATATTTCAGTGAGAATTTTGAGTTTGAACGAGTTCCGTACCTGTCTGCAATGCGCCCGTCAACGTTGAAGCGTAACCTTGTGCGCCGATTTGTCGCCAGATGTCCGGGGCGCTGCGGAAGGCTTGCCCGCCGACCATCACCCGGCAGCCGGGTGCGGTATCCTGAATCGCCAGAATGGTCTTGCGGACTGCTTTCAGCTGCGTCGTCAGGGCGGCCGAAAGGAGAACCAGCTCTGCCTCGAAACAGTCGGCGGCATGGGCAATATCGGTGTCCGGTGCATCGCCACCCAAGCAGATGGCTCGCCAGCCGGCCAGTTCGAACATGTCGGAAACGGCCCGCACCCCGATGTCGTGTACATTTTCCGCCACGGCAGCCGAGACGATTGTCCGTCCGTTGGCCGGTTGACGATCGGCGTTGTAGCAGATCACGGACATGGCGCGTTCGGTTGTGGCGGTGACAAAATGTTCTTCCGAAATACTGATTTCTGCCCGGTGCCACATCGCCCCCACTTCCCGTTGGGCGGCCAGGAGCACGTGCTCGTAGGCGTCCTCGACAGATAAGCCGTTTTCGATGGCGGTGGTTACCAGGTTGATGGCGTGATGACTGTCCCCGTTCAGAACTGCGACCATGTACTGAATGGACAATTTTTCATGCGGTCGTTCTTCGACGATCATGTCTGCCCCTGGTTCAAAGACTTCCAGGCGATCCAGGGCCAGGTCAATGTATTCACCAACTTGTTTCTGTCCCGATTCCGGCAACTCTTCGGACAGGACATCGCGCAGGCAGACCAGGCTTTGCCGCAGCAGTTCGGGGGAAATATCTCGGGCCTGGAAGGCCGTCACGGACCAACTGACCTGAGAGGAGAAAAGTTTCGGTTCACGTTCCCCCAAGGCGGCCGACAATTCCAGCAAACGTTGCTGCATATGCTCTTTCCAATACCGAAAAGCGTGGTTGCCCATCGATGAGGCCAGGCCCGGGTTGGTCTCCAGAAGTCGATTGGCCGCCATGGCAGCATACGCCGGGGCGCTGCTGGCAACAAATTCGGCGGTAATCGCTTCGGTCTGTTTCATGAATTCAGTTTCAGTTCGACGAGCACCAGCTCTGTTGGTTATGGTTGGCGAGTTTTGCTTTTGTTTTGATCTCGGCAAGACGATATGGCTAATCACCTGCATTTTCACTGATCAAGACGACTCGTTTCAGGTCCGAGACCACGACACCACCGGGCGGCTCGCGCGTAACGGCAAAACCTTTGGCATCTGAGATCTTTAACTTGGCTCGAATCGGGATGGTTACTACCGCGACGCTGGCCTCGGTCGGCCCGTTATTACCAGGAAGCTGTGAGGTTCTGGCAATGTCAAACACTCCCCCGTCGACCCGTTGCTGAAATCCCCGTTCCCGGTCGATGATCCAGAGCTGGTACTGCTCCAAGCCAGGGTCGTTGACCGGCAAACCACGATACCGGGCGATCCCCTGCTGCATGGAGTCACTCCAGAGGATTTCCGCTGATTCGATTGACCCAGACAACGGGTCGCCTGTTGGCTGCAGTTCAACCCGTTTTAAATCAGGGACTCTTTCCAGTTGGGCAACAGTCAGCGGTGCGGGGCTCCCGCCCGTGTTCAGCCAGAGAAAACAGGCCAGGGCAATACTGGCTGCCAGCGCCATCCAGGCAACCACTTCTCGTACCCCCATCGCCCCATCCGCGCTGGACGGATGCCGATTGCTAGTGGAATGCTTGGCCACCGGGGGTGAAGAAAACCGTTGCTGGGCGTCCGCCATCACTTGCGCGTAGAGGTGGCCAGGGAGTTCGGCGCGTTCCCTTTCTCCCAGCGCGACGTCGATCCGGGCAACGGTTAAGTCGAACGATCGGTCGTTCTCAAGTTCGGCAGACGAAGGGAAAGTCGCCAACAGGCTCTCTTCCGTTGGACTTAGACCGCTGATGGCCCGTCCAATCAAGAGATCCCATCCCTGCTCATTGGAGGAAGATGAATTCATTGGAGACCTCCCCGGTGAGACGAAACGGGCTGAACCGTTGCGAAGTAGACCTGGTTGTCAATTGGAGATAACATGATATTTCACTTGATCGATGGGGAAGGGCCGCCAGGTTCTTCAACCCGCTGGCCGATCCAGGCCAAAAATGATCCTACACAAAATTGTTTTCCGGTGCGACCGCTGCCTTTTCTACTGGTTCCCCACAAGGCTGGGGTTCCAGCAGGAAATGGCCCACCATCCACTGTTGCCCCGACTGGTAGCCGAACAGCTCGGCACATGCGATCAGGAATAAACGCCAACGTTGCAGCCATCGTTTTGCTTCCCGAGGCCCATAGTTGACAGAGAGTATCTGTAGAACCTGGTCTCTCTCCCTGTCCAGGAGTTCCAACCACGCATTGCAGGTTCTCTCGTAGTGGGTGCCGTTCCAGGTCCACTGCTGGCAAACCTTTAAATCCCGATCAAAGTGGCTCAACAGTCCCAGGCTGGGCATGATCCCCCCTGAAAAGAAGTACTTTCCCATCCAGTTGGAGGCACCCTCGGACTGGAATTCGTAGGCGAATTGGGTATGGCAAAAGATATGGATAAACAGTTTGCCATCGCGATTTAACCAGCTGGAGGTACGGGCGAGGAGTTGTTCGTAATTGAACATATGTTCGAACATTTCACAGGAGACGATCCTGTCAAATGACAGGTTGGTCTCAAATTCATTCATGTCAGCTGTGACGATGTTCAAACGATTTGCCGCTCCCAGCCCCTCCGCCTGTTGCAGGATAAAGTCGCGCTGGCTGGCCGAGTTGGAGACGGCCGTAACTTGCAGGTTGGGAAAATTCTCCAGCATCCAGAGTGTCAGGCTGCCCCATCCGCACCCGAGTTCCAGGACGTCCATTCCATCCCTGATTTCGGCTCGTTCACACGTCGTCCGCAGTGCGGCGATTTCGGCTTCGGCTAATGTGGACTCAGCGGATTCAAACAGGCAACAACTGTATTTCAGTCGGGGACCCAGCATCCACCGAAAAAATTCGGCCGGAACCTCGTAGTGTTGCTCGTTGGCCAATTCGGGGACCCGGGCGATTGGGCCTTGGCGCATGGCTGCGGCAAACTCGACCAGTCCGTTCTCTTCCAGGTCCGCGTTTCGCATGCGCGTCTCTCGCAGTCGGGTGCCGCAATGGCGACGTACCAGTTTTCGAGTCAACGAGTCCGGCAACCAACCGCGCTCGATTGCCTCGATCCCCAAGCGAGTAGCAAGCTGTTGAAACATGATCAATTTCCCTCTGGTTTTGGGCCGCACAGAAAAACGCCCGACGACCTGTCCGACACGATCAATGGGTTGAACCTGCTCCTGCGAAGCGTTGCATGTTGGCCAGGTTCGTTCTGTTTCAGTCCACTCATGATCATTCCAATTACGGACAGGATGACTTGATTTGCTCGACTAAAGTCGCTGCTCGGCGGAAACAAGGCCCTGAGAGCCCGGGTACTCCGAGTGCTTGCGTCTCGTCGAAGGATCTCCATGGCCGTAACCTTCCGCGGCTTCCCGGGCGCTGGGCGACCCGTCGTTGATGGCAAACAGGCTGTCATCCACCTCGATCTTGGAATTCGAGTTGGCAAACAGCATCTGGGCCACATTGACCTGTCGTTCCAGGAAAGCCGCCTCACAATAAGCGAGGTAGTACTCCCACAAGCGGATAAACCGGCTGTCGAATCCGAGTTCCCTGATCGATTCCTGCTCCAGGAGGAATCGCTCTCTCCAGCAGGCGAGAGTCCTGGCATAATGACTGGCAAAGTCGTCCAGGCAGACCAATCGCATCCGTGTATTCTTGGCCATCGAGTTCATCAGGGCCGTCGTTGATGGCAGGCAACCGCCGGGAAAAATAAACTGCTTGATGAAGTCAACCGATCGTCGATGGTACTCATACCGGTGGTCGACGATCGTGATGGCCTGGATCAACATGGCCCCCTCTGGTTTAAGGAGCTCGGAGCACTTGGCGAAAAAAGTATCGAAATACTGGTGGCCGACGGCCTCGATCATTTCGATCGAGACCAGCTTGTCGAACTTGCCTTCGAGTTGACGGTAATCACGACGGACCAGGTGGATCTTTTGCTCCAGGCCTGCCTGGGCGATTTTCGCCTTGGCGAAATGGTATTGCTGGTCGGAGATTGTCGTTGTCGTCACCTGGCAGCCAAAGTGTTGCGCTGCGTGAATGGCCAATCCACCCCAGCCGGTACCGATCTCAACCAGGTGATCAGTAGGTTTCAGATCGAGCAGTCGGCAAGCCCTCTCAAATTTTGCGATGGAGGCATCTCGCAAGCTGGTTTTCGGGGTTTCGAAAAGGCCGCTGGAGTAGGCCATTGTTTCATCCAGGAAGAGCCCGAAAAAATCATTGCTTAAATCGTAGTGCTTCTGGATGTTGTACTTCGCTCCGCGGATCGTATTGCGTTTGAGGAACTGGCCCATTCTGCCAACGGCCTGCTGCACCACCGAAAGTGGGCCGTTGACAATGCCTGGTGATTTCAGGTTGCGGATAAACAGACGTACCAGCTCCGTCAGGTTGGTGCACTGCCAGTCACCATGACCGAGTGATTCTGCCGCACCGATGTCACCGCGCAAAACGAGATTCCTGTAAAACCGGTTGTGGTGGACGTTGATGACGGCTGCCAGTTGGGAGTTGTTATCACCCAGCAGGTGGTTTCCTGTTTCGTCACACACGACAACGTGGCCTTGTTCCAGCTTTTGCAGTCGGCGAAAGACGAGATTGCGGAAATGGTTTTCAAACATCAGGCTGACTCTTTTGAAGATTCCTGTAACGGAGTGAGCTGGACATCCCGACGCGGGGATCGCTTGGGGTGCGGAAAAAACGGCGTTTTCTTCCACCAAAGAATAAAAGCCTGCCAGTAAATGTTCAAGAAGACTCGTGCGGTCATGAACGGGTAGCGCCACAGGACGCGGTTTAAATTACGCGCGTTCATCTCGAGTTTTTTCAGTTGCATCGCCACGGTCAACATCCGCTGACCGGCCGAATAATTCTGAAGGCCAATTTTCAGTGAGTCTTCATTCATCCGGATGTTCCATTGATAGAGCATGTCCATCGGCAGGAAGGGCGAAACGTGGAACTCTTTCCTGGTCAACTCCCGGGAGTTTTTGTCTGCGGGTGAAAAATGTGTCGGGTCCAAAAGGTAGCAATGCTGTTCACCCCAGGGAGTGTTGTTGACTTCTGCTACGACATACTGCAGGCATTCATCGTCAGAAAAGCAGAAGTAAAACGAAACGGGGTTCATGACAAAACCAAAATAGCGCAAGTGGGTCAACAGCCGGATCGGCCCGGTTGGATGTGAACCCGTCTTCGACGCGACAAAATTTCTTACCGATTCTTCCAGGCGCTCATCGGCAGGACCCATGTGGTCGCGACGGCGCAACCAGGCCAGGGCGGGCCGTTGCGCTGACCATGCCCAGCGACCGCGAAAAAGATGACTGACCTCTGACAGGTCGAGGTACATCAGGAATAATTTCTGATCGAATGCATGCCGCCGTGGACTAAATCGTCGATGCGACACCCGTCCCTCGTATATGCAGCTGTTCATTTCCGTCCTGTTTCTCAAGGTGCCTGGCGACTGTCAGGCCGCTGACCACACCATCTTCATGAAAACCGTTACCCCAGTAGGCACCGCAATACGAAGTCCGGTTGGGTCCTGCCAACTCGTCGATTCGGTTCTGCATGTCGGCTTGCCTCGCATCAAAAGCCGGGTGCGAATACTGGATGTGACGGATGACTTTTGCGGGATCGATCTGGTCGTTGCGGTTGAGCGTGACACAGAACGTTCGGGAGGCCTCGATACTCTGTAGCAAGTTCATGTTGTAGGTCAGCGTGGCCGTCTCGTCGGGCTGTTCGTCGATGTGATAATTCCAGGCGGCCCATGCTTTTTTTCTGCGTGGCAAGAGCGATTCGTCAAAATGGAGGACCGCGCTGTTGTTGATGTAGGGGAATGCCCCCAGGATTTCTCGCTCCTGGGGGGTCGCTTGGGGGCCCAGTATTTGAAGTGCCTGGTCGGCATGGCAAGCAAACACGATGTGGTCAAACTCTGCCTCGTCTGTTGCCGTCTTGACCCGAACGCGATCGCCCTGTCGATCGATTGACAGAACGGGGGTCTTCAAATGAATCCGCTCGGCAAACGGTTGAGTCAGCGGTGCCACGTAACTGCGCGAGCCGTGACAGAGCACCCGCCATTGAGGTCGATCTTTCAGGCTGAGCAACCCATGATGACGATAAAACCGGACGATAAAATAAATCGGGAACTGCTCAAAAACCGTGTGGGGACAGGACCAGATGGACGAGCCAAGCGGCAGGAAATACTTTTCGTAGAACTGGGGCGAGTAGGAATGACGTGAGAAAAAATCGCTGACCGTTTCGGTGGTGTCGCCTCCCTCCAGGACCTTTTCGGATTCCCGGTTGAACTTCACGATGTCCCACAGCAGGCGGTGAAATGAGGGCCGGAACAGGTTTCGCTTCTGGGCAAACAGACCTCTCAGGTCCGCGCCACGATATTCCAGGTTGCTGGCGTCGCAGCGAACGCTGAAGGTCATCGGCGCCGGTTGCGAAGCGACGCCCAGCCGGTCAAGCATCTGGATGAAGTTGGGATACGTCCGGTCATTGAAGACAATGAACCCCGTGTCGACCGGGATGGTGCGGCCATCACAATCGACATCGATTGTGTTCGTGTGGCCGCCCACGTAATGGGACGCTTCAAACACGGTAATGTCGTGAAGGTCGTGAATCGACTCGGCAACGGTTAACCCCGAAATACCGGATCCAATGATGGCTATTTTCATTATGTTGGCAAAGAGTGATGCGGCTTGATTCTCAATACGATTGCGCCTGCAGGTTGGATTCATCTATTTTGACGGCACCTTGCAAATAAGTCGATGGTGTCGCAACAGAATTTAGGTAAGCCTGCGATCCGTTGCAGGTGCTTCACGGGGGTCATTCGTTAAAGCGCACCGATCGAATCGGGTTTTTGCTGTCGGGAGCCATTTCGATCTGGTGGTCCAGTCCCGGCCCGGCAATTTGGATCCGAATGATTCCGTGAGGTTGCTCCTGCCATTGGACCGACTGGACCTGTCGATTCGCTCCCGCTTGGAGGGGTTCTAATACCGCGAGGAACTGGGCTGTTTTGCCGTGTCGTGTGACGCGAATGAGAGGCACCCGGTTCAGCACGGAGCTGCCCACCCCATCGCCGATCAGAACGTCGGTGTTGCGACCTGCATCGAGTGTCAGGTGGGTTTGCAGTTCCAGCGTCTCAAACGTGGCTCGCAAGAGATCGTCGGTTTTCGCAGTCCGTATATTTTTGACATATTCCATCCCTGCATAGTCCGTCTCCAGCTCTTGGGCAGGAGCCATGGCGATATCACAGCGGACGCTTTGTCCCCGGTTGTGGTAGAACCAATCGAAACGTCGATTGGAGTCGGCTGCCAAGGCGTCGAAAATGAGCAGATAGCTGTCGGTTTGGAACAGGAGCCGCGAGTGAGAGACTCCTGGATAGGCGTCCTGGCAGCGCGCGACGGCAACCGTGTAACGTTCTTTTGAATCAAACAGCTGCAACTCGCCTGAGGCCGGCGACTGCGATTTTCCGTCAACCACAACCGTGTTATGAGACAGTGTTGCTTTGTACCAGTTCTTGTGGATCGGCAGACGGTACGCCTGACTGCGGGCCCGCCCCGGGTCCACTCCCAACTCCTGATCAAAGCCGAACAAGACAAAGCTGAGCTTGTCCAGGTGCCCGTGGAAACCGCCATACGGACCGAACGTCATGGCGGAGGCCAAGCCGGCTGGTCCGCCGGAACGGAGAACGGCATGTCCGGCTGCGGGAAAAAGTTTTGATTCTCGTTCCCAATCCTGTTCGGCGCCGGATACCTGACGACCGAGCATGACTGAATCCCAAGTGGGCTTGGTGTTCAAAAAAGGTCGCAGACCCGGATCGGGTTGCGCGTGGTAAGCAAATTCGAGTGAGTCGCTGGCCGTGCGGACTCGGGAATCGACATCATCCCCAAAGCGGGGCAGTTTTCCACCTGGCATGGCATAGCCTGGCCCGATCGAAAACATACTTTGCAAACGTGGGTGGCTCCACAGGTCGACCTCCAGCCGCCGCGCATACTCGGCGATCAGGATCATGGCCCGCAACGTGTAGAAGTGGTAGGCCCAGCTGTTTTCGTACCACATGCCATCATCGGTCACCGAGATTTCCATCTGGCGGAGGAAACCATTTTTCGGATCTGCGATGGCCCGTTCGACCAATTCCCGGTCTCCCAGCACCGCGCCCCCGGCGATCAGGGCAGCGTTGTGCCACGTTTGCCAGTTCGATTTGGTGACCCGGTGCTTTCCGATGTTATCGACCATCGGACGCAGCAGCCCCTGCCGGATTGCCTGGTCCTGTTGGCTGGAGAGCAGGTTGCTGGCGCGAATCAGGTCGTAGGTCGGCGCCACGTAAGCAGCGTAGGCGCTCGCTTCGCTCAACGTCTGTTCAAACAGATGCCCCCCGGACTTGTTGCCAGACGGGTCTTTTTCCCGACGATTGGTATGGTACGGGTAGTCGCGGTAACGCTCGGCATACCCGGTCAAAACCCGGGCCGCAAACTCGCCGTATTTTGTTTCCCCGGTGATGGCGTATGCCCAGGCGGCGTCCAGTCCGGATGTCAAATTGGCCCGGTGCTTTCGCCCGTAGAGGACATCGTCGTACGGTTCACCTCGGTAGACGCGCTGGCACTGCGGGCACTGGTGGCCGTCCGGTTTCTTCCGCTCCAAGGCGAGTTGACAGTCGCGGCACTGGTACCACTGGTTGTGTTGACCTCCGCGGGGCGGGAATTCCAGTGGGGTGGCGATGGCCCGGTCGGCAGCGGCCACGCGACGGGCCACGATTTCCTGTTCTGCCTGGTTGTTATTGCGCCAGGCCGTTCGCAGACGATTCAGTTCCGCTTGCGTGGCGGCAATCCGCGGAAAGGGACCGGTTGCCAGATCGGTACTTATCCGAAGAGGGCCCAAGGTGTCATCCGTTTGCGAGAAACCAGTCGCCGCAAGAAGGCTGAAGAGGGCGATTCGTATTGGCGTTCGATTCATGCTGCGCATGTCATGGAAATCTCGTTGCGGTTGAGTTTCTCTGTCTGCACGGGAGAGAAACGGGGTGCGGTCGCCCAGCATCTTATCATGATCGGTGCCAGGGGTGCGCCGATTCGTGCCGAGGGAGGCGGTTGTGCACGAAAAAGGCACCGTCCGAAGCGATTCGGACGGTGCCCTAACTCATCAAAGTGGGATTGCTGAGTGTTAGTTCTTAGGCATGATGACCGAGTCGATGACGTGAATGACGCCATTGCCGCACTCGATGTCGGTCGCGATCACTTTAGCCCCATCGACCATGACAGCTCCATCGACAGTCTTGATGGAGACTTCCGAGCCTTGTGCGGTCTTGGCCGAATCGAGTCCGACCACGTCGGCAGCCATCACTTTGCCCGGTACGACGTGGTAAGTCAGGATAGCGGCCAACTTGCCCTTGTTCTCCGGCTTCAGCAATTCGGCGATAGCCGATTGAGGCAACTTTTTGAAAGCGGCGTCGTTCGGAGCGAAGACAGTGAAAGGTCCGTCTCCCTGCAGTGTTTCTACCAGGCCGGCAGCCTTGACGGCAGCCACGAGGGTCTGGAAGTCGCCTGCGGCTACCGCCGTGTCGACAATGTCCTTGGGGGGCATCAGGACGGCGTCGATCACGTGGATCACGCCATTGGAACAGACGATGTCTGTCTTGACGACTTTGGCATCATTGATCATGACCCCTTTGTCATTGGCCGATACTTTGACGTTCGAACCGGCTACGGTACCCGCTTTCTTCAGCTTGACCACGTCGGCAGCCTTCACCTGGCCCGGTACGACGTGATAGGTCAGGATTTCTACCAGGGCATCCTTGTTTTCGGGTTTCAACAATTCCGCGATCGCTGATTTTGGCAGCTTGGCAAATGCGGCATCGGTGGGAGCAAAGACGGTGAAGGGACCTTTTCCCTTCAGAGTGTCGATCAGGCCACCCGCCTTCAGTGCGGCGGCGAGCGTATTGAATTGACCGGCGGCAACGGCCGTGTCGACGATGTCATCGGCAGCAGCACTGGTAGAAATCTGGGTTGTCTGGTGCTTTTTGCATTGCTGGGCCTCGGCGAAGCCGGCGGGGATCAGGAGGGCGGCAGCGGCAGTCAGGGTCAGAAAGAGCTTAGTCATTTGTTTTAACCTTTGTTCACATTAAATTCTTTTTCTGTTTTGAGTCATCTGAGCTCAGACTCGTTTTCGCAGATGGATTTCTTTTGGATTCTCAAATCCTGAAGATTTTTTTGGGGACGGAAAATGACGGGTGGACCGTGGCGGCAAACGGCTGGGGCGTCGGCATGTGAGTTTGCGGGAGATACGACAAGTTGGGCGCCCGCCCCCGGGGAGGGTCCGGTTGTCGGCCGGTTGCCCGTTTTGACGGAAAACGTCAAATTCCCGGGTGAATCCGCTTGCCATAACGGTGCCAATTGAAGGCCGGGGGGCAGGATGGGTGGCCGGTGTCGGGTGCCCAGTTAATCAGCCCAGCGATTTACCAGTTAATGAAGAGCGACCGTGAACGACCCTGAGCCACGTCTATCCATGAATTCAGGAACTGCAGAAAACACGAAAAAAATCCTTTTGACCGGGGTGACCGGCTACGTCGGTGGCCGTTTGCTGCCTCGGCTGAAAGAGGCTGGGTACTCGGTTCGTTGCATGTCGAGACGACCGCTGAACGCAACCCATCCTTGCGGATCCGATTCGGAAACGGTCGTGGCCGATGTGCTCGAACCCGAGTCTCTGCAGGCCGCTTTGGAGGGGATCGATACGGCTTACTACCTGATCCACTCGATGGGGGAAGACGACGATTTTGAAGAGTTGGATCGTCAGGCGGCCGAGAATTTTTCGAAAGGCTGCCAGGAAAATGGTGTCAAAAGAATTGTTTACCTGGGCGGTTTGGGGCACTCGGCTCACCAGCTCTCCAAACATCTCCGCAGTCGGCAGGAGATGGGGGATATCCTCCGTTCCTCCGGCGTGCCTGTCCTCGAATTTCGTGCCTCGATCATCATCGGTTCGGGTAGCCTCTCGTTCGAGATGATTCGCGCATTGGTCGAGCGATTGCCCGTCATGGTCTGTCCGCGGTGGGTCCAGATCCTGGCCCAGCCAATCGCCATCGAAGATGTGTTGGCTTATCTCGTCGAGGCCCTCGAGTTGCCGGAGACGGCTTCGCAGGTTTTTGAAATTGGCGGACCGGACCAAATTTCCTACGGTGAGATCATGAAGCGATACGCCCGCCAGCGAGGCCTGCGGCGATGCATGATCCCGATCCCCTTTCTAACCCCGTACCTGTCGAGCTTGTGGCTCGGTCTGGTGACGCCCGTCTATTCCCGGGTGGGTCGAAAACTGGTTGACAGCCTGCGGAACCCCACCCTCGTTTCCGATCGCAGCGCCGATGATTATTTTTCTGTCAAACCGCGGACGGCGGATGAAGCGATCGCCCGAGCGATTACCAACGAGGACCGGGAACTGGCCGAAACACGTTGGTCCGATGCGTTTTCATCCGGGGGAGAGCAACCGAGTTGGGGCGGGGCCCGTTTTGGTTCGCGGATGGTCGATTCCCGCAAACGGACCGTCCAGTCGCCGGCCGAGGCCGCCTTCAAGCCGATTCGGCGGATTGGCGGCCAGACCGGTTGGTACTACGGCAACTGGCTCTGGAAATGTCGCGGATTCCTCGACCTGTTGGTGGGCGGCGTAGGAGTTCGTCGCGGGCGGAGAGACCCGGATCGTTTGCAGGTGGGAGACGCGGTCGATTTCTGGCGGGTCGAGCAGTTTGAGGACAACCGCTATTTGCGGTTGGCTGCGGAGATGAAAGTTCCCGGTCGGGCCTGGCTCGAATTCGAAGTGACCGAGGAGGAGGGGCAGAGCACGGTTCGCCAGACGGCCATCTTTGACCCGGTCGGCCTGTCGGGACTCTTGTACTGGTACGCGCTCTACCCGCTTCACCAGTTTGTTTTTCATGGCATGCTACGAAACCTGTGCCAGGCGATCGAAGGCCCCAGCACAGCGGATGACCCGGGCGGGTCACCCGAACGAATCGGATAGAAATGGCGATCGAGTCAGTTTCTCTCGCCCTGTGGCCAGACAATCCAGTCCCCGTCAGGCGTCCTCTCCTCATCGGGTCTCGGATCGGGTCGGAAGTGGGCCCGCCCGGTCGTTTGGCCTGGCAGCGGTAGCCCGCTTTTCCATTTCAGGTCCTGGCCCCCATCGTCGTCCCGGTCATTGCCAACACTGTAAATCAGGGGCCGGCCGTCGACGATCTTAAAACGGAGTGGTTCTCCGTTTAGCTGATCGATGGGAACCGCTGACAGGATCGGTTTAGGAATCTCGTTCCAGGACTTGGGCCAGTTGCCGTTTTGCTGGTGATACCGCTGCAGGGCGAGCGCACCGCGGACCCCCTCCTGCCGTCCCACTGAGCGGTCCATGGCAACGCGAACATGTTGCACTGCCGGTAGCATCAGGGAGAGCAGGGCGTATTTGTATTTGTAAGCATCTTGTTCCAATTCGGCATCCAGATCGAAATGATTCGCCTCCCAAAACGGTCGATCGGCATCCTCAATCAATTGGTCCAACAGCCGATTGGCCCGCTCGGTGACCTCTTTTCGCGAAGCGGCCACGAACAGGCTGGCCGGCCCCAGTAAGGATTCGCTCCAGCGCTGCACGTTATTTTCCTCGCCCGACGAAAAGCCAGCTCCAGAAAAACCGATCAGGAACTTGAGACCTTGCGATGTGAACCGGCCATCGCCATCGCCGTCATCGGTATAAGTCCGTTGGATGACATCTTCGAGTACGAGGTGCTCCCCCTCAAAATGGAGCCAACCCCGTATGTCGGCACTTTGCACGGCCGTTTGCAGGCGGGCCAGCTGCTCATCGTTAAAAAAGTCGGGATCCTGCTGCAGGACTTCTTCGATCTGATCAAACGTTATCCCGGCGATCGCGTAACCGACCAGGCTGCAGATCAGTACCGGGCCCTCGGCTGAGTGACGAGCGAGCCCCAGCATCGTCTCCAGGTTCTGCAAGGCTCGTTCCGAGTCGTTCTCATCCACTGCCAGTCGCGTGTCGACGACGAAGATACGAGCCGCTTTCCTCAGCACTTGTACTTGGGGCAGGAGGACCATGATCGTCGATTCGGCAATCAACTGGTTGGTTTCGTTATCCATCCCACTGATATTGGCTGAAAGGGTATCAAAATCTTCCCGACTGCGCGCGGGATAGATCGCTGCAAAATCTTCGTCGGAGTACTTTTTCGGGTCGTTCTGCAGTTCCACGCCAAAGTACGGTTTGCGGGCTCCTTCGCGAAATGCCTGGAGTAGATCGGCATGCTGGGCAAACGCCTGGCGCGCTGCTTGCCAGCCCTCGTCACCGTGACGGATCAACCGCTGGCTGGTCGGTGCTGTTTCGTCTTCGGGGTCTGGCTCGTGGAACCACATCTCAGGAATGTCGAACTGGCCCCCTTCACTGAACTTGTACTTGGTCCACATCGGGCGGTAGATGGGCCACGCTTTTTCTGATTCGGCAACGGCGGCAATCGGTTGGTTCATCTGGGCGACATAATCGACCGAAGGGGTCGGTTTGCCCAGATGAAACCAGATGCTGACGATCACGTAAGCGGCAATCAAACCGGCGATACCGTACCCGGAGAATTGAAGTGATTTCTTCCACATCGGTCGGTTCCTTCGTTTGGCGGACTGGATCAAGGGGGCGGCGACGGCGGGGTCGCCAAAGTCTTCGACCAACTGGGGGGAAGATTGACCGCGATCGAGTCCATCAGAAAAATGGGCCAGCAGTTCCTCGGCGACTGCCGCCTTTTCCCCTCGCGAGAGACGACAGGCGGCCAGGACGGACTGCACGATGGAAGTGATTTCGTGGGGGAGCCGGGACTCGGCCAACTGCCGTTTCCAGCTCAGCTTGCCCCAGACGGGTTGTTGCAGAGCGTTCAACGTCGGTCTGACGACGTACTCGATTTTGGATTTGCGAGTTTGGCTCATAGTCGCCCTGAAATCAGGAGAGAGAGGGTAACGGGGCCCATTGCCGGGTAACGCCGAGTGAGGAGAGCCCCTCGACCAGTGAGGACCACTGTTTTCGGTCCGTTTCCAGCTTCCGGCTTCCCTTGACTGTAAGGCGGTAGTAACGCCGGTTTCGGCCATTGTCGGCCCGCTGTTCGCGAGAGCGAACCAGGCCTTTTGCCTCCAGGTTGTAAAGCATCGGGTAAAGGGTCGATTGCCCCAGCTCAAAGACACCCGACGATTCGCTCGCCAACCGCTCGACGATCTCGTAGCCGTACATTTCACCACTGCTGAGCAACTGCATCACAGCGATCGGGCCGGCCCCCCGCATCAGTTCTCGTTCTATTTTCATGGTAGGATTCCCCGGGAATAATTGCTATGTATGGCATAGTATGCAGGCCAAAGTGTGGAGGCAAGCCTGGAAATTTTCTTTTTTTAGCGTCCCATCCTCTGCCGGGCTGCCACTCAGCAGGGGCTCGCTTTACGAAAACGGCGGGCGGGCTAGATTGGTAGACGTCGATAACGAATTTTCCCTCGAGTTGATGGACAGTGACCATGACCAATCTTTTCCGCACTCTCTTGAGCGGTTTGCTGTTTCTACTGTGGGTCTTCGGTGCTGACCCGGTCGATGGCCTGGCCCGAGAGATGCAGGAGGCGGACGTCATCGTCTACGGTTCTACCCCGGGTGGCGTTTGTGCGGCGATCGCGGCAGCGCGGGAGGGGGCCTCGGTCATCCTGTTGGAGCCGACCGATCACGTGGGTGGCATGAGCACCGGCGGGCTGAGCCACTGCGACTCGAACCAGATGGTGCGCAGTACGCTGATGGGCCTGTTTGACGAATGGCACCGGAGGGTGGTCAAGGATTACACCGATCGGGGGCAGCCGGCCCCGTACGACCCGACCCGCAAGGACCAATCGAAATGGACATTTGAACCGCACGTGGCGATGCGGGTGACGCGGCAGATGCTCGATGAGGCCGATGTGAAAGTATTGACCCGTCATTATCTTCAATCGGTTAACCAGGAAGGTCTCCGTATCACGTCACTGGTGACCAGGCAGGGTACGTTTGTGGCCAAGGTCTTTGTCGACGGGACGTACGAGGGGGACCTGATGGCGGCCGCCGGGGTCGACTGGACGATCGGTCGCGAAGGGCGGGCCGCCTACGGCGAGTCGCTGGCCGGCAAGCAGTACCCGAAGCCGAAGATGGAGATCGATGGTTTCGATGCAGAGGGAAAACTCCTGCCGCTGCTGACCACCGACGACGCTGGGCCCGAAGCGACGGGTGACCCGAACATCATGACCTACAGTTTTCGGCTTTGCCTTACCACAGATCCGCAGAACCGGGTTCCCCTGCCTGAGCCGGACCGATACGACCCGGCCCGGTTTGAGATCGTGCGCCGCGCCTTGGCCGCTGGCCAGAAAGGGGTTGGCTTTGACCGTTATTCGCTGCCGGGTGACAAACTGGATGGCAACAACTCGATCGGCCGGCAGTTTTCGATCGGCCTGGTGGGCGGCGGCAACGATTGGCACACAGCTGATGAGGCGGGACGGCAGAAGATCTGGGAAGACCACAAGCAGTACACGCTCGAGTTCATCCACTTCCTGAGGAACGACCCGGCCGTCCCGGCGGCGATCCGCAAACCGTACACCGAGTTGGGCCTCTGTCAGGACGAGTTTGCTCGCTACGACCACTTTTCGCCGGCGCTCTATGTGCGGGAGTCGCGACGGATGCAGGGCCTGTACGTCATCAGCCAGAAGGACATCCTGGAAGAACCCGAGAAACAGGACCCGATCGCCGTTTCCTCCTTCCCGATCGATTCACACGATGTCCAGCGTATCGCGCTCAAAGGGGGAGGCGTGATCAACGAGGGGACGATCTTCCCGGTTCGGCGCAAGGAGCCGAAACAGGGGTATGCCTATCACGTTCCGTACCGGGCCATCCTGCCCCGAGCGGAACAGTCCACGAACTTGCTGGTCCCGGTCGCCCTCTCCTGTACCCACGTCGGCATTTCGTCGCTGAGGATCGAGGCAGCCTGGATGGTGATCGGCCAGGGTGCCGGGGTGGCGGCCGCCTTGGCCGCCCGGCAGGACGTGCCGGTCCAGCAGCTCGACTACGCGAAGTTGCGCGGGCGACTACTGGCGCAGGGCCAGGTGCTCGATTTGCCCACGCGACCCGGTACGAGTCAGTCACCGTCGCTGCCGATCGCAGCAGAGACGTTCCAGGTCGCGGGCCGCCGGGCCTTCGTGATGGAACCACCCGCCTCGTTGCGGCGACCGGGTCCCCTGCCCTGGGTCTGGTACGCCCCAACGCTGCCCGGGCTGCCGAGTCAGGCGGAGAATTGGATGTTTGAACGGTTTCAGCGGGCCGGTATCGCGATCGCCGGGATCGACGTCGGTGAATCGTACGGCAGCCCGGACGGTACGGCGCTCTACCAGAAACTGTACGACGAGCTGACGGGGGAGCGGAATTACGCCCGCCAGCCGGTCTTGCTGGCCCGCAGCCGGGGCGGGTTGATGCTCTACAACTGGGCGGTTGAACATCCCGACTCGGTCGGCGGCGTGGCCGGCATCTACCCGGTCTGCAACCTGGCCAGCTACCCGGGACTGGCCCGCGCGGCACCCGCCTACCAGATGACGGTGGACGAGTTGCGCGGCGGCCTGGCCCAACAGAACCCGGTCGATCGACTGGCCCCCTTGGCCCAGGCCCGGGTCCCCCTGTTTCATATCCATGGTGATCGGGACAAGGTGGTACCGCTGGAGCAGAACTCGGCCTTGCTGGCCGAACGTTACCGGGCATTGGGCGGGCCGATCGCATTGGAGGTGGTCGCCGGGCAGGGGCACAATATGTGGCGCGGCTGGTTCGAATCGAAGGCCCTGGTCGATTTCGTGATTGCGCAGGCGGGTCTGGTCGACAGGAATGGAGAGAGTGGCGATTCAGCCGACCAGGACGACTGACCGTTTCCAGCTCGAAATCTACTCGCAATGATCCTCGGCATCCGTCATACTTGCAGGTCCCGTTTTCCTTTGTCGGCTGGTCCTGTCAGGCCGGCTGTGACCGGATGGCAAATCTCGCGTTGAGACAGACACACCATGTATTTCCAGATCCATTGCAACCATTGTGGCAAGACACTGAAAGTTCGCGAGGAGCTGAGTGGTCGCAAATGTGGCTGTCCCCATTGTCACAAGACGGTCCAGATCCCGACACTTTCCACCCTCGGAAAAGAGAGTGCCCAGCCGGCATCTCAAGCTCCCGGTATCCAGATCGACACCCGGTCGGCAGCCAAGTCGGCAGCCAAGTCGGCAGTCAGGTCGGTGGAGAGCCCGAAGAAGATCCGGGTGGATGCCTCGTATGTTGACAGCACCAATGTCAGCATGGTCTGGAGCGGTCTGATCGGGCTTTCCGCGACCGTCCTGTTCTATGTGGTGATCCTGCTCATTCGGCACCTGCCCTGGACGGAGATCTTCTGGGACCGGGGTTGGGTACCGTACGCGATCGTGTTGATGACGTTCTGGTCGTTGGCCATCTTGTTGCTGAAAGCGCAGAAACTGGCCAAACAGAAACAGGCGATGCTGCTGGATGTTCTGCCGACCGAGTTGTCCGATGAAATCACGTTTGACTCGATCGACAAATTCCTGGCCCACATATCGAGACTGCCGTCGGTTGGCGATAGTTTCCTGGTGAACCGCGTGGTGCGGGGGATCGAGCATTTCCGGGTTCGCAAGAGTACAGCCGAGACGGTGACGATGATGGAATTGCAATCGGCCATCGATGCGAATAATGTGGCCGGCAGCTACACGTTGTTGAAGGTCTTTATCTGGGCCCTGCCGATTCTCGGTTTTATCGGCACCGTGATCGGGATCAGTGCAGCGGTCGCCGGGCTGTCGGGAAGCCTGGAAAATGCCTCCGATATATCGGCCATCAAGGGTGCCTTGAACGAGGTCTTCGCTGGCCTGGGGACGGCGTTTGACACGACCCTGCTGGCTCTTGTTTTAAGTTTATTGATCAAGGTCCCCGCTTCGGCGATGCAGAAGAGCGAAGAAGATTTGATCACCTGGGTCGATGAGTATTGCAATGAGAACCTGTTGAAACGCCTGGACGATCACCGCCAGGGTGGTGCCCAACGGGGTGTGGTTGGCAGCAGTGGGGTGGACGTGGAAGTGATCCGCGATGTGTTTGCCTCGGCCATGAGCGTTTACCACGAAGACTGGAATCGCCAGGTGGTGGAAATGAACGAGGCGACCCAGCAGCTGCAACAGGCGTTTGCTGCCATCGGCCAGCAGACCGAGCAGATGCAGTTGAACGTGATGGATTCGGTCAAGGTCTCCGACCAGTCGTTGGAACAGCATTTTACCGGCCTCCAGCAGGGGCTGGAGAAGCTGAACAGTGTGTTGACCGATCTGGGGAAGCACCAGATCGTTGTCCAACAGGTCGATCCGCCCAAAAAGGGCTGGTTTCGTCGGGGTTAAACAGGGGTCCAGGTCATGGTGCGCAGAAGGGATCGTGATGACACCGATGTTTCCCTGTTCCCGTTTCTCAGTATCCTGGCCTGCATCATCGGGGTCCTGACGTTGTTGATTTCGACGTTGGCCCTCTCGCAGATGGACAGCGATGTGGTGGTTCGGGCGGAGGAGTACGAATCGTTGTCAGCGGCGCTGGCCGAGCAACAGGCGTCACTGAAAGAGTTGCAGCAATCGCTGACCGATCAACAGCTGAAAATGGCCTCCCAAGCCTCGACCCAGCAGCAGGAGCTGCTGGCCAAGCAGCAACAGCTGAAGCAGCTACAGAACCAGTTTCTGATTGCTCAAAAGAGGCAGAATGAACTGATTCAAAAGGAAGAACCCGAAGACGCTCCCCAGCAACAGCCGCTGAGCGAGCTGGAACAGGAGTTGGCCGGGTTAAAAGAACAGGTTGCCCAGCTGATGCTGGAACTGGAGCAAAAGAAACGTCCGGAGGAAGCCGAGGTAACGGTGGTGCCGGGCGGGAGCGGTCGGGGGATCAAACCGTATTTTGTCGAGTGCACCAAGAACGGGATTGCCCTGCAACAAGGTGCGGGTTGGGTTCAAATCCGGCCGGCCAATATCGAAAAGAGCGAGCCCCTGTTGAAACTGCTCGATACGGTGAAAGGCGACCCGAAAGCGAAGCTGATTTTCCTGATTCGCCAGGATGGGGTATCGGCCTGGTGGCGGGCCAAACGGTTTGCTGATTCGCTCGATGTGGCCAACGGAAAACTGCCGGTGATTGGGCAGGGCAAGTTGAACCTGGAACGGGTAGAGGATAAGTAATGGCCAGGTTCAGGAAAACGGATGACGACCAAGGGGCGATGGATTCGCTGCTCGACACGATGACCAATGTCATTGGGATCTTGGTGATCGTTCTGGTGGTGACCCAGCTGGGCGTGGGCGATGCGGTACAGCGGATTGGCGAGAAGCTGGTGATTGAGCCGGCTGAGCTGGAGCAAAAAAATAAGGAACTGGCCGATCTGAAGGCGGAGCAGGATTTGTTGAAACAGGAACTGCAGGGACTCCAGGCAGCCGACACCGAGGACGTGGCACCGCAGAACCGGGAAATGTTGCGCGACATGCAGCTGCGACGCCTGCAGGCCTCGCTCGATCAGAAAACGCTGGACCTGAAGAACTTGCAGAAGAAAAACCAGAACGAGATGGCTCGGCAGAAAAAGGAGCAGGAAGAAGAAGCCAGGAAACGGGAGCAACTGGAAAAGGAGATTCAGAACTCGTTGACCGAGGTTGCCTCCCTGCGGGCCCGCTTGGCCGAAACACCTGAGCCGGTCGTCCCGCCAGCCCGAGAACTGCGGTTACCCAACCCGCGCCCCGCGCCCGAGGGTGCGGCGCCCGTCACGTTGATCTGCACCGGCTCACGGGTTTACCCGCTGGCCTTTGGTCCATTTCAGAAAGAGGCCCAGGCTCGTGCCGAATCGTTGCTGCGGACGCAAAGTCAGGCATTGTACAAGGAAGTGGGGCAAGGGATTGACCCAGAGGAGTTCGTCAAAGCGTTTTCCCGATCGCCGATGCGCAACGAGTACTACGAAGTCGAGATGCGGGCCGGGGCTGATGGTCATCCGAAGCTGGTGCTAAGTCCGCAGGAGACGGGCGGCCTGCGGGAAAAACTGCTGCTGAACAAGAGTTCGCAGTTTCAGAAAGACCTGCGGAGACTCGATCCAAAAAAATACTACATCCGTTTCCTGGTGACCAGTGACAGTTACGAGACGTACCTGATTGCCCGTTCGATCGCCCAGTCGTACGGATTTGCAGCCGGTTGGCAGCCACAGGGACCGGGTTGGAAGTTCACGGGGAATATGGGGGGTGAGATTCGCCTGGGACCGCCCCGACCGGTACCCCCGCCCAATCCGAACGCGCCGCCTCCCAAAAAGAGGAACGATATCGACTGAGGATGGCTGGAGTGACTGCTGGCTCACTTACTCGGTCAGCCCTCTTCCATTGCCTGCCGATCCGATACCAGGAACCACCAGGGCTGGATCGAGTGTCTAGATGGACCTGGCGAGGAGTTGCGGAAGTACTATTTGCAGGATTTTTTTGCTTCTTTATTGCTGGCGCCTTGTTCTGCCGCGCCTTGTTCTGCCGCGCCTTGTTCTTCGGCATACTTGCGAACGTCACCGGTGATCTTCATCGAACAGAACGTAGGACCGCACATGGAGCAAAAGTGAGCGGTCTTGGCGCCCTCGGCCGGTAAGGTTTCATCGTGATACTCGATCGCACGGGCCGGATCGAGTCCGAGCGCAAACTGGTCTCGCCAACGGAACTCAAAACGAGCCTTGGATAATGCGTTGTCACGAATTTGAGCCGCCGGATGTCCTTTCGCCAGGTCAGCTGCGTGAGCTGCAATCTTATAGGTGACAACACCTTCGCGAACGTCGTCCCGATCGGGTAGTCCCAGATGCTCTTTGGGAGTCACGTAGCAAAGCATCGCGCAGCCGTACCAGCCAATTTGTGCGGCTCCGATGCCAGAGGTAAAGTGATCGTAGCCGGGGGCGATGTCGGTTGTCAGTGGGCCAAGCGTGTAAAAGGGCGCCTCGTGGCACCACTCAATCTGCTTTTGCATGTTCTCCTGAATGAGGTGCATCGGCACATGCCCGGGCCCCTCGTTCATCACTTGGCAACCCTTAGCCCATGCGCGTTTGGTCAGCTCGCCCTGAACTTCCAGTTCCGCCAGCTGGGCGTAGTCGTTCGCATCGGCAATCGAGCCAGGACGTAAACCGTCGCCGATCGAGAAGCTCACGTCATACGCCGCGCAGATATCGCAAATCTCGTCCCAGTGCTCGTAGAGGAAGTTCTCTTTATCGTGGTGAATAGACCACTTGGCCAGGATCGAACCGCCACGGGAAACGATCCCCGTCATCCGTTTGGCTGTGTGTGGGATAAACGCTTTGAGTACTCCCGCGTGAATGGTGAAGTAGTCGACGCCCTGTTCGGCCTGCTCTATCAAGGTATCGCGGAACAACTCCCAGGTTAGCGCCTCAATACTTCCACCCGTTTTTTCGAGCGCCTGGTAGATCGGAACGGTCCCGATGGGAACCGGGCTGTTGCGGATGATCCACTCACGTGTTGCATGGATATTCTTTCCGGTTGAAAGATCCATCACCGTGTCCGCACCCCATTTGGTTGCCCAACGCATCTTCTCCACTTCCTCGTCGATGGTTGAGGTAACTGCGGAGTTACCGATGTTGGCGTTGATCTTTACCAGAAAGTTTCGACCGATAATCATCGGCTCGTTCTCAGGATGGTTAATGTTAGCGGGAATGATCGCCCTTCCTCGGGCTATCTCGGACCGCACATATTCCGCCGTGATGAAAGCAGGCGTCATGGCTCCCCAGGATTGCCCCGGGTGCTGATGATCGATGCGATTGCGGGACACCTGCAAGTTCGGATCGATTTCCGAGGGCCGGGGCATTTCGTAGCCCTCGGGTGTGGAGCATAATTGCCGAATTCGCTCGGACGCCTCGGGCGGTAGATCTCTGAGATTCGGATACTTGTCGGCAATCGTGGCGAACTCGTCTTTGCGCCCGAGATTTTCGCGAATGGCTACGTATTCCATCTCCGGCGTAATGATCCCCTGGTCCGCATACCACTTTTGCGTGACCGGGTGCCAATCACCTTCCCCATCGGTGCTCCTTTTGGCTCGCAGCGGTTTGCGTTTCAGCCCCGGGTATTCCTTGAGTCGGTTCTTAATCTTTTTCAGCTGGTTGTACTTTTCCGAATGTGCTTCGGAGAGATAGCCGTTGTCTTCTGGTTTGACCTGGCGGCCCGAATGCTCTTCGACATCAGCCCGGTCCAGGATCCATTGCCGTCTGAGAGCCGGCAGCCCTTGCGTCACATCTCCGTGGAATTCGGGGTCTCCCCAAGGTCCGGAGCAATCGTAGACTCGCACCGGTTCATTTTCTTCAATCTCTCCATCTGGATGCTCCGTGTCCGAAACGCGAATCTCTCGCATCGGTACTTTCAATCCTTCGTGAATATCCCCCTCGACGTAGATGCGGGAAGAATTAGGAAAGAGTGTTGGATCTTTTTCAATGGCTCGAATTTCGTCAGCGTTATCCGCCTCATCAGGAAACTGCTCCGAAAAATCACCGCGTTGATTGGCGCTGCTTAAATTGGTCAACACTGGCAGTTTGGGAGAATCCATTTCTTCTCTTTCGGTTGCAATCGGGAAAGACTCGGAGAGGAGAGAGCAGCTGGGTCCAAGAGAAAATGTACGCTGCCGTCTCGCTCCCTTCGTCGGTATGACCCGTATCAGGTTCGAAGGGTTGTTTTAAATCATGCTGTCCAAAACTCTCAGCCCGGAAAGGACACCCCCGCGGATTGCATTAGTATCGCTTTTCATAAATTCTCGGTCAACACCCACCCTCCTTGCACCCATGCGCAGCGCGATTCCAGAGGCAAACAACAAGATTTCAGTGAAGCGTGTTCGTTTTGCGTATAGCAAAAAAGCCCGCCGACTGGTGTCGGCGGGCTTTCTTAAAAGATGGTCAGTTTGTGACAGTGAATGCAAACTGAAGTGGAGGCGGCGGGGATCGAACCCGCGTCCCGCGACATTTCCACGATGGCCTCTACGTGTGTAGTCGATTATTTAAGTTTCACCGGGTCCCCCGTCAATCGACAGACTGAATACCCGGCTAGACGAGAACCGTTTTTAACTGTGAAAGGACTCGACATGAATCACAGCGATCTGGAATTGACGACCAGCATTCCGGGCTCTCCAGCAAAACCCGTCAGCCGGGGCTACCGTTTTTCTTAAGCAGCCAGAGCCAAGTTATCGTTGGCAAGTAAAGTTTGTGATCAGATTTTTACGTGGCCTTCTGATCAACCACGACACGCCACCAGCGCTTCTAGCTATCCGGTCGAATCCAATTCGCCCCCGATCGATCAGGCAGCCAGGTAACCAAATACCCGGCCTGCGCGATGGGACCTGTCCCATGGACGGGTCAAGTTCTATTATTCGACCGAACCTGCCCCTTCCTAGTGGTTATTCTCGCAAAAGGACCGATTTGGCGTGATATTTCGGCTAGCGAAGCGATCATTTACCCCTAGCTGTGTTTGGGCACTTTTGAGATAATCCGCAGCTTGATCCAACCGATCGAGATCATTTTCCGGTTCAGAGGTGCCTTTCTGGCATGGTTCAATCGGCCGGATGCAAACTTCAGGATAGAGCGAGGAACACGTGGAAAAAATTCTCAATGCCCAAGGACTGGGAGTCGCCGGTCGGCAAAACGAACTGATCGAACTCGCTTTGACCTACAAGTTCAAAGGTGTTGAGGTCGATATGGAAGATCTTGTCGGTCGTCACGATGCGATGGGCAAGGGATTTGCCTGCCAGTTCCTGCAGAGTGCCAAGATTGAACTGGGGACCTTCCGTCTGCCGGTGTCAATCGGTGCGGCCGAGAATGATTATGCCAAATTTGAATCCAACATCGCTACGATAGTCTCCCTCTGCGAAGCCCTGCATGGGAATCGCTGTTACGTGCTGATTGAAACCTCGAGCGACACGAAGTTCGAGGAGAACCTGGAGCTGCACCGTATTCGTCTGCACAGCCTGGGGCAAACATTGGCACAGAACCAGATTCAGCTTGGCCTGGCCCTGCAGCCGGTTGGCGCCCATGAGAAGGAACATGCCTTCGTGCAGACGGCCGACCAGATGTTGTCGCTGATCGAAACGGTCAACCAGCCTAATGTCGGGTTGGCACTCGACACCTGGCAGTGGCTCGCCTCCGGTGGCACTGCGGAACAGCTCGCCCAGATGAAACCGGAGCAGGTGACCGAGTTAAGGTTGGCCGATGTGTGTGAGAAGGCCGACACGAACGACCTGAAGTCGGCCGACCGGGTTTTCCCCGGGGCCCAGTCCGAATCGGTGTCGGTGGCCGTTTTCAATCAGTTGCAATCTGCTGGCTATGACGGTTCGGTTTCGATCGCGACCGATGTAAGCACGTTTTCAGGTGTCCATCGCGATGACCAGGTCGCCCGGATTTCGCGTCTGCTTGACCGGCTGATGGCCAACGAAGATTTGAATGATCCGGCTCCCGCAACTCCGGTCGAGTCGGAGAATTCGGAAGAGCCGGCGGCTGGTGACTCTTCGAGTGACGCCGCCGCGACGGATCAGGCGGCAGACGAGAATGTCGAATCGGTCGCGACCGCTGAGTGAACTGGCGCTTGTCGCTTGTCTCCCAAGCCAGGTCCGCAGCGCCTCATAACTGCTGGGCGCTGACCGTCTTTCCACTTGTGCATCCTGCCAGATTGGCCTGGGGCTGTTTTACTGCCGCAGTGCTTTCTCCAGTTCGTCGGGCAGCTTGCGAATGGAGACATTCACATCGATGACTTTCCCTTCGCGATCCAGCAGAATCAGAAAGGGGAGTTGCTGGACGCCAGCCCGGTCCGGTCCCTGTTCGTCCGCCACATCTTCCTTGCGATACATCGAAACCCAGGGGGGTGACTGGTTTCCCAGTACACTGAGTGCCTGGGCAATGTTCTTGTCGATGCAGTAGCTGACGATTTCCAGGTCGCGACCTTGATAGCGACCGTAGATCTGGAGCATTTGTTGCAGGAACCTGACTGAATTCGGTTCGGTGGCCGACCAGAAAACCACGAGCGTGACTTTCCCCTGTTGGTCCTCGGTGGAAAGCGATTTGCCTGCCCTGTTTTGGCCTTTCAGTACCAGCGGTTGGCCAACGAGCTGAATGCGCGAACGGGCCTTGGTAATATCTTCCGCCACGATCTGGCGAAAAGTCTCATCGGGATGATTGGCCAGGTTTTTTTCCAGGATGGCAAGCATTCGTTCGGCATCTTGATACTGATCGATTTCCTCCAGCCATCGTTCTGTCGCGAGAATCTCACGGTAAATCTCCTTGCCCATATCCTTGCGCTGGGCCAATTGCAGAACCATCTCCAGGAACTGCTCTTTGTAACCCTCCTCTCCCGTTCGCATTTTTTCTGCCACTACGTCGAACTGGATCTGTGTCAGGTACATTCGGTCCCGGATGACCTCGGACATGTTTTGCAGCTTCGGGTTGCTGCTGTTAGCATAGGCTTGGCTTAACTTGTCCATGATTTCGACTGCTTTATCACGTCGTTCGCGGATCATCAGTTGCACGACAAGTCCTTGAAGTTCCCGGGCTACGACCGGGTTGTCACCGAACCGGGAGAGCATCTGGTCAATCGTCGCATCCAAGTCACTCGAGTCCGCATCTTCGACCCTCAAGTAGTCAGTCAAATGGATGGTTGCCGATGCGCCCCAGGCGAGCTGCTGAATCGTGTCGTTCTTGTCATCCAGGTACTCGGGCAGGATTTTGATGATCTGTTCCCGGGCCTTGAGATCGGTCGTGGCAATCCGTTTTAGGAGTGAAAGCAACAGATTCTGTACGGCAAATAACCGTTGCTCTTCATTGAGTTCCAATTGCAGCAGACGTTCGGAGATATTTTGCTGAATTTCCAGATCGTTCAGCATTTCCTGGAAGGAGATCTGTTGGGATCGCATCTCAAGCATTTTCGACCTGGACATCAGTGCATCGATGTCGGTTTCGATCGCGATCCCCGTGTTCGTCTCAAGCACGGCGTCCTCGCTTGAATCCGGGGTGAGATTGGCCCCCAAACTACTGCCATCGACCTGGTAGCGTTTCCTTTTTTCTTCCGCTAAATCGACTTTCTCACTGCAGCCTGCTGCTGCGACGAGCAGCAGGACCAGTGAAATCAGGGAGAATTTCCGCCCCCATTTTCTGACCGAATCCATCTTTTTTTCCTAGGTTCTGTCCGCAATGCCGAACCGATAAAACCGACCCAAAATTACCTGGCAAAAATGGAACCGGGCACTCCACTTTGCTTTTTGGGCCGCCGTATACGGGTAGCCTGACATTCTAAGGGATGGTGGGGGTTTTGGGATGGTGAGCGGCCTCGGGCGGGCGAAAATCTCGGGAAACGGTCCCTTGCCAGCCGATTTTGGTGCCTGGCTGGGCGATTGACCGGCCCGGACCACCCTTGCAGGCCGGGCCTGAGTGCCGGTCCGAGAAACTTCAGCAATCTGGCAATACCGATTTGCATCTTTTCCGCCGGAGCCACATAATGGGTCCATCATTCAGAAACGGTGAACTTAATTATTCATTATTGATTTCAAGTTGCCTGCTATGGACCTCGGCCAATTAAAGTACTTCATCAAGATTGTTGAGCATGGCAGTTTCACCCGAGCAGCCCAAGACTGTTCGGTTTCTCAACCTGCGTTGAGTCAACAGATTGCCAAGCTGGAAAAAGAACTTGGCCAACCGCTCTTCGAGCGACAGGGCCGGTCGATCGAGGTCACTCCTGCCGGGCATGTCCTGCACGTACAGGCTGGCAAGATTCTTCAGCTTGTTGACGATGCCAAGCGACAGATAACCGATGATGGTGAAACGGGCCGTATCGGCATTTCAGCCATTCCCACGATTGGACCGTACTTCATTCCGGGTTTACTTCGCTCCATTGGCAGTCAGTTCGCCAAGGCAAATATTGTCGTAAACGAGGATGTCACCGAGACGTTGCTCAAGCGATGTTCCAATGGAGAGATCGACTTGGGTATCTTGGCGCTACCCGCTTCGGCCAAGTACCTGACGATTGAACCCCTGATTGAAGAAGAGTTGCTGTTGGCGCTGCCCCAACATCATCCGCTGGTAAAGAAACCAGAGATTACCGTCGACGATATTCGCGACGAGCCCTTTGTGCTTTTAGATGAAGCGCACTGTCTGCAGGAGAACGTACAGTCCTTTTGCAACCACCAGCGTTTCCAGCCCGTTGCCACCTCCCAGATCCAGCAGCTGATCACGGTTCAGAATCTGGTGGCTCTGGGGCACGGAGTATCCCTGATTCCCCAAATGGCCTGTCGTGGACCAGAGAATCAGGGTGTCGTTTACCGTTCGCTGTCGGGCGAAGTTCCCAAACGCACGGTCGCTGTCTGCTGGAATCCGTACCGGTACCAAAGCCAACTGGTAGGAAACTTTCTCAAAGCGATGCGCGAACTGGGTGACCCCAAGATTTTGCAGCGCAATGCCATGGCCGAATCAACAGGCTGTGCGGTCAAGAAGTAGCCAGGAAGCTGGACCCTTTCTTCTCCCTTTTTGGATCACGCTTCTGACGGGGCTGCCCTGGCCTGACGATGGCTTTTGTTACCGCAATCGCGGTGGTGTGCCAGGCTGGCAGCGAATCATCAGGGCAATTCGATGCTGCTGGAATCACCCTGACCTTGGCTGGCGGGTGGCTCGGGTGCCTGGCTGGCCTGGACGAAAGCCATCCGCAACTGGTGCAAGGTTTCTGTCAGGAGACCCGATTCTGCCTCGTCCAGGTTGCCTTTCGTCTTCTCTTCCAGTACAGCCAACGTATCGACGAAATGCTTGGCCATCGGCAGGTTGGTCATCGGTTGACCACTGGGGTCGGGAATGTAACCCATGGACGCGAGCGCCTGGGTCGAAAGGGTCGATACCAGGATCGGAAAAGAAGCGGGGGGCAATTCGCCTTGGGGGGGTTCAGCTTCCTGCTCGACCTGGGCATCTTCCTTCTCTTTTTGAACCTGTTCTTTCCAATCGTCGTCAACGATGATTTTCGGTTCTTCATTCGGTTCGTTCATGTCAGGTTCTCATCGATTCAGGGTGGGATAAAGGCGTGCCAGGAAATTTTACTAGGAATTCTGGGGTACTGCCGAACTCTTGATTCGGCGGACGGCCGCCTGGATAAAGCCGGAAAAGAGCGGGTGGGACTCAGTCGGTTTCGACTTGAATTCCGGATGGAATTGAACGGCGACAAACCAGGGGTGATCCGTGAGTTCGACAATTTCCACGAGGCTGTCATTTTCACTGGTGCCGGCAATCGTCAGGTTATGGGCCTGGAACTGCTGGCGGTACACGTTGTTGAATTCGTAGCGGTGTCGATGACGCTCAGAAATCATTCGGTTGCCGTACCACTCAAACGACTTTGAGTCCGTGTTCAATTCCGAGGTCTGGGCTCCCAGCCGCATCGTACCTCCCTTGTCCGTGATGTTCTTTTGTTCGTCCAGCAAACAGATTACGGGGTGCGGTGTATCTTTATCAAACTCGGTCGAGTTGGCACCGTTCAGGCCGACTACATTTCGGGCAAACTCGATCACAGCACACTGCATTCCGAGACAGATGCCGAGGAAGGGGATGTTCCTTTCCCGGGCAAAACGGATTGCGTCGACCTTGCCCTCGGTACCCCGCTCGCCAAAACCGCCCGGTACGAGGATCCCGTCGTAACCGGCCAGCAACCGTTCCGGGCCTTCCCTTTCGACCGCTTCGCTCTGAATGCGGCCAATCCGGATCTGGGCATGGTGTTCCATGCCGGCGTGGTCGATCGCTTCGTAGATTGATTTGTAGGCATCCTTGTGTTCGGCGTATTTGCCAACCACGGCGATGCTGATTTCGGTTTCCGGGTTCCGCAGGCGGTGCAGCAGGTCGCGCCAATCATCCAGGTCAAGAGTGGAAGTGGCCAGGCCCAGCTCTTTAACAATCAGGTTATCCAACCCGTGTTCGACCAGGCTGAGGGGGACTTCGTAAATGGAAAAATCCTTGTCCCGTTCCTCGATTACGTTGGGAAATGGCACATTGCAGAAGAGGGCTATTTTTTCACGATCGGAGGCATTCAATTCCCGCTCGGTACGACAGATCAGGATATCGGGTTGGATACCGATTTGCCGTAATTGCCCGACCGAGTGTTGGGTCGGCTTGGTCTTGAGCTCGGCCGCTGCTTTCAGGTAGGGCACCAGCGTGAGGTGAATATACAAGCAGTTTTCTTTGCCTGCATCCAAGGCAAACTGGCGGATAGCTTCCAGAAACGGCTGGCTTTCAATGTCGCCGACGGTCCCTCCAATTTCCGTAATGACCACATCGACCCCGTCGCCGGCGACCTTGCCGATGCTCTGTTTGATCTCGTTCGTAATGTGGGGGATGACCTGGACGGTCTTGCCCAGGAATTCGCCACGGCGCTCCTTCTCGATGACGTTCTGGTAGATCTGCCCTGTGGTGAAATTGGAATTGCGGGTGAGCTGGCTATTGGTAAATCGCTCGTAATGGCCCAGGTCGAGGTCGGTTTCACTCCCATCGTCCAGGACATAGACCTCACCGTGCTGGTAAGGGCTCATGGTACCCGGATCGACGTTGATATACGGGTCCAGCTTCTGCATTCGGACGGTCAGCCCCCGTCGCTCAAGCAGCATTCCAATCGAAGCGCTGGTCAGGCCTTTTCCCAGGGAACTGACTACCCCGCCGGTGACGAAAATATGTTTGGTCATCGTTCGTCAGATCCTTCTAATTCATTGCTATGTTCTTGTTCAGCCAACTTGGCATGATCGCCCTGTCGGGCGGACCGTCAAACGGTCCTGTTTGCCGAAACTCCTGGTCCCAGCACCTGCCGCGAGGTGGCCACTTTGTCTCTTGCACCCTGTCGATTGGGTCTATTGGTGATCTTAACCGTTTGCCTGCCTCCTGACAAACGACTCATAGCCTTCCCGAGTATCAATTCCCGGAAACGCATGGGGGATGACGTCTACGAAAACGGGCCAGCCGGCATTCAAAAACCGGAGTTGCTCCAGGGATTCGATCGCTTCGATCCGGGCTGGAGGCAGGTCCGGAATCTGCAAAAGGTGATCCCGCCGGTACCCGTAAACCCCGATATGCTGGAAAAAACAGGGCGGATCGATCTGCAGCCAATTTTCCGGACCCGTACGGGGCATCGGGATCGGGCTGCGGCTGAAATACATCGCCCGGCCGTCGCTGTCCATCACGACCTTGACGCAGGCCGGGTCGCTCAACCGACCCGGGTCACGAATCGGGGTGGCCAAGGTGGCGACGATGGCCTCGGGGGTGGACTGCAGACGGCCGATCACTCGGTCAATATCCTGGCCCAGGATCTCCGGCTCGTCTCCCTGAACGTTGATGAACAGGTCGAACTCCGGCAGGCTGGCAGCGACTTCGGCCAGGCGCTCGGTCCCGCTTGGGTGGTTGGGATCGGTCAGGACAGCCTTCCCGCCGAATGACTGGACGGTCTGTTCGATCTCCGGATGATCGGTGGCGACCAGGACATCGGTCGCCAGGCCGCTTTGGCGGGCGGCCTGGAAGGTGTGTTCGATCAAGGTCTTGCCCGTCTCGGCCAGCAGCATTTTTCGCGGCAGGCGGGTCGATTCCATCCGGGCCGGTATGACGATGACCGATTTCACAGGTGCTTCCCTGAGTCAGGAGAACGGAAAGATGTCAATTTAATTTTAATGGGCGGACGAGGAAAGCCCTTGGGTGCCAGCGACTCGTTGCCGGAATGGGCATTCGTTTGCTTGTTTCCACAAGTTGGCCCGGGCAGGCGGCAGGCGCCGGTACAGGCTCGCCGGTACAGGATGTAAGGGAAAGCGGGCCGGTTCTCCACCTGATCCGTTAATCCGTTGTCGGAAATCCAGTTAACTCAACGGTCGACGAGGAAAGCAACACGAATCGGGCCGGATGGAAACGTCCGCCCCCATTTTGACGACTTGCCGCTCGCTTTCCGCCTAGGTGAGCGTGCCGACTCGACATATACTGGGGGAGATCGAGCCGCAGCCCGTTTGGTGGCTGGTTTCCAGGGGGGCGTGCGACCTGTTGCCACCCCGTTGGGACGTTGCGGAATCGGGCAGATTCTGATTGACAGCCAGGCCTTTCTGCCCGAAAATCTGCATCCTTATCCCGGAATGGAAGTGATTTCCGTCGGACGAGCGGCAGACCACCCCTGATCGTCTACCGCTGGGATATGCGAACCGACAGTCAATCGCGAGATACGGATCCACCTATGTCATCAATCGATTTAAGCTCTCTGAAACAGCGAAAATGGGGAGAGACGATGCGGCAGGACCACTGGTGGGTGGTGCCGCTGGTGGTATTTCTGGTGTTGTCAGCCTTCGTCGTTTACGCGACCTGGGCCGCCTTTCAAAATCAGCACTACGTTTACGAGAACTACTTGTCTCCCTTTTACTCACCGCTGTTGTTCAACGGTGGGGATACGGGGGTGCCGGGTGATGGCCACCAACACAGCTGGTTTGGCGACAAGCCATCCTGGTGGATCCTGCCGTTTTTTTCTCCTGCGTTGTTGATCCTCCCCTTCCCGGCCGGTTTTCGGATGACTTGCTATTACTACCGGGGCGCCTACTACAAGGCCTTCTGGGCTGATCCCCCTTCCTGCTCGGTTGGCGAACCCCGCAAACATTACTGGGGCGAACACTCGCTGCCTTTGATTCTGCAGAACATTCACAGGTACTTCCTGTACTTTGCGATTATTTTCCTGTTTCTCCTGGCATACGACGCGTATTGCGGTTTCTTTTTTGATAACGACAGGGACGGGGAATTCACCGATTTTGGAATCGGTGTGGGGACGTTTGTCCTGTGCATGAATGTGTTCCTGTTGAGTGGCTACACGTTGGGTTGCCACTCCCTCCGACACCTGATCGGGGGCTGGATGGACAAGTTTTCCAACGCCCCCATAAGAACCAAATGTTACGACTGTGTCAGTTGCTTGAACCGAAAACATATGGTTTGGGCCTGGTGCAGCCTGTTGTGGGTGGCATTTGCTGATGTTTATGTCCGGTTGTGCTCCATGGGCATCTGGACGGATTTTAGACTTTTTTGACCCAAACATGACCCGGAATCGTACCGGCCAAGCCTCGCTGGTCGAGTTTCATGTTGACGATTCCGTGTTGTGCAAACAAATGAGCGTATTGAGTTAAATCACGATGGCAGAATACGAAACGTTCGAATTTGATGTGTTGATCATTGGAGCGGGCGGCGCCGGTTTGCGGGCAGCCATCGAGGCCTCCGCGGCAGGCGTCAAGGTCGGCCTGGTATGCAAGTCGCTGTTAGGCAAGGCCCATACCGTGATGGCGGAAGGGGGGATGGCGGCAGCCCTGGCCAATGTCGACGAGCGCGATTCCTGGAAAACCCATTTTGCCGACACGATGCGGGGTGGTTACTACATCAACAACTGGCGGATGGCCCAGCTTCACGCCCAACAGGCGGCTGAACGGGTTCGTGAGCTCGAAGCTTGGGGCGCCGTTTTTGACCGCACCCGCGACGGCAAGATTATGCAGCGGAATTTCGGTGGGCATGCTCATCCCCGCCTGGCTCACGTCGGTGACCGAACGGGTTTGGAGATGATCCGGACCCTTCAGGATCATGGAATCCACCAGGGCATCGATGTCCATATGGAATTCACCGTTACCCGGCTGTTGATGGATGGAGACCGGGTGGCGGGGGCCTTTGGCTATTCCCGCGAACTCGGGAAATTCAAACTGTTCAAGGCCAACGCGATTGTGATGGCAACGGGGGGAATCGGGAGAGCTTACAAGATCACCAGCAACTCGTGGGAATACACGGGGGAGGGGCAGTCACTCGCCTACGAAGCGGGGGCCGAACTGATCGATATGGAGTTTGTCCAGTTTCATCCCACCGGGATGGTGTGGCCGCCGAGTGTACGGGGAATCCTGGTCACCGAAGGGGTGCGCGGTGAGGGGGGAATCCTCAAGAACAGTGACGGCAAGCGATTCATGTTCAATGACATCCCGGAAAACTACAAGAGTTCCACGGCAGATAACCCGGATGAAGGCTGGCGTTATGTCACCAAGACCGACCGCGAGGCGCGTCGACCACCGGAACTCCTGACCCGTGACCATGTGGCCAGATGCATTTTGAAAGAGGTCAAGGAAGGCCGCGGTTCACCGCACGGTGGAGCGTTCCTCGATATCGCCTGGATCAAGGAGAAGATTCCGGACGGGGAAGCCCACATCAAGAAAAAACTTCCCAGTATGTACCACCAGTTCAAGGAATTGGCCGGAATCGATATCACCCAGGAACCGATGGAAGTCGGCCCGACCACGCATTACGTGATGGGTGGAATCCGAGTCGATGGCGAAACCCAGATGTCGACCGTTCCCGGGCTCTTTGCGGCCGGCGAATGTGCGGCTGGGCTGCACGGTGCCAACCGACTGGGTGGCAATTCCCTGTCCGACCTGGTCGTCTTCGGCAAGATTGCCGGTGAGTCGGCCGCCCGGTTTGCCCAGGAAAATGGTTCGCCCAATATTCCCGATGACCAGGTCAATGCAGCGGTGGAAGAGGCCCTTGCGCCGCTGGACAGCAGCCGCGCCACCGATGCCGGCGGGGCTTACCAGATCCAGTACGACCTGCAAGAGATGATGCAGGACCAGGTCGGCATTATCCGCCAGGAAGACGAGATGCGGGCAGCCGTCGAGGGGATTGAGGCATTGAAGAAGCGGGCTGCCAACGTCGCAGCGCCAGGCAACCGACAGTACAACCCGGGTTGGCATACGGCACTCGATCTGCCCTGCCTGTTGCATGTGGCCGAGGCGGTGACCCGTTCGGCGATCGAGCGGAAAGAAAGCCGCGGTGCCCACACTCGGGAAGACTACAAGGAAAAAGACGAGAAGTTTGACTCGGTCAACACGGTTTTGCGAAAGGGACCGGACGGGGAGATGCAGGTCTCCTTGGAAACGATCCCGGAAATGCCAGAAGAGTTGAAACAGATCATTGAAGACCATAGGTAGTCACGTGAGCCGGTTCACGCGACTATCGAAAAACCTTAACTACTCCAACTGATAACGACCAATGACTCAAGTAAAATTCAAAATCTGGCGGGGCGACAAAGAATCGGGCGAGTTCAAGGAATACCAGACCGAAGTCACCGAAGGGATGGTGGTCCTGGACGCGATTCACCAGATTCAGGCTGAGAGTGCCAATGACCTGGCCTGTCGTTGGAACTGTAAAGCGGGCAAGTGCGGTAGTTGTTCCGCGGAAATCAACGGGATGCCCAAGTTGATGTGCATGACCCGCTTGAGTGACATGAACTTGGAAGACCCGATTTCGGTCGAGCCGATGCGTGCCTTCCCGATCATGAAAGACCTGGTCAGTGACGTTTCCTGGAATTACCGGGTCAAGGAGAAGATCAAACCGTTCAAGCCGAGAAAGCCCGACAACGCCGATGGCAGTTGGAACATGCAGCAGAAGGACGTGGAGCGGGTTCAGGAATTCCGTAAGTGCATTGAATGTTTCCTCTGTCAGGATGTTTGTCATGTGCTGCGGGATCATGAAAAACACGAAGAATTTATCGGTCCCCGGTTTTTTGTCTACAGCGCTGCCCTGGAGATGCATCCGCTCGATACGGAGGATCGTGTGCCGGACCTGAAAAAGTCCCAGGGAATCGGCTATTGCAACATCACCAAGTGTTGTACCAAGGTCTGCCCGGAACATATCACGATCACGGACAACGCCATCATTCCCCTGAAGGAGCGGGTGGTCGACGAATTTTACGATCCGCTGACCAAGCTGTTCCGAATCTTCAAACCGAAGCGCGGAGACGACTGACCGTTGAGACGGTTCCTGCCCGGTTGCTTGAATTGATGTCGTGTCCGCTCCTGCCACGCTGGAGCGGGATCAAAATCTTTCGACCAGGTTCTCCAAGCTGTTGATCGAATTCGTGGTGCGGCGTTCTTTCTGCCGCACCAGCTGGAGTGATTGCCAGCCACACAATCGGGGTGCGAGATAATCATTCAGGTAATCATCGCCTACCATCAGGATTGATGAGGATGGCCACGTCGCTTCGATTGCCCGGTAAAACCTCAGGTCCGGTTTGCGAAAACCGAGCTGGGCCGAATGGAAGACCTGCGAGGCAAGATCGTTCAAGCCCAGTCCTGCGAGGATCGGCTCCAGGCGGTTGTCAAAATTGGAGGCGACACCAATCGCGATGCCCGCCTGTTGTAGTGATGCCCAGCATTCGGGCACATCCTGGTAAACGCGCCAGTGGTCGGGATCGGCGAAATGTTGCCACAGTTGATCGAACAGGGGCTCCGTTTCGGAAATGTCCGAAAAAAGATGTTGCACGAGGTCCTGCCAAAGTTTTTTTTCGCCCTGTTGACTGGACGGAAATTCAAAACGGCTCAGGTCTTGTTGAGTAGAATCACCCGTCAGTTCGGATTGAAAGACTGTGCGCCTCAGCCGTTTGAATCGGGACTCGACCACGTCCTTGGCGAGTTGACTGCCATGCTGCTGCCCGAGGCGATGGTAAACCGCCAGGACATCGGGATCCGGGTAGATGATCGTCCCGACGGCATCAAACAGGATAGAGCGAGGGCGGTCCATCGGCATGCCAGGTGGTTGGCCGGTACTTTGCATCCCGCGGCTACTTGGCCGTCCCCATGTCATTCCTGGAGCGTTCCTGGTACCTGGGCAGGGTGAGCCTGATACGGGCGCTACTGCTGGCCGGTCGGAAGCTGCCTGTCTGGGGGACGGCGCGAAGGATAATCGGGACGCGGCGAGCGGATCGGCGGATGTCCTGGGAGGGAATCAATCGCGGGACCGTTTTTGGTGCTGGGGTTTGCGGGATTTCCCGGAACGTCAGTGCGGGACCAGTGGCTGACTGCGTCATCCCCGCTGGTGCAGCCGAGGAAAACAGGCTGGCCCTTGCGGAGAAGGAAATCGCCTGACCGATGACCTGGCTGCTGGCAGGAAAGACAGGTTGATTCGCAGAATTCGGTAGAAAGAAATCATTGGTGCCCGGCGATCCAATCCAGGAGAGGCCTCCCACTTCGAGCCGCGAACTGGATCGGGTACTTGGGGTTGCCCCGATGATACGGTTGCCCGTTGGCCCAGTGAACCGATCCGGTTCGTGGGAAGCTGCCTCGGTCAGCCTTCCCTGGGATTGAAGGGCAGGTTTGCCCCAGGTCTGATCCGTAGCCGCTTGTCGATTTTTCAGTTTGCCAGGTGCGGGCGAGTCCACGCTCGAGCCGCGGATAACCCACAGGATGACCTCGCAATCATCTACTGGCTGGACGAGATCGACCGACCCGGCCTGATCCGGCTTCCCATTTTCAAATGCCACCAAATCCGACTGGGGGTGGAGCAGCGCGAGACTCGAGGTGAAACTGAGGGTGATCCAAGCTAAGCATGTACGCATCATTGATCTTTCCGACGTGTCAACAGAAAACCAAAAGGTCAGTCGTCGCTACGACTTCCCGCTACGACTTCCTAAAGGGAATTTATCGACGAAAATTGGTTGGATCCCCCGGTTTTCACACGCCATGGGAAAATTCGGAGTAACCGGGACAAACCAGTCGCCCGCTGTGGAGAGGCAGCGATCAGGAAAGGGGTTGGCCGCGCAGACGATGCTCGTACCGCTCGAACTTTTTTCGAGACGGGGAGCACGGTGCCACGGCTTTGGATCAACCGTCGGGAAAGAGCGATTTGCAGCGGCGATGCAGTTCGGCGCGGTCGAGTTTGCCGACTGCGTTTCGAGGCAGGGCGTCGACCATTACCCATTCGTCCGGCAATTTGAACGTGGCGATCTTCTCGCCGGCCCAGCTGCTGGCGGCAGCCGTATCGACCTCGTGTCCCTGCTCTGGTTCAACGAAGGCGACGACACGCTGCCCATGTTTTCCTGGCGGTGTCCCGATAACGGCCGTCTCGGCGATATCCGGGTATTCATCCAAGACGCTCTCAACCTCGCCCGGAGCGATATTGGAACCTCGCTTGACGATGATCTCCTTGTCGCGCCCCACGAACCAGATGTTCTCGTCCTCGTCGATACGTCCTTCGTCCCCCGAATGGAGCCAGCCGTCGCGAATCGTCTGGTGTGTGTGCTCGGAATCCTCCCAGTAGCCGACCATCATGCTGTCGGAACGGATACAGAGCTCCCCGATCGTCCCGTTGGGTACGATCTTGGCATCGTCGTCCATGATGCAGACGTCGACCCCAATTCTCGGCTTGCCGGCCGAGCCTCGTGTGAAGGTCACGCCCGGTTGTGGAATTCCACAGTAACCTTCGCATTCGGTCATCCCGATCAGTTGGGCCAGCGGGGTCGTGCTACAGACCTTGTCCCACGATTCGTATAAGTCGGGCGTCACGAAATCCCCCACGCATTCCATCGAGCGGATGGCCCCGAAGTCGACGTCTTCCAGCTGTGGGCAATCGAGGATGTCATGGAGGAGAGAGGGCAAGATGACGGATCGGGTGGGTGAGTGCTTGCGGTAGGAGGCGAGCCAGTCCCCGGGACTGAATTCTTCCAGGAAGACAACGGTCCCTCCGACCACCAGCGCCGGGATCAGGGAGCCGAGGCTGGCCGAGACATGGACCAATTGGGTCGACAGCAACCAGGTTTCGTCCTCGGCCAGTTGCATCGTGTTGACCCGGCTCTCTCCCGTCTCACGGATTGACTCAGCCGTATGGGTCACCCCTTTCGGCTTCGAGGTGGAGCCCGAAGTGTAGTAGATCGCAGCCGGGTCGGTACCTGTGGGTGGATTGAGTGGTGCGGCGGCATGGTCCTTGGCCAGTTCTTCCCGCCAGGGTGTCCCGATTCCGTCCACCGGGGAATCGAACGTAAAACACTTTTCCACACAATCCGGCAGGGTGAAATTATCGGCCAATTTCTGGGCCAGGGCGTCCTGGATGATCAACAGGCGGAGTTCACAGTGGGACGCCGCAAACTCGACTTCGGGGCCTTGGTAGGAATGATTGAGTGGGACAGCGATGCAGCCGATTCTCCAGGTCGCGAAGAACAGGGCAGCCAGATCGGGATGGTTACACGCGAGCAGACCAACCCGGTCACCTTTCTTCAGGTTCTGCGCAGCCAGGCAGGCGGCATGGCGCTCAATCATCTTTTCCAGTTCACCATAACTGACCGATTGATCATCGATGATGATGGCGGGCTTGCCGGGATCGTCTTGCAAGGCGCGTTGAGCAAGCGTCGTGAAATCGAGCATGGCGTACATTGACTCCTGGTGGTTGCTTGGGGAATGTCCAGCACGGGACCGGGAGCTTGCCCCTTAAACCCGCGCAGATGATCGGCCGGATGGCCAGGTTGTCAGGATGCGAGTTCAATCCGTAACTGGTCAATTTTGGCAGCCAGGATGAAGTCGTTTTCACTCAGTCCGCCGATCGCGTGAGTCCACAGTTCGATGGACAGGTTGTTGTAGCCAACCAGATGGACATCGGGATGATGGCCGTCGGCCTCGGCGACTTCTCCGACACGGATGATGAACTCGAGACCGGCGACAAAATTCTTGACCTTCCAGTCTTTGCGAATCCTCTCGTTTTGATGGGTCAGATACCAGCCCTCGAGTTTTTCGAGTTGTTGCGTCACAAACGGCAGCGGACAAGGGTCGACGCCCCCCTCACATGGTTCGCATTTTTTCGAGGTTAGCTGCTCGGAACTTTGAACTTCCATCGGGATCTCTTTGTCAGTTGAAAATCGGGGTCAGTGAAATCGACCCACCAGGGAAAGGCAGGACGATCCTGTTGGGGGGCGAACAACGACTATTTTATAGCCTATTTTCCACTCGAAGAAACCGCCGAAGAGACCTCGCAACGGGAGGATGGACGGGGGACTGCCGACTGTCTCGGCCGAAGCGGTTTTCGTCGAGCTTCCCAGGCCGTTTGGCGCTCCAGCTTTTCCACTACCGGACCGGTAGCACAGGCAGGACCGATTCATGTAGGCCGGGCGTCAGGCGATGGAAAGATCACGGCTTGGGCCAGCCCGAACAGCAGGACGCCGACCAGAAACGAGGAGACGCCCGGTCCTTGTGCTCTTTTTTTCATGGGAACGGCCGCCCGTCCAAGGCATGCAGGTAAAAGAAGTCAACTCAGCTATTTTAACGGGCCAGCCTGGCCCGAGTCCAGAAAATGGTCCATTTTTCAACATCCCTGATGGGGGCTCGTTTGCCAGCCATGCTTAGCCGCTGCCCACCGGCAGGCCCAGCTGCTGGGCATCCTCAGCCAGCGCGTCCACGACGAACTGGATATGCTCGTTCAGTTCGATTCCGAGCTCCCTGGCTCCCTCGGTAATATCTTCCCGGCTGACTTTTTCGGCGAAACTCTTCTGCTTCATCTTCTTGCGGACACTTTTGGCATTCATCCCGACGATCCCCTGCGGTCGCACCAGGGCGACCGCCGTAATGAACCCGCAAAGTTCATCGCAGGCAAACAAGGTCTTGTCCAGTTGGGAGATGCGGGGATGCCCCGGCACCTGGTCGACATGCGATTTGATCGCATAGATCACGTCTTCCGGGTAACCGTGTTCGGCCAGGATTTGGGAGCCTTGCAAAGGGTGGTCGGGCGGCTCTGGCCACCGTTCGTAGTCAAAGTCGTGGAGCAACCCGACGATCCCCCATTTCTCGACATCTTCGCCGCTCCTGGTGGCATACGCCCGCATGGCCGTTTCCACGGCCAGCATGTGCCGGCGCAAACTCTCGTTTTGCGTGTATTGGCACATCAGTTCGTAAGCGGAGGTTCGATCCATGGCAGCGGTTTTCTGTTAGCCGTCCTCTTTATCGTCCTCTTTATCGTCCTCTTTATCGTCCTCTTTATCGTCCTCTTTATCGTCCTCTTTATCGTCCTCTTTCGATTCGAGTTTCTGGTCTTCCCGCCATGGCTGGTTCTTCTTGTAGTTTTCCAGCTCTTTGGACAAGCTCTCTTTTTGCCGATCCGATCCTGCCAATTCGACGGCCTTGGTCGACCATTCCCGCGCTTTTTCGAAATCGCCCATCTCGGCGTATCCGGAAGCCAGCGTGCTCAGGATATGGGCTTCCTTGTAGTCGGTCAGCTTGCAGGCCGACAACGCGTAATCGACCGACCTCTGCCCATCCCTCAGCTCGTCTTCTGGGCTGGTGGCCAGGACCCAGGCCAGGTTGTTCAGGACGCCGTCGTCTTCGGGGCTTAATTCGAGCGCTTCCTCGTAATCGGCAATCGCTTCCTTGTGCTTGCTCAGTGAGAGATAGGCGTCACCCCTGCCGCGCAGGGCGCTGGACAGCAAGGTTTCAAACGCCTCCTGTTGGGCATCATTGGCGGGGCTTTCCAGGTCACGCGAGAGTTGCCTGATCAGCGGCGAGTAGATTTTGACCGACTTGCTCGGCTCGTCGTTGGCATTGTAGAGCATGGCCAATTGTGTCTTGAAACTCAGGTTGGAAGGGTCGTCGTCCGCCAAGGTCTGAATGTCCTCGATCGCTTTCGCAAAATTTTCCTGGGCTGAATAGATAAAACTTCGCAGGCGATACGCCCCGATCAGACCTGGCTGTAGTTCGAGGGCCTTGTTGACGTCGCCGAGTGCTTCGTCCAGCTTTTCCTGGTCCAACAGCAGCGAGGCTCGCAGCATCATCGCTTCGAAATCTTTACCGTTTAGCTTGATCGCTTTCCCCAGATCCTCAATCGCTTGTTCCTGTTTTTCCTGGGCAATCAAAACCCTGGCCCGCTCCTTGAATGTGCGCGATTCATTCGGTTTGACTTCAGCCGCCTTGTCCAGGATCTCGATCGCCTCGTCAAATTTCTGCATGGCGACCAGGGATTGGGCCACGACGTAGTAAGCGGCCAGGTTTTCTTTGTCGTTGTCGAGCCACAGCTTGAAATCTTCAATCGCCTTGTCTGCCTGGTTGTTCTGCAGATAGAAAGCGCCCCGAATCCGGATTGCGTCCAGGTTGGTCGGATCGATCTTGATCGCCTGGTTCAGGTCGGCCAGGCGGGAATCACTGTCATCCGACAGGGAGGCGCGAATGAACAGGGCCTTGGACAGCTTGGCATCGTCATCGGTGATTTTTTCGATGGCCTTTTCGATTGCTTCGTTGGCGGCTGCCTTGTCTCCCCCCGGCAATCCATTGAGCCGGGCGATCAGCAGGTAGGCATCGCTGGTGTCCGGGCTCAGCTCGACGACTTTCTTCAGGCGATTCAGCGCTTCACGTCGATAGACCCGCCAACGTCGATCCTGTTGGCCGGGGACAAAAATCTGTTTCCCCATCTGATCGGCATACTCGTACCAGGCGGAGGCCCATAATTGCTTCGCTTCGACCATCCCATCTTCGTCGAGCCCTTTCTCAATGGCCGACTCACAGAGGCTGGCAACTTGGTCGAGGTCACGTGTTGACGTGGCATTGATTTTCAGGTCGAACGCCTCTTCCAGATCTGCGTCACCTTCGTTCTGTGCATGGAGAGGAGAGGTGGCTGGCAGCAACAACGCGATGACCAGGGTGCACCAAAAATGGTTAATCCAACCGAAAGGCATGGGGGCGGCTCCTAAAAACCAGTTTTCTTCAGTGATTATCTGCCGGTTCGTAGGGACTCCCGTGCGACCGGCAGGGGTCTGCGACAAGTTCCAGCGGTTAGGCAACAGCCCGGTATTCTATTTGATTCGTCCAGTATGGAAAATCGTGGAAAATGCCCAATCTTCCATTTCCAAACCGCCAATATGGCCGATTCATAATTTTTTCCTGCAAATCCGAGTTTGGAGGGGAGCGGGCCAACTTCACCAGAGGGTCCTCCAATGGCCGTTTGTGGTCCCATTTAGCTGGACTCTTGAATGGATTGAATGGAAAGGGACCTGGGCAGGTCAACGAGATTCCCCGGCGACAGTAGCGACAAAAGGTCGCACCCTGGAAAGGCTATCGGAACGTTTTGTTTGGTGTAGCCTAGCGATTCTGTCAGGGTGGTTGTCCGAGTCACCGGATTTTGGCCTTTCCACAGCCCCGTTTGGGTGAATCGGATCCAGCAACATGCGCGACGTTTCGCGAATCGAGGTTCCCTGGGGGACCCGTTGGTCGGGGGTGTGTTGCCACGTTGTTGACACTCTTCCGGAAACGACGGTAAACTTCTCGGTTTACGACCGATGTCACCGAAAAAAAGCAAGACACCGTGACTGGACGACTCGGGCTGAATGCCCGCGGGTGAAACGACATCGAGTGGATCAAGGTGTTCGAAAACAGACAGTTTTTTCGTTCAGGTTTTTTTCTCTTTAGCATCACAATAGGCAGACCCAAAGAATGTCGGGATTGTTTCAAGGGCGGACCACGCAATGGCTGATGGCCGGTGTAGCTGGCGTATTGATTTTCAGTTGCTCACAGATGACTTTCGCCAATGGCGCGCAGGATGAGGCAAGCCAGGCGAGCGCGGATGCGCCGGCCGAGGTGGCAACGACTTCCAGCGATGCCATGGCTCCCGGTTTCGGGAATTCCGAGATCCATAGCATGGAGTACGGCTTCTGGGCCATCCTGCTGGTGGGTTCGTTGTTGGCGCTGTTTTTCGCGTTCAAGTTTTTTGGACAGATGAAAGCAGCCGACCCTGGAAATGCCAGGATGATTGAGATTGCCAGGCATGTCAGCGAAGGCGCCTCGGCCTACTTGAAACAGCAATATATCGTGGTCTTTATCTACTTCGTGGTGGTCTTTGCACTTTTGATGTGGGCCCGTTATTCCGGGATCCAGGAATGGTGGGTGCCGTTCGCCTTCCTGACCGGTGGCTTCTGGTCAGGCGTGGCCGGATTTATCGGGATGAAGACGGCGACCAGCGCCAGCAACCGGACGGCTGCCGGGGCACAGAAATCGCTGAATGACGGTTTGCAGGTGGCTTTCCGATCGGGGGCCGTGATGGGATTGACGGTGGTTGGTCTCGGTACTTTGGACATGTCATTTTGGTACGCGATCCTGCGTTTTGTTTGTCACCTGGACCTGACCACGGTCACCGTCACGATGCTCTGTTCCCTGATGGGCGCCTCAAGCCAGGCCTTGTTTGCCCGCGTAGGCGGAGGCATCTTTACCAAGGCGGCCGACGTCGGGGCGGACCTGGTCGGTAAAGTGGAACAGGGGATTCCCGAAGACGATCCCCGCAACCCGGCCACCATTGCCGACAACGTGGGTGACAACGTGGGCGACGTGGCCGGCATGGGAGCCGACCTTTACGAGTCGTACTGCGGTTCGATCCTGGCCACTGCTGCACTTGGTGTGGCAGCCTTTGCCGGGGCAGAATTTGTGCCGATGGATCAAGTCCATGCGCTGTTCCTGCCGATGATCGTGGCGGCGATCGGTATCGTGATGTCGATCTTCTGTATCTTCCTGGTTCGCGCCGGTGAAGATGCGAGTCAAAAAGCTCTGTTGAAAGTGCTGGGGCGAGGGATTGACCTGTCGATGGTGTTGACATTCGTTCTGGCCACCCTGGCGGTTATTTTCATTCTTGGCATGAAGCACATCGGGATTGCCGGTTCCATCCTGACCGGCTTGCTGGCTGGTTGGATCATCGGTAAATGGACCGAGTATGTTACCAGTGACGAGTACGGCCCAACCCAGCGGTTGGCTTCCCAGGCGGAAACGGGACCGGCCACTGTCATCATTGCCGGTATAGCCGATGGAATGAAAAGTGTTTGGGCTCCGGTTATTGTTGTCTGTTTCGGTATGATGCTTGCCTTTGGGGCGGCGACCGGGTTCGCTTACAACGATGTCACCATGTTCACCCTCGGCCTCTATGGGGTGGGGATTGCGGCCGTCGGTATGCTCTCGACACTGGGTATCACCCTGGCGACCGATGCCTACGGCCCAATCGCCGACAATGCGGGAGGCAACGCCGAGATGTCCGGTCTGGACCCGATTGTGCGTGAGCGGACAGACGCCCTGGACAGTCTGGGTAACACGACGGCCGCGACCGGCAAAGGGTTTGCCATCGGTTCGGCAGCGCTGACGGCATTGGCCTTGTTGGCGGCTTACGTCGAGCAGGTGAAGACCGGCTATCAGAACTGGGCGGATGCAGAAGACCGTGCCGGTGTCGTGGCCAATGTAGATACGTTCTACAAGATCAATCAGAATTTTGTTATCCGCAAGTCGGAGGGCGAGATGGCCAAGGGATTCCTCATCATGCCCGAATACATTCGGAAGGAAGCCGTCGCGGAAAAATGGGAAGCCGTGGATAACCGGACGGCTTTGCCGGCCGAAATGTTCGCAGTGGACGACAAGGGTGGTTTCATGTTCAGTGAAACCAAGGATCCATTGACCGGTGTGCGGACGGCTACCATGCCGCAGATCGCCCAGCTCTACAATGCGACCGTTCTCAACCCGCGTGTCCTGATCGGCGTTTTTCTTGGCTGCATGGCGACGTTTGTCTTTTGTGCCATGACGATGAAAGCCGTGGGTCGCGCCGCGTTTGGTATGGTGGAAGAAGTTCGGCGACAGTTCAGGGAGAACCCCGGGATCATGGATGGTTCCTCGACACCGGACTACAAGAGCCCGGTGGCCATCAGTACCCGGGCGGCTCAGCGCGAGATGATCCTGCCCTCGCTGATGGGCATAGTGACTCCGATCGTCGTCGGCCTGCTACTGGGCGTCGGGGGCGTCTTGGGGTTGCTCGTCGGTACGCTCTGTTGTGGTTTTTGCGTGGCCATCTACATGTCCAATTCGGGCGGTGCTTGGGATAATGCCAAGAAATACATTGAAGCGGGCAACTTTGGTGGCAAAGGGAAAGATCCTCACAAGGCGGCGGTCGTGGGGGATACGGTCGGTGACCCGTTCAAGGATACCAGTGGTCCCAGCCTGAACATCCTGATCAAACTGATGAGTATCGTCAGCGTGGTCGCGGCCGGCCTGGTCGTCCGTTATAGCCTGGTGGCGATGGGACTCCTGTAATACGGATTGAAACGATTGAACGACGGGAATTGAATGGAAATTCAGTATCTTGTCGAATGGGAGACCCCCGGGCAGGGTGACCACTAAGAATTGCCCGTAAAAATGGACAAATCCGCACAAGTGTTGGGCCCGTATAAGCCCGAAACTTGTGCGTTTTTTTGTCGAATCAGGCCCGAAAGCAAAGTAAAAATTGCTTGGAAGTGAGTGATCTTCCGACTATTCTTGAAGGTGAGAGATATCGATCTCTACGTTTGGGCATTTTTTGCGCAGACTTTGCTTTAGCGGATTAACTGGCGCGGGCAAGGAACGCCGGTTTAAATAGATGGGGAGTTCTTTTGAAATGAGAACGACAAATATGTTGCACTGTTTGAAATTGTCGATGGCCCTGGTTGCCGTCCTTTCCGCGACGTCGTTGGTGACCGCCAACGATGACGAAAAAGAAACCAAAATCGATCGGGCCGAACAGAAGCGTTTGAGCCGGATTTGGAAAACGCAAACTCCTGTTCAAGGTTTCGATTCGATCGAGATGTTTGAAGGGATGAAGTCGGGCCAAATCGAAGTCATCATCAAGACCAAGGATGAGGCGAATCTCAACCTGATGGTGAAGAACAATTCCGATAAGCCCCTCGCGATTCAGATGCCTCCCGCGTTCGCAGCAGTACCCGTGATGGCTCAAGGCCTTGGTGGTATGGGCATGGGCGGCGGCGGCGGCATGGGTGGCGGCGGCATGGGCGGCGGCGGCATGGGCGGC
>JAKVBG010000023.1 GCA_022447605.1 Mariniblastus sp.
GAATATTTTGAGGCCGCCAGCGAGGCCGTCAGTTCCCGGGGCCAATCATCCAGTGGCTCATGGGTATCCCATTGCTGGACCAGGGCATGGGACAGGTCATCGACGGAAACAGGGATCTGCCCCACAAACTCGGCATGGCTCCGGTCGGCCCGGTAATCCGGCTGTCGCTCAGGTTGTCCGAGGCAGTCGGTGATCCACTCCAGGTTCATGCCGTACAGCAATGTACCATGATAGAGCAGCCAGTCCTTTTTACACCGCAAGGCGTTGCCCGAAAACTTTCGGTTATCCATGGTCAGGTCGGACGTACCTTGGAACTCCACCGAGACACCAAGCGAGCCGATTGCCGCCTGGATCGTCGACATCACGAACCGGTGGGCTTGCTCCAACATCCGCAACTCGGGCCTTTTCCGGTAGCTTAACAGGACGGCGTACATCAGGCAGCCTGGGCCGGTAACGATCGTTGCGCCGCCACTGCATCGCCGAATCACGGGGATCTGTTCGCGCTGGCAGTAATCCAGATTGACTTCACGGCTGAGGGACGAGCTGCGCCCCATCACAACCAGGGGCTCACTCGGATGCCAGAGTCGCAATACCTCACAGTCGGCCTCGCCCCGTTCGTTGGTCTCCAGCAATGCCTCATCGAGGGCAATGTTCTGGTACGGATCATCCAACGTCAATTCGAGCAGTTGCATTGTTCCTCATCCCTGTGTCGAACCAAACGGCGGCCCTTTCCATCCAGGCCAACGGTCGGCGACAGACCCTGTTAAAGTCTACCGGTTGGGAAACCTGGTAGATGGTGTCCCATGCTACCAACAACGGGCAAAAAACGAAATCGTCAAAGAACCGCCAGCATGCCAACCTTCAACGGAGTCAACTGCTGGCGGCTCTTGCCAGTCGAACCAGGGGAACGCTTTTCTGCAAACTTGCCGGAATCATGGAATTTCAGAGTAAGTAGTTTATGGCTGACGCCCCCGATTTTGGATACGATAGAGCAGGCTTTGAAAAAACTCCATGACTCGTTTTTCGCCCGTGTCAGCAAAAATTCAGAAGGTTGAAATGATGTCCGTCAAACATGCAGTTTATTGGACCACGCGTTTTTCAGTCACCATCGGCTTGTTGCTCGCCCTTTCATCGACAAGTTCCAGCTTGATGGGCCAGACTGATTGCGTGACCTATCAGTATGTTCCCCAGACCGTATACGAGACGGTTCCCACCACCCGTTCACAGTGGGTGAACGAGACGGTCTATGAAACCCGGCAAGTGACCACCTACAAGCCGGTCTGGCAAACCGAAACGCGTGAGCGCAAGACGACCGTTCTCAAACCCGTTTACAAGACGAGCGAGCGGGAAGAGAAGTACATCGTGCGGCGCCCCGTCATTGAAACGACTTACGAAGAACGGGAAGTACGCGAAACGACCTACGAGACGGTCACGGAAATGCAAGAACAGCGTTATCTGGTGGAAAAACCGGTTATCGAAACCGAGTACCGGGAGGAACAGGTCGTGGTTCGCAAACCGGTCACAGAGCGGATGCTGAAAACAGAAAACATCACTACCTACAAACCGGTCAACGTGATGGAAACGGCTTATGTACCTTCCGTGGCTGTCAACAACGACTGGGTCTGGAACCCGGATGCCGGCAGGGCGCGGCTGCGACGCGTCTCCCCGGGCTACTACCTGGACCCGACGACCGGCCAGATGGTCTACTCCGCTCGGCGCTTGGCCTGGGTCCGTCCGGGGGAATACCAAATGCAATCGACACTGGTCCCCGCGGTGACACCACAGGTGGTCAACCGCACGACTTACATCCCGGAAACGGTACAGCGGCAAACTCCAGTCGAAATGACCACGTACAAGGAGACCGTCGAAACACGCAAAGTCCCCGTGCAGGTACAAAAAACAACCCAGTCGATCGAGGTCCGCCAGGTACCGGTCACCGTGCAAAAACCGGTGGTCAAGATCCGCACCGAGAAAGTACCCGTGGAGAAGGTCACGTACCGCGATGAAGAGCGGGTACGCAAAATCCCGGTCAACGAAGTAACGTACGAACGGGTGGAGAAGATCGAACCGTACGAAGTTTCGACCTGCCAGTGGGTGGCCGAAACCCGTGAAGTTCGGGTTCCAAAAACAGTGACCCGTCGAGTCGATTACCAGGTCAACGAGACCGTTGCTCGCACGATCATGAAACGTGTGGCCGTTGATGCGTGGGGAAACATCGTCAGTGAACCATCCAGCCAAACGGTCGTGACTTCCTCTTCGACCTACAACCAACCGGAGAATCCGTCATCGACCGTGGTTCGCCGAGTGGAATTGCCGGAGACCACACAATCGGAAGAGAAACCTCCGACCGTCTATTACGGCAAACCGATCTACGTCGACCCGCAAGGAAAGGAGACATCCGAATCGACCACCGCGTCCCAATCAGTCCTCTCCACTTCCAGTGAAGAGAAAGCTGGCCCCACCAAGACCGAAATGGCCCCGGTCACCTCGAAGGCCGAACCGGCCAACGATGCCGACCAGGCAAATGACGAAGCGGCAGCCGACCCATCGAAAGCCGACGCCGATTCGAATGAACCGACGCAAGCCAGCCAGGAAGCCGACCTCGATCAGAAGCCCAAAGCCGAGGCGGCCGACAACCCACCGCGTTTGGACGAACAGCCCAAAAAGGACAATCCTTAACGGCAATTACCAGACAGGACCGCTGGCTGAACTGCCTACCAACAGCTTTTCAACAGGGCGGCACCCGTTCCAGAAAAATCACCCGTTTGACCGTTGCCAGTTGGCCCAAGCTGGGTAGATTCTAGGAAGCCCGTTTGACCTGGCCACGTTGGCCCGCTGCTACCCACGGACGCATTGCCCGAAACCAGGGGATGTGTACCGACACGAATCGAAGCATTGGCATGAGTACGACCGAACCAACAACCCGAACATCGCCCATCGCCGACTGCAGAGTCGGCTTTGTTGGCAAGTTGGGTGGCGTCAACCGTAAAGAGGCGAGGCGGTTGGTGCGTGATTACGGTGGCGTCATGGTCGACCCGGTTGATGCCACGGTCGACCTGATCGTACTGGGTGCCGACGAGCTCCCGATCGGCGATCTCGAAGATCAAATCAACCCACAGATCCTGGAAGCGGTCAGCGCCGGAAAAATGACCGTTATCTCGGAAACCGAGCTCTGGCAACAACTCGGTTGCGTCGAAGAAGAATCGGATGCAAAGCGACTCTACACGCCAGCCATGCTGGCTCACCTGCTCGATGTCTCGATCACGACGATTCGCCGCTGGCACCGCCGCGGACTGATCACTCCATCCCGCCAGGTCCACAAACTCCCCTACTTTGATTTCCAGGAAGTCTCCTCGGCACAGCGAATCGCCAAGCTGGTCTCGGCGGGTGCATCACCGGATGCCATCGAGTCCAAGTTGATGTCGCTGGCCAGTCTTTATCCCAACATTGAACGACCGCTATCCCAGTTGAGCGTGATCGTCGAAGGTAAAAACCTGTTACTGCAACAGGGGGGCGGATTGATCGAGCCGGGCGGACAGAAGTTGTTCGATTTTGATACCGATCAGGCTGAGGAGCAGGACACCCGCAATCCCGAAGTTCTCTCTTTTGAACCGGAACGACAGTCGATCGAACGTCTCAATACGCCGGACGAGTTCCTGGAGTTGGCCATCCAGTGTGAAGACGATGACGACCTGGATGCGGCCGCCGAGGTCTACCGCGCCATGTGCCTGGCGTTTGGCCCCGGTCCGGATGCCTGTTTCCGCCTGGCCGAGCTGCTCTACCAGCAAGGCGATTTGACGGGAGCCCGAGAGCGATATTTCATGGCGGTCGAACTCGATGAATCGTTTGTTGAGGCCCGGGCCAGCCTGGGCTGTGTGCTGGTCGAGCTGAGGCAACTGGAATTGGCTTATTCCGTCTTTTCGGGCGCCCTGCTGCACCATGAAGATTACCCCGACGTGCAATACCACATGGCAAGACTCCTGGATGAAATGCAGCAGTCGGAGGAAGCGGATTTGCATTGGCAACGGTTCCTGACGCTGGCGCCCAAGAGTCCCTGGGCCAACGAGGCCCGAGAGCGGCTCGGGCTGCAGCGGACTGACGGAAACTAACCATGCGGATCGCCATCTTTGCAGCCGACGAGAACGATGCGGCTACGCTGGTTCCGTGGGGAATCCGTTTCGCCAGGGCCAACCATGACGACCTGCTGGTCGTGCTGGGCAAACGGGCCAAGGGGAAGCCGAAATGGAAAGAGATCGAGCTGCCGGCGGAGCCTCATGAAAACCCGCTGATCCGCACGGTTCAGCAAGGGATCCAGGAAAGTCTCAGTGAAGTGCCGGCCGCGGCACCGGCAGACCAGGACCCGGTCCGACAGGAGAGCACGGCAGCGGGCGAAACCGCGGGCGAAAAATCGCACTCAATGAAATTTCGGGTTCAGCAGATCAACGCACCGTCTCCGGAACGCGAGTTCACCGAGTCGATGAAAAACCTGGAAGTCGGGCTGTTGCTCGTCCCGGCCCACGAGCCGAGCAAGTCCGACCGCAACGAAACGAACTGGGAACAACACCTGATGCGCCATGCCTCCTGCGAGACGATGATCGTCCGCGGACGGCCCCCGGCCGGGGACCAGCCACTGGCAATCCTGGTGGTCACGACGGGTGACGACGAAACGGATCTCGCGCTACTCCGCGCGCTCCAATTGACGGACCGCCAACCCGAGCTGGTTTCCATCCTGTTCGTCAGCCGGCAGGTCGAACAGATTTCGGACGACCTCAACATCGAAACCACGGTCGCCGAGCGACAGTTTGAGCGGTTGCTGCAAAACATCAGGATCAACACGCAGGGAATGCAAAAGACGATCGTGATCGATGACAACCTGAGCTCGGCCATCGAGAAACATTGCCGGGGCAACCCGGTTGACCTGGTAATCATTGGTACGCGGAACCTGAAGAAGATCGAGAAACTGCTGCATGCCAGTGATGCGGGCCAATCCTCCTATGCCCTGGCGGGCGTCCGAGAAGGGGAGCCGCTGGTTCACCGGCTATGGAAAGGTCTCCGCAGCCAGATCCGCCGGCGGGTACCCCAGTTGCAACGGGAAGGCCGAATCCGGTTGGTCGAGTGGTTGCAAACCAGCTCCCGTTTCGATTTCGATTTCGTGGCCCTGCTCTCCCTCTCCACCTTGATCGCGACGCTCGGACTGATTCGCAATTCGACCTCGGTCGTGATTGGGGCGATGCTGGTAGCCCCCCTGATGACTCCGCTCATCGGTACCGGGTTTGCCCTGGTCCAGGGGAACGAGAAACTGATCAGGAATGCCATCCGCTCCGTCTACCTCGGGTTCGCGTTGGCCTTCGGCTTGGCCATCCTGACCTCGTGGTTCGTTCCCGAGTTCCTCATCCAGACCGAGATACTGTCGCGGGGCGCCCCCGACCTGCTCGACCTGATCGTCGCCTTCCTGAGCGGCGTGGCAGCTGCCTACGCGATGGGTCGTCCCAACCTGATCTCGGCCTTGCCCGGCGTCGCAATTGCCGCAGCCCTGGTACCGCCGATTGCCACCTCGGGGATCGGGGTCGGGCTTTGGATCGAAGATCTCCTCTGGTCGGAGGGAGCCAGCATCCTGTCGGATCGACTCGACCTCGCCGTCGGTGCCATGCTGCTGTTTCTGACCAACATTGTTGCCATCATACTCGGAACAGCGGTCGTCTTTTGGGCGGTCGGTATCGATTCGAGGGTCGAGGCAAAACCGGAAGATACCCGCCCGCGGAGAATTTGGCCCCGTTACTGGTTCATCGCCTGTGTGATTCTATCCATCCTGCTGGCGGGCTTGATGACCTGGCGCAACGGAATTCACCGGGCCCACGAGCGGGAGTCAGCCCCGCAACAAGTCGCGCCCGCCCCGGAATTGCCTGCGGCAAACTCGATCAGATAGCCCGAGACGCGTCGTGTCGGACACCGAGCAGGCCGCCCCGTCGATGCCATGGGCTTTCAATCGGCGGCCAGGAACTCCCTCAATGCCTGGCCGGTTGAGTGGGACATCGACTCGATATTCCGATTTTCCAGAACGAATTGACGGCCGGCCGACGACAGCCTCTGGCAGCATTCCCGGTCGTGGACCAATTTGGCAACCGTCTCGGCCAATGCCGTAGAACTTCCCGGCTCGAACAACAGGCCCCCGGCAGAAGCCGTGATCAATTCCGGGAAACAGCCGTGGTCCGGCTGGATGATCGGCAAACCGGCCGCCATCGCTTCCAGGGCATACAGTCCTTTCGGTTCCAGGAATTCGGTGGGCACTGAAAACAGGTCGAGGCTGGCCAGGAATTTCAACTTGTCCTGCCGCTCGACAGAACCGAGGTAGGCAAACTCACCCTCCAGGCCGGCCGCCACCAGCTTTTCGAACTGCCGGTCGACATACGCCTGATGGTGCGGCCCCATCCAGCCGGCCAGTCTCAATTTCAGATGCTCGAAATCCGGTTTTTTACGCAACTCGATGAACGCATCGACCAGGTGATGCAAGCCTTTTTCCGGGCAGAGACGGGCCAGGTAACCGAGATTCAGTTCGGCCCGCTCAGGCCGGGTCGGCTCGAACTGGCGGAAATCAGCGACATCAATTCCGAGCGGAGTCACCAGGATCTTGGCCGGGTCGATCTCAAAGTAGTCGGCCATGTAAGACCGGAAGAACTCACTGTGAACCAGAAAGCCATCTACCTGTTGGGCAAGTTGTCTGATGCGGGAGATGCACTGGCCACGATACGGCTCCGGCAGGCTGTCCAGGAAGATGTCATCTCCCTGCAAGGTCACCACGATCGGGATCTCCAGCTGGCTCTTGATCTCCGGGATACAGCCACCGATCAACAGGTTGCTGAAAAGAACCAGATCGGGGGATTGGCTGGCCAGCCAGTGGCAAAGCCGGCGCACCTCTTTACGCTGATTTCCCTGCATCCCCTTCAGCATCGAATCGGACATCCGGCCCAGCGACCGAGGATCCATCTCCATCGCCCGGGAGGTGACCCGGCGAATCAGCCAGGGTCGATCCAGGATCCGGTCCATCACGGCCGGCAAATGTCGCAACAGGGGAATTCTCTGCTGCAGGTAGACGTTGATGCCGCCGAAAAAAACCTGGTCGACACTGATATCCGCTTCATCCGTTCGAATCGGCGTATAGGTGGGAACCAGTTGGAGATCCCAACCCTGGCCGGTCAAACCACGGGCCAGCGTGTTGTCGTGCATGCAACTGCCGCAATACATACCGGCAGCGCCGGCAGTCAGGTAGACGATTTTTCCAGCATTTCCAGGATTCATCAGACAGGATTCATCAGACAGGATTGTTCAACCGAAATTGACTCGTTTTTCTCAGCCTGCGCCACGGCGCATTGTCACCGTTTAACCACACAATCTCCACACGGATCCACTGCTGGAAAATCGACCCGCCCGCGCCCATGCGCGGCCCGCCTTCGACTACACCAACAATGCGGCAGCCAGTTTTTCCTGGCAACCCGAAACGATCCCACGACTGACCTGATCAGCCATTTCACCGGTCAAGGTCTCGCTGGGAGATCGGAGGGTCACCGACAACAGAACTCGCTTCTTGCCATCACCGTCTTTTTCCTGGTCCCGGAAGGTCTCCCGGTATTCGACGTTTTCCAGCAGTTCCCCGGCGGCCTGGCGAACGGTCGATTCCAACTCGGACCAGCGAACGCCCTCGTCAACCACGAAATTGAAATCGCGGGAGATCGGGGGGAAGGGGCTCTGGTTGTGATGCAGTGGAACCAGGACAGCCAGTGATTCCAGTAAATCGAGTTTGCATTCGGCCACGACAGCCGCCGATCGCAACCGGAACTGCTGCTTGCCACCGTCGGAGACCTGACCGACCAGCCCCAGTTTGTCCTCGCCGACCCAAAGTTCCACCGCCAGATTGGTATCCAGCAAGGGGTGGTCAAGCGGCACCAGTTCGACCGTCAGGTTCGGGTTCAGCCGACTCACGACTTGCAGCAGAATCGCCTTGACCTCGAAAAAGTCCCTCCCGCTTACCAGCGAGACCATCGTCGGTTGATCCGGGATCTCCTGCTCACCCAGGGGCAGGTAGACCTTGGCCGTCTCAAACAGCTCAATGTTCGTGTTGGAACGGTATTCGTTGATGCGACGGGCTTCCAACAGGCTCGGAATCAAGCTGCGTCGAATCCGGTCGACCGCCCCAATATTCTGCGAAGCTTTTTCCAGGACGCCCAGCATCGGCTGGGTGCTGATCAGGGCTGGCTGGTCGGTCCAGGGGGAAATGGCAGCGGACCATGGCTCTGGCACGAAACTGGCCGTCAGGGCCTCGTCAAACCCAGCCCCCATCAGGACGTTGCGAACACGCTCCAAAACCCTGTCCCGCTTGGGCAGGTGCGAAGCCACCATCGGGACCTGGGCTGTGTCAGGCACCTTGTCGTACCCGTAAATTCGCCCCACTTCTTCGACCAGATCAATCTCCCGGGTCAGATCGTGCCGCCAACTGGGGGGAATGGCCGTCACCGTGCCGTCCGCTTGGCCCGTGATTTCGAGTCCCAGGTCCGTCAGTGTTCGGAGTACAAACTCGTTCGGGATCGGGATCCCCAGAATCCTCTCCAACTCAGCGGTGCGGAGCGTGATGGGAGAGGGTGGTTCAGCCGGTTGCCCCGCCTGCACCACGCCGGGCGCCAATTCGCCACCGGCAATCTGCAAAATGATCTCGGCACAGCGAAGGCTGGCCGAATCGAGTTGCTCCGGATCGATGGATCGTTCGAATCGGAACGAGGAAGGACTGTGCAAGTTGAGGGTCCGCGCCGTGTTGCGAACCGAGAGAGGATTGAAATGGGCCGCCTCAATCAGGACGTCGGTGGTGGACTCGGAGACTTCCGATTCGGCTCCCCCCATCACGCCGCCAATGGCCAGCGGCGAGGCGGTATCGGCAATCACACACATCCCGGGAAGTAGCGAATACTTCCGGTGATCGATCGCTTCCATCTGTTCGTCCTTACTGGGCTCCCGGACCCTGATCTTCCCGTCGCTGACCTTGGAAAAATCAAAGGCGTGCAGCGGCTGCCCCGTTTCGAACATCACAAAATTGGTTGCATCAACGACGTTATTGACCGAGGCAACGCCAATCACCTTGAGCCGATCAACCAACCAATCAGGGCTGGGCCCAACCTGGACATTGCGCACCAGGCGGGCCGTATACCGGTAGCAGAGTTCCGGGCATTCAATTTCGACCTGGCAACTCTGCGAGACATCGGCTCCCGTGACAGGCGGGTCCACCTGGGGCAGCTGCAACGGAAGTTGATAAAGGACGGCGATCTCCCTGGCGACCCCGATATGCCCCAGGCAATCCGGTCGGTTACTGGTCACCTCCAGGTCGATCGCCTGGTCACCCTCGATCTCCTCGGTCCCCTCGTGGTTGAGCCCGGACATGGTCAAACGATCGACCAAGTCCTCATAATCCATCTCCAGGTCCACGTATTGGGAAAGCCACTTCCAGGAAACTATCATGACGTCTTGTCTTTACTGAAAAACTAACAAACGTTCCGCTCGCTTTCATTCAATGGTGGGGCAAGCTGACCCGCTGACCATCGATGGGCGGCCAACGGGAACCGGCCCCGTCCAGGCGGACCTAGAACTGCCGAAGAAAACGAACGTCATTGGTATACAAATAACGGATATCGGTGATTTGGTATCGAATCATGCATAACCGCTCCACCCCCAAGCCAAAAGCGAACCCGGAAACCTCGTCAGGGTCGTAACCCACGGCGGCAAGAACATTCGGATCGACCACGCCGGCCCCCCCGAACTCAACCCATTTTCCGTTCCAGTAATAGTCGGCCTCGACACTCGGTTCGGTAAACGGGAAGAAAGAGGGGCGAACCCGAACAGGAACTTCATCCCCCAGGTAGCTCGTGGCAAAGAGTTTGATCACGGTTTTCAAATCCGAGAGATTGACACCACGATCCACCATCAAGCCTTCCATCTGGTGGAACATCGGGAAGTGGGTTGCATCGGCCGTATCCGGCCGGTAAACCCTGCCCAGGGAAATGATGCGGATCGGTGGCTGCCGTTTTTCCATCACGCGAATCTGCACCGTGCTGGTCTGTGTTCTCATCAACAAAGGGTTGTCACCCAGTGCGGGAGCCGTGTTCTTGGCCGTAGCCAGGTAGAAGTTGTCCAGGGGATCACGGGCCGGGTGGATATCGGGAATGTTCAAAGCCTTGAAATTGTGCCAGTCATCTTCGATCTCCGGACCCTCGGCCGGAGAGAAGCCAAGACGCCCCATAATGTCCCGCAACTCGTCGATCGTCTGGGTAATCGGGTGCAGCCTGCCGATATTTTGCGACGGGCCTGGCAGGGTCGCGTCGATGCGCAGATCGCGTTCCGTTCGGGCCGGACCAGAGACCAACCGTTCGCTCGCTTCGTCAAAAGAGGACTGGATTTCCTGCTTGACTTCGTTCAGCTTTTTCCCAGCCAGCGGCTTGTCATCGCGCTCGATTGACCCAAGCTGTTTTTGAACCGTCTTGAGACGCCCGTTCTTGGCACCCAGGTATTCCACCCGGGCCGACTCCAGTTCTTCGGAATCGCCCGCACCCATGAATGACTGACGGGCTGACTGGGCGAGCTCATCGAGTTGCTCAATAAATTGTTGAAGTGACATGGCGCACAATAGAAATCGAAAAACGACGTGTTAACAACAACCGTTCCGCGGTCTGGCCGAGCGTTGCTCCTGTCCACAAAAAAAGAGGAAAGACCTCGGCCTTTCCCCCATCTTATCATTACTGGGCACTGCCCGGCGATACGACATTGACGGACTAATTGTCCAAGGCCCCCCGTGCCGTTTCCACGATGGTGTCAAACCCGGCCGGATCGCAAACGGCGATTTCAGCCAACGATTTTCGGTCCAGTTCCACTCCCGCCTTGAGCAGACCGTGGATGAATTGGCTATATCGCATTCCCCGCGAACGGCAGGCGGCACTGATGCGGGTGATCCAGAGACGACGAAAGTCACGTTTTCGGACCTTCCGATCCCGATAAGCATAGACGCCGGCCCTGACCAACGTTTCCTTGACGGTTCGGAGCAGGTTACCACGTCCGCCGCGATAGCCCTTTGCCCGTTTAAAGAGACGGTTCTTGGCTCGGTTTCGAGCCGCACCTTTTCTGGTTCTCATTCGATTTCCTTCAGTGCGTCAGGCCCCAAGTTAAGCTTGGCGTTTGTTACCCACGAACTTGAATGGCGGCAAAACTGCCGCGGATAAATTAATTAAGCAACGCAATTCCGACAGGCAGGCGGATCAACTGCTGTATTTGCCGAGTGACTGCTGGACCTTTTGCTCCATGCACTCATCCAGAACGACCGTGCCGCGCAGGTTTCTCTTACGCTTTTGGCTGACTCGGACGTTTCGGTGACTGGTCCCGGCCGGGCGGTGCTTCGCCTTCCCTTTGGCCGTCAAGCGAAATCTCTTCTTGATACCCTTATGGGTCTTCATCTTGTTGGACATGGATCCTACAGCTTCGACTAAATCAAGCAAATCTGATTCTACAAAATCTGACTCTACGGAATCGCGGATTTTACGTGGAAACGGCTCTTGATTGAAGGGGATTTATTGGAAATCAAAAAATTGCCTGAAATCTGTCTGCCCCTCCATGTATCGAGCGGCCAAATCACCCCCACACGGCCCCACACGGGCCCCAGACAGACAACGCAGGCGAGGCGAATGGAGCGGGAGGGGCTTCAGCCGGATCCGGCCAAATCGGCCCACCTCGGCCGAGAGATTGGCCACAATCGTTCCAATAGGCCCAGAGAAATCCTGCAAAAGCTGGTTTTTTTCAGTATTTCCTGGGGGATTGGACACGTCGCTCAGACCTGTCGAACCGGATTTTGATAACGATCGGTTATAAGGAACTGTTGGCTTCCTCACACAACAGAGGGCAGATTGCTATTGACAAGCGTACAGCTGACACCGTTTTTTCATAAAAAACCGGGCTATTGCGATCTGGATGGCTGAAGACCGATTCCTGGCTTGAGCCTCGGCCATCTCGCCGCCATCTTGATTTGGGGAAAAAAAGCAACCTTAAAGCTAATTTATGGTTTTTTTCATTGCAGGGTTGCATCAAAACGTTATTAGAATAAACTTTATTAAGAATTTGAGTATTTTCGCGGAACCCTAATTTATCATCCTTTGAATTTAGCCGTCCCGCGAAGCATTTGTTTTTTTCTCATTAAGGGAGTGTTTTATGTCAGTTTCTCGCAAGGGTTTCACCCTGGTTGAACTTCTGGTCGTAATCGCAATCATCGGTATTTTGATTGGTATGCTTTTGCCAGCCGTTCAGCAGGTACGTGAAGCTGCACGTCGTACAGACTGTGCAAACCGAATTCGTCAGTTGGCCATCGCGGCCCACAATTACCATGACGCTTACAAGCGTCTGCCCCCAGCCTCTTTGTGCCACTCAGGTGCTTCGGCTTGGTCGAGTGAATTCTTGAATTCATCTCACGAAGATTACTACTGGATGAACCAGCAGAGCTCGGCTCTGACTCTGATCCAGCCTTTCATGGAACTCCAGGCAGTTGCAGAACTGTACGATCCGCATGCATTCGATTACCACCAGAACTTGAATACATACACGGACGCTAGTGACACTCCAGTTTACACGATGTACCCAAATATCATCGATCACTGGACCCTGGCCTACATGGAAATCCCTCACTACGAATGTCCTTCTGACGTTATCAACGACACGCGAGCACGAGCTGTTGGTATTGTTGCTCCTGTATACGTCGGTGGTGTCCCTGGTGACGTTGACCAGGACTACGTTGGTATCCTGACTTGGTACTGGCCTGGCGATTCGTCTGGCGAAGGCCGAAGTGACGAAGTTGGTCGAACCAACTACGGTTCTATCCTCGGTGCTAGCTCTGGTGGCCGTAACCGTACTAACGGTACTGCTAACGGCGAACTGGCAGCTTACGCTGGCGTTATGACTCCGCGTGAAAAAGAAGCTCTGGAAACCATTCCTGACGGTTCTTCCAATAGCGCCATGTTCGCTGAGAACGTTGGTTCTATCACCATGAACCCAAACAATGGAATTCCTGACCGATCCTCAACTTGTATGTGGATCACTGGTGCTTCTATGCGTGGTCGTGGTAGTGTTGGTTGGAAAGTAGTTCCACCTCTCGGATACGGCCCCACGCCGAACTATCCTGGTGGATACGATCCTCGTAACACGATCTTGGGTAACTCCAAGTACGCGAAAGCATGGGGAACCGGTTCTATGCACCCAGCAGGCGTTAACTTCGCCTTTGCTGATGGAGCTGTTCACAACCTGCAACGGTCTACCAACTGGGAAACCTTGTACGCCGTAATGGGCTCACGAGATGGCCAGATGGACTTTGATATTGAAAACTAAGTTGATTTTCGACATAGTTTAAAAGCGGGGTGTGCGTTTCGCACACCCTATTTTTTTAATACTTTTTTCGAGGTGGGAATTCACATGAAGACATTTCAAAAGATACTTACTGCCTGCTGTATGGCCCTGTTTGTTGCAAGCGTAGCAGCTTGTTCCGGCGGTCCTGGTGAAATCAAGAAAGTTGATGAAGCCGATCGAACACTGCCGCCAGCAGCCGCTAGTGGCAACGTCAACCCAGATGATCCCGACAGTGGCATCAACGCTTCTTTCGAATAGAGAAGCAATTCATCAGAGTGACAATTCAAAGAAACGTGCAGCTGCCCAGCCGCACGTTTCTTTTTTTATGCTTTCACCCCGACTGCCAACCAGCGTGAAGCGACTGGTTTCAAGGCTTTTCCCATCGTTTTCTCCCGTTCCATCCGATCAAACTGCTCTGGCTCGAATCGGGCAAAAATCATATTATTTTCTCAGTTGAACTATCATTTATTGTCCATTGCTTTGGAAAAGGATGCCTGGCAATGAAGCGATTAAACGAGCTTGCAAATCACGTCTCCGGGAACATCCTGGGAAATGCAGAGTGCCAAGTTACCGGTGCCGCCAGCTTGAACCGGGCGACCTGCTCCGAAATCACGTTTGCCACCAGTGAAAAGCACTTCACGGAGTTCCTGACCAGTCAGGCGATGGCGGCAATCATTCCCAAAGGCTTGAAACTGGACGATCTCGTCCTCGAACAGAAATCGTTTATCTGTGTCGATGACCCGGAAGCGGCCTTCACAGAAATCGTAAAACTGTTCCGGCCGACAGTAAGCCGGAAACGGATTGGGGTCAGCCCCCAGGCTTACGTTAGCCCGACCGCTGAAATTTCAGAAGATGTCGACATCCATGCGGGGGTGCATATTGCCGATGGGGTTAAGATCGGCTGTGGTGCGGTTCTGTTTCCCAATGTAACCGTCTTGGAAAATACGGTGATTGGGGCCCATGTCAAAATCTACCCGAATGCGGTTCTCTATGAAAACACGGTGGTAGGTGACCGGGCGATCATTCATGCAGGTGCCGTGCTGGGTGCCTTCGGTTTTGGATATCGTTCCAACGAGTCGGGGCATACGCTCTCAGCCCAGTTGGGTAATGTTGAAATCGAATCGGACGTTGAGATTGGGGCCAACACCACGATTGACCGGGGAACGTATGAACCGACCCGGATTGGCCAAGGCTCCAAGATTGACAACCAGGTGATGATTGCCCACAACTGCCAGATCGGTGACCAGAACCTCATCTGTTCGCAGGTTGGCATTGCCGGCAGTTCTACCACCGGCAACCGGGTCGTGATGGCGGGCCAAGTCGGGGTGGGAGACCACCTTTCAGTGGGCGATGAAGCAGTCCTGTGCGCTCAGTCCGGGATCATGCACCATCTGGCCGGCGGCCAGGTCTACGCCGGGTCTCCTGCCGTCCCCGTTCGTCAGAACATGCAAAGCCATGCTCTGATTGCCAAGTTGCCCGAGATGCGGAAAAAGATCAAGTTGATGGAAAAGGCAATCCAACAAATCGAACTGAATTCATCAAACGGTTCCTTGGAAACAGCCGAAACCAAACCTGTATGTCAAGATGCAGCCTGAACCGGACCGACGTGGGCAAGGACGTTGAATACCATGAATTCCATGGGCACGAACAATCGAATCGGGCTGGTCGCGGGTTGGGGGCGCTTTCCGATCCAGGTCGCCAAGGCTTTGAAGGCTTCGGGCTATCGCGTCTACTGCTGCGGGGTTTACGGTCATGCCGATCCAAAACTCGAGGAAATCTGCGATGAATTCGCCTGGTTTGGTATGGCCAAAATGGGTGCCCAAGTCCGCTTTTTGCGACGTCACAACGTTCAGTCGGCGACCATGGCGGGCAAGATATTCAAGACACTCCTGTTCCAGAAATTTCATCTGCTCAAGCATTTCCCGGATTGGGAATGTCTCAAGCATTTTTACCCCGTCTATTTCTCGAAGAAGAAAGACCGACGGGATGACACTTTACTCTCAATCGTCACGGATCTTTATGCATCCAACGGGATACAGTTTTCTCCCGCGACCGATTACGCACCGGAGCTCCTTGTGAAAAACGGACTACTTACCAAGAAATCACCCTCTCAGGCACAATTACTGGATATCAAATTTGCCTGGCAGATTGCCAAAGAGATGGGGCGACTCGATGTGGGTCAATCGGTGGCCGTCAAAGGGAGAGCCGTCCTGGCAGTCGAAGCGGTGGAAGGAACGGACGATTGTATCCGTCGAGCTGGACAACTCTGCCCGGCAGGCGGATTTACGGTCGTGAAAGTTTCCAAACCACAACAGGACATGCGATTCGACGTTCCCACGATTGGTGTCGGTACGATTCAAACGATGAAAGATGCGGGCGGAAGCATCTTGGCCATCGAGGCCGATCGAACGATTGTGCTGGATCAATCAGAACTGGTTGCCTATGCCAACCAGGTAGGAGTGACGGTACTGGCAATGGACCCCCCCGATGCCGACGTTCTGACCGGGGCCGCCTGATCCCCGCCTTTAGACAAAGTCGACAGGTCAGTTTCCCACCGGCAACTAAGTTCATCGGGGCACCCACTCACGAGCCGGTCAACAACTCGGGCAACTGGGTATTCAACTGGCCCCTCGTAATGACCCGGGGAAACGTCTCTCGTGCCCGCTTCAACATTCGAACGTTGACATGCTGGGCAAATAGCACGGAGTCATTTAGCAGATCGGCCCCGGCAAGAACTGTTTGCAATTGCTCCAGCTGCAAACCGGGCATTTGCAGATCTACCAGGACGAGCCGAATTTCATTGGCTCCGGCCAGTTCCTGCAAACGCTGAACCGTGGCGGCCTGTTCCAATACACCTCCTGGCGGCAAGGCAGACCGCGCGTTGGACAGGATGATCAAGTCACGAGTCAGGAAAACAACCATCAGATCGCTCCTGGACCGCGAGTTTCCGGGCTAATCTGGATCGCCTCTTCCAGATTCAAAACAAATATTTTTCCATCACCGTCCGTACCCCGGCTGCCCGTCTTGGCCACATGTTCGATGACCTCCAATGTGCGTTCCAGGTAGTCGTCGTTGACGGCTATCTCCAGCGTGATTTTACGCAGAATATTGGTGCGATACTCCAGGCCCCGGTAAATCGGATCACGCTCCACATGCTTGGCAAATTCCTGGGAGTCACAGATCGTGATCCGTTCCACCCCCGTATGGACGAGCGCCTGTTTCACAGCTCTCAATTTCGTAGGCTGGATAATGGCAATGATCAATTTCATGTTTCGAGAGCCTGTGTCCTTCGAGTCGATCACGGAAATTCTATCAAGGAAAAGAACCGACCTGCGAATTGATAGCATAATTACCGGCCACTGCCTACGACGGGCAAAAAACCGTCGAAATGACGTTGAAGCTAACCACCCATTGCTGGTAGCCTTCGCGACCTGAAAATTTCAGTCAGTGGCAATCGCCAAGAGAACGGCTGTCATAAAATGCCGTGATGAATCGATCTATCATAAGGAAGCCTCAACTTGTTGGACACGACAAAACACGCCTGTTGGGCAGGGTTGTTGCTTGGAATCGCATGCGGCCTGGCCTTGCCAATAAGTGCTGCGGGGCAATCGGTTGAAAACGAGCCCCGTTTGGCAGCCCGATACCATGTTGAATCGGGAACCAATCGTGGTTACCTGATTGTCAAAGCGGAAATGCCCGTTGGCAGTTACATCTACGGGATTTATCAGAGTGAGGAGAGCCCCTGTTCAAAAATTGAAATAGGTCAATCCAAACAATTCAAAGTACTGGGAAAATTCAAAGCTGATAAAAAGGCCAAGGTAGTGGCCAAGGACCCGGTTTTCGAATCGAGGTTGGAAAAATACTATGACGTTGTCCAGTTCTATGTCCCCATTGAACTGACAGATCAAGTGGACCCGGCGAAAATCAAACCGGTGGTTCGGTTTACCGGCCAAATCTGTTCGGACGAAGGTTACTGCATTCCGATCCAGGGAAAGACCATGGCGGTCAAGTTCATGGGTTTTTTCCAGCGGCAGGCGAATGAGTCGAGTCTACGACAGAAGAAAATTCGCAAATAAACACGAGGCGGATGGGGAAATACTTCAGGGCAACTTGGTCACCAAATTGTATCGCCCATCGATATCCGTAGAGCAATCCTCATAATCTTGATATAATTCCGTGGCGGGCCAATTTGGGTCGTCTTAACCGACTCGTGGAAGCCGTGGGATCGTGGTGAGGGCAAACTCGTCGAGATGAAAATACTTCAACAGTCAGAATCACGAATAGCCGATTTGATGAAGTCGATTGTTTCAATTTGCATTTTTTCCTGGCTTGGTTCGGCGGTGTTCCTGTCAACACCGACACTGCTGGCCCAGACCGACGCGCCGGGAGGCCTGTTGCTCCAGGATGAGTTTCAGGATTTGCCCGGGTTTGGTGGTGGGTTCGATGGCCAACCCGAATACACGTTCAGTGGTGATTTCACGTTGAACGAGGCGAGCCGCATTGGCAGCCTGAACATCACGCTCGACATCAAGCCGGATTGGCACGGCTACTCGCAGAAAAAGCTGGCTGGACAAAAACCGACCAAGTTCACCGTCACGGAATCAGAGCAATTCAAGGTCACAGGACCCTTTATCGCCAACGTCGATCCGATTCAGAAACAGAACGTCCTGGATGAACCGGTCGAAGAATTTTCAGGGAGTGTCACCTGGACAGCACCGATCGAACTGGCGGCCGGAGTGGACGAAAAGACGCTGGAAATCAATGTTCGGGTCAGTGGACAGGTCTGCAACGACAAAGCGGGCTGTATCCCGTTCGATCCCGGCCTGGCCACCTTGGACGCCGCCTTCTCCAAGTACGTGGACGTCGCCAAAAGCGCTGGCGAAACCCGTTTCCGGGCACCCAATGGACATGCTGAAATTTCGGGCCAACTGGTCCAGGCCGCCGTTGCGCCGGGCGGGACAGCGCAGCTCAAGATCACCGCCACGATGGACGCCGGCTGGCATATTTACCAGTTGGAGAGAAGCAAATCGGAAGAACGTTCCAGCATTCCGACGATGATCTACTTTCCCAGGAAATTTGGCTGGGTCACCAGTTGGCCTACCGCATCATCCGAACCGGAAAAACATGAGTTCGGCCTCAAGGATGAACCGTTCCAGTACTACCATGAAAACCAGGTCACCTGGACAATGGACCTGGTTGCCCCTGCTGACGAGAAGGGAGATATCACGCTGGACGGCGTGATGGTCTACCAGGTCTGCGATGAAATGTGTGACCGCCCCCAGACCATCCGGTTCCAGGTACCGATCACCGTTACCGACAACCCACAACCGGGCGAACCGGTTGCCATTGCCTTCGAGCCGGACAGTCTCAGCACCGCCAAGGTCAGCAAGGCCTCTCAAACGTATTGGCAGACGGTGGACGCTGGCAACGTCGTGGTACCGGAAATTCCACTGGCAGCCCTGATCACGTACCTCGGCATGGCGTTTGTCGCCGGCTTGATCCTGAACGCGATGCCCTGTGTCCTGCCGGTGATCGGCTTGAAGATCATGTCATTTGTGCAACAGGCGGGTGAGAGCCGGTTCAGAATTTTCATGCTGAACCTGGTGTTTTCGCTCGGCTTGATGACGGTTTTCTGGGTCTTGGCGACACTCGCCGCGTTTTTCGGCATGGGCTGGGGAGACTGGTTGACCAAGAGCATGACCGGTTCCATCATCATCACGGCCGTCGTGTTTGCGTTTGGATTGAGCATGCTGGGCGTCTGGGAATTACCGATTCCCGGTTTGTCCGGCGGAGCGGGACAAAAGACAGAAGAAGATGGCTTATTGGGCGCTTTTTTACTGGGGATTCTGACCACGGTCCTGGCCACTCCCTGCACCGGGCCTTTGCTGGTACCGGCCACCACCATCATTGCCGGGCAGCCTGTCTGGATCGCCTACACCGTCTTCACATTTCTCGGTTTGGGGATGGCCTCACCCTACCTGCTGATTGGCCTGTTCCCGGTCGCCATCAAGTGGCTGCCAAAACCGGGGGCCTGGATGACCACCTTTAAACAGATTACCGGGTTTGTCTTGATGGGCACGGTCGTTTTCCTGTTAGCCTCCTTCACCGAGGAACCTTGGTCAGAGTACATGGTGGCAGTGATGACCTGCCTGTTGTTTATTTCCCTGGGTTGCTGGTGGATCGGCAGGACGTCTCTGGCTGCCGAGCTACCGGAAAGACTGAAAGCCTGGTCCTGGGGGATCGGGATCCTCGCCTGTGGCACCGCGCTCTCTTTTTACTTCCTCGTCCCGCCCAAGTATGAATTGAACTGGCAGGAATTTACCAAGGCCCGCCTGGGCGAATTGCAGGAGGAAAGCAGGATTGTATTCATTGACTTCACGGGTCCGAACTGAGCGACCTGCGACCTGAACGAGGCAGTTGCCTTAAACGTCCGAAAAACACACGACTTTTTTGCCAAGAACGATATCGTTGCCCTGAAGGCAGACAAAGCGAAGTCGCCCGAGGTCGAGGAACAATTGGTGGCACTCGGAAACAGCCAGAAAGCGATTCCGTTTTACGCAATTTACGCCCCGGGACTCGACAAGCCGATTACGTTTTCAGGCCTGATCACATCGAGTGGCGTGATCAGGGAGCTGAGCCAGTTCATCCAGGCACAACCGGGTTCGGCAAGCGCACCGTCCAAGAAGGTTTCGCCACCGGTCACTTCTGCGGCAGCGGCAGCCACCAACTAGCTCCATCCAGCCCGCGCCGAATCTCCCCGGCCGGGGACCGCGACAACAGCGAAACCTGCTTACTGGTTGATGACCTTGACGGATTTCGTACCGGCCGTGACCGATCCGATCAGCCAGTTTTTCAGACCATTCCGATCCAACAGACGGCGAATCACGTCGGCGTAGTACGGGCTGACGATCAACGCCAGGCCGATCCCCATGTTGAACACGCGGAACATTTCGTCGGTCGCTACGTTTCCATTCTCTTGCAACCATTGAAAGATGGGAGGCCGCTCCCAGCTCGCCGCATCGACCTCGACCTGCATCCCCGCCGGCAAAATTCTCTCGATATTCTCGGCCAACCCGCCACCAGTGACATGGGCAATGCCGTGCACCACGCACTTGACCTTGTAATGATTGAGGACCTGACGGATCGCTTTGGCATAGATCACGGTCGGTTCCAGCAGGACATCTTCAAATGTCTGCCGATCATCAAAAGAGTCGGACAACTGCTTGCCCGCCGCTTCCAGAACAATCTTACGCACCAGACTGAATCCATTGGAATGAATCCCGCTGGAAGCAACACCAATCACCACATCATCAGCGGCAATCGTCTTGCCATCGATCAAGTGCTTCCGCTCTACAACACCGACACAAAAACCGGCCAAATCATAATCACCCGGCTGATAGAGGTCCGGCATGATGGCCGTTTCACCACCCAGCAAGGCACAGTCAGACTGCAGACAACCATCACTGATCCCGCGGACAATCTGTTCCAGCACCACGGGGTCATCGTGGCTCATCGCCACGTAGTCGAGAAAAAAGAGTGGCTCGGCACCACAACAGATGGCGTCGTTAACGCACATGGCCACCAGATCGATTCCCACCGTATCACTGCGGCCTGTCATCTGGGCCAGCTTGAGCTTCGTTCCAACGCCATCGGTACAGGCCACCAGCATGGGGTCTTCGTAATTCCGACGGAACAGCCGATTGTCAAAATCGAGCTGAAACAGACCGGCAAATCCACCGTCCAGCGGTCGCACCCGGGGTGAAAACGTCCGATGCATCAACGACGGAAGCCGCTTCATCGCTTCATTATAAACGTCGAGATCGACGCCAGAATCTTTATAGGAAAGACCACTCATGGGCAAATTTGACAGACGGACGACGGTGACGGAAGAAAGGGTCATTTTCACCGATGACTCTTTTTACAGCAACCGCCTAGGGCCGATCACGCCCACATTCGTCGAGACTTCAAGGAAGCCTTGCCGGCAACCGAACAGCGGCAAAAAAGAACGCCCACCACGTCCCGGGGCGGATTACCGATTGCAAAATCTGGGTAAATCGAACAGGGTTAAGGACTATGGGCCCGAAACAAACCGCCAACCAATACAACTATTCCTTGCCTTACGGGGCTGTTTTACAGCAGGCCGGTGTTCGATTCTCCGTTTTCAGCCGACAGGCGACCCAGATGCGCCTGTTACTTTACGACCGGGTCGAAGACCTGGAACCGTCAGAAATTGTCGCATTTGACCCGCTGAAAAACCGCTGGGGCGATATCTGGTCCCTCCTCCGCCCCGGGCTACAGCCTGGCCAATTGTACCACTTTCAATCAACGGGTCCCGATGACCCGGAAAACGGGCTGAGGTTTCAACCGGAAGCCAGGTTGATCGACCCGTATGCCAAAGCCCTGGCAGGAGAGTTTCAGCCTTCGCCGGACGGGATCATCCGGCCACCCAAGTGCGTTGTGGTCGATGACCATTTTGACTGGGAGGGGGATCGGCACCTGAAACACTGTATGTCCGAAACCGTCATCTACGAACTTCATGTTCGAGGTTTTACCCGAGATCCCAGCAGCCAGGTGGACCACCCCGGGACCTATCTCGGTCTGATCGAGAAGATCCCCTACCTCAAATCACTGGGAGTGACCGCCGTCGAACTGTTGCCCGTACATGAATTCCCGATCAACCAATTCGATGGCTCCCGGGGCGCACGGCAAAATTACTGGGGATATGATCCGCTGGCGTTTTTTGCTCCCCATCGCGGCTACGCTTTCGACCGGCAACCGGGGGGACAAGTGCAGGAATTCAAACAGATGGTCAAGGCGCTACACGCTGCCGGAATCGAGGTGATTCTGGACGTCGTGTTTAATCATACATGTGAAGGTAATGAACAAGGGCCCGTGCTCAACTTCAAAGGACTGGCCAATCCGATTTACTACATGCTGGAACCAGACCGCCAGTTTTACCGAAACTTTTCCGGCTGTGGTAACACGGTTAATGGAAATCACCCGATCGTCCGCGAGATGATCTTTCACTGCCTCAGGTACTGGGTTCACAATTACCACGTGGATGGATTCCGGTTTGACCTCGCCTCGATCTTGAATCGCGATCAGGAGGGCAAACTGGTTCCCAACCTGCCGTTGGTCGAAGCGATTGGCGAAGATCCTCTATTAGCCGATACCAAGATCATTGCCGAGGCATGGGACGCGGCCGGGGCCTACCAGGTTGGCAGCTTTGGCGATGGGCGGTGGGCGGAATGGAATGGCAGGTACCGTGATGATGTACGTCGCTATTGGCGAGGAGCCCCAGCAACCCGGGGCGCCCTGGCAACCCGCCTGTCAGGATCGGCCGACCTGTACCAGGACGACGGGCGTGGCCCATTTTCCAGTATCAACTTCATCACGTCCCACGACGGGTTCACATTGAATGACCTGGTCAGCTACCGTGACAAACACAACTGGGCTAACGGCGAAGAGAACCGCGATGGAGAGAACCAGAACCACAGTGAAAATTTTGGGGCAGAAGGTCCGACCGACCAGCCTCAAATCGAGAAAGCCAGGCAGCGGCAAATAAAAAACCTGTTGGCCACGCTATTGCTCAGCCAGGGGGTGCCCATGCTCGTAGCCGGTGACGAATTTCGCCGAACCCAACAGGGAAACAACAATGCCTACTGCCAGGACAATGAGATCTCGTGGCTGGACTGGTCGTTGGAAAATCAGCACGAGCACCTGGTCCGGTTTATCCAGGCACTGATCCGCTTCCGACTGCTTCAACCTGCCATTCGCCGGCTTGATTTTCTCTCCGGCCAACCCCAGGCCGATGGAAAACCGGATGTGAGCTGGTTCAATCGGTTTGGCAGCGAGATCGACTGGGGGAACCACGAGGAACTACCGATCGTCTGTCTGCTGAAAGCTCCATCGCGACAGGCTGATCCGGAGTGTCGTGGCCGAAACCTCTTGTTCCTGTTCAACAGCGCTGGTTTGCCTCACCGCTTCTGCCTGCCTGCCGCCGTGAACAACTTGTCCTGGAACCTGTTTGTCAACACTTCAGCGGAATCTCCCGGCGATATTTATCCGGCTACAGATGGACCGGAACTGACAGACACCATCGACCTGTGCGAAAGGTCAATGGCCGTATTCGTCGGTCAAGCCACCATGGAAAAACTGGAAAGATAGTCTCTATTCCTTGACTGGGCACGGTCCTAGAATGACTACTGGCTTGTCTGCCAAGCAACTCACGAAGTCAATTTGAAAAGAACGAAATGCGCCGTAGTAAAACTATTAGAACCGCGATCCTGCCCTCTCTTTTCTTACTCGGGTGGGGGTTTTCATGCCCCTGTACGAGCTGGGCCGATGAGACTTCACCGTCCACAACCACCGAAGCCATCCCTGTCGAACTGAAACAGGTGAATGGCAACTGGCAGTTGTCTCGCGGTGGAAAACCGTACACCATCAAGGGAGTCGGCGGCAACGGCTCTCTGACACTACTGGCCTCCTGCGGGGGCAATTCGCTTCGGACCTGGGGAGTCGATCAGCGCACCCGGACACTTCTCGATGAAGCCCACCGCAATGGAATCAGCGTGGCCCTGGGAATCTGGCTGGGACAGGAGCGACAGGGGTTTGACTACGACAACCCGCAATCGCTGGACAGGCAAACCGAGGCTGTCTTGCAAGCCGTCCGCCAGTACAAAGACCACCCGGCCATCCTGGTTTGGGGTATTGGCAATGAAATGGAGGGGCACGGAACAGGTGACAACCCGAAGATATGGAAACATATCGAAGAATTGTGCCAACGGATTAAACAGGAAGACCCGAATCATCCCGTCATGAGCGTGATTGCTGAAATCGGCGGCAACAAGTTACCCGCGATTCAAGAGCATTGCCCCAGCCTGGACATCATCGGGATCAACTCGTATGCCGGGGCCGGCTCCTTGCCTCAGCGGTATGCCCAGGCAGGTGGCACCAAACCGTATATCGTGACGGAATTTGGCCCCCCGGGGACCTGGGAGGTCGGCAAGAACAACCTCGATTCGATCGACGAGCCAAGCAGCAACCAGAAGGCAAAAACGTATCTGGAATCTTACCGGAGTCTTCAGCAGGATCGCAAATTCTGTCTCGGTTCGTATGCTTTCCTGTGGGGCAACAAGCAGGAGGGGACTCCCACCTGGTTCGGGATGTTACTGCCTGACGGCAAAAAGACAAGCTCGGTTGACGTGATTGCCGAGCAGTGGTCGGGGCGACCTCTCGAGAACCTGAGCCCCGTCATTGACGAACTGAAAATCGCAGGTTCCAACCAGGTCAAGGGTAATGAACTGGTGAAAATCGTTTTGTCAGCCCGGGACCCCGAGGGTGACGACACCGAAACTCGCTGGGTCCTGCTACCCGATACAAAAGAGTACATGACATACGGTGATCGCCAGGCGACCCCGCTGCCAGTTCCCGACACGATCCAGCAGTCCAGCCCGCGAGGCGCCACGGTTAAAATGCCGGAAACAAGTGGGCTATATCGCGTCTATGCGTATATCGATGACGGGCAAGGAGCGGCTGTGGCCAACGTCGTCGTGAAGGTCGACGGCAAGCCGGCCGGCAAGACGGGTGTCAAGGTCAAGTTGCCTTACGTGGTCTATGACGAAGGTGACCAACCCGGAGCCTACGTCCCCTCGGGTTGGATGGGTGACACCTCGGCTATCCGCCTCGACCCCCAGGCAACCGTCCAGCCAAAGATGGGAGAAACTTGTCTGCAATGCGAATTCAACCAAGTGAACGGTTGGGGAGGCGTTGTCTGGCAGAATCCCGAAAACGATTGGGGAGACAAAATCGGGGGGCTCGATCTGACCGGTGCCAAGAAACTGAAATTCTGGGTCCGTGGCGACCAGGGTGGTGAACTGGTCAAGTTTGGCTTTGGCCTGATTGGACGGGACCAGAATTATTACGACACCGCTAAACAGGAGATTGAAATCCGCCTTGACCAGGAGTGGCAGCCAATTGAAATCGACCTGTCTGAAAAAGAGTTACAACGAATCAAGACCGGGTTCTATTGGGTCGCGGCAGGCCAGGGAGAGCCGATCAAGTTTTACATCGACCGTGTCGTTTTCGAATAGTACGGACTCGAATAGTACGGAGCAGATACATTCGGAGCACCCTCTTTGCATGGGATGCTGAAACCGCCAGATCGGGCAACCTGGTTCACCCAAAAATCATTCATCCAAAACAAAACGGCCCACCAATCGGCGGGCCGTTTTCGGATATAATATATGGTATGAGTTGAGCCTAGTTGGCACCACAGCCTGGCTCACAACCACAACCAGCATCAACACCACAACCAGCATCAACGCCACAGCCAGCGTCAACAGTGTTGCAGCAACGAGCGTGACGTCGACCAAAATGGTGACGCAAAATTCGTCGGTGACTTCCAGAATCACAACCACAAGTGTTTTCAGTGTTGTCACAACCACAAGTGTTTTCAGTGCTGTCACAACCACAAGTGTTTTCAGTACCGTCGCAACCACAGTTGTTGTCACAACCATGTCGCTTGGCAACAGCTACGCGAGCCAATCGCATGCGATTAACGTTTTTCGTGTAACAAACTTTCTTGATTGAACGGCGTCCGCATTCATCTACACAGCACTCAAGCTTGTGGCGTTTAACTTCTTTGCATTCGCGAACCAATTTGAGACGCGTTCGGCAACATTGATCCTGACAGGGATCACAACATTCTACGGTTTCGTTACAACCACAGTCATTATCTGCAGTTGCAATGCACGGCATCGAAAAAACGACACCCAGTACAAAAAGTGATGCTAATCGTAACATTATCTTCTCCAGTTAGAGATTATCTAAATTCACCTCCTTAAAATTGCGCGCAGGCAAGGACCATGTCGGTAGTTTCTGCAATTTGGGCAACAATTTTTGTCTCAGCAGACGGAACAGGCTCTCGAAATCAGACAACTGTTACGACCCGAATTTCGCGGCACTGAAAAAACCGGCACAAAGCGATTTACCCCCCAACCAGCTTGATCCGTCGTTCAAATGCGCTCAAACGCCAGTGTTGCGGCAAGGAAAAGAGGTTTCGAGCTCACTCCGCAGCATTCGGCTGGTCAACCGACGCCTTGCCGGCTTTCCCGAGAAAACAACCGATTCCGGTAATCGCCAGGAACGCAGCAACCACCAGGTTGATCAAGGAAAGCAGTTGCCAATGCCAATAATCGGAAAACGGGACCCCCAGCGTCGCCACCATAAACAGAGAGGTCGCGGTCCAGGGAATCACGCTCTCGATCATGGTACCGGCATCCTCCAGAGATCGCGAAAGCACCTTCCGGGGAATTCCCAGTCGATCGTACTTGTTCTTGAAGGCATCTCCCACGATGAAACTCGTAGCATATTGGTTGGACGTCAGGGCATTGGTAATCCCGGTACAGACCAGCGTAGTCAGAATGGTCGTTCGGGCCGTGTGAACCAGGGAGAGCAGACGATTGACGACCGTCGGCATGGCACGAATATGGTCCATCGCCCCGATAAAAACAAAGACCATGAACGCAGTGATAATCGCATCATTCAGCGCGTACAGCCCACCTCGATCAAGCAGGACGCTGACTTGCGGGGGAACGTGCTCGACCCAGGTCACCATCGTCGCTGTGTTGAATCCCTGGTACATCGAAGCGACGACATCCGTAATCGAAAATGGCTGGACCATCAGCGCCAGCAGGCAGGCCGCGATTACCGAGGCCGCCAGCACCGGCACCGTTGGCATTTTTCGCAGGGAACCAAATAGCACAATCGCAGGTGGCAATAGAAGTAACCAACTGAAATGGAAAATGGAACCAAGGCCGACCAGATATGGTTGCACTGTTTCCAGGTCGGCCTGTGTCGCCAAGGGTGGATCGACCCACCCCATCACGAAATAGACCATTCCAGCCAGGAGGGCTGAGGGGAACGTGGTAATCATCATTGACTGAATATGCTCAAACAGGTCGACATCAGCGGCCAGGGCAGCCAGGTTCGTCGTGTCCGATAAAGGAGACATCTTGTCACCAAAATACGCCCCTCCGATGATGGCCCCGGCAGTAATCCCCAGGTTGGCCTGTAAAGCGGTGGCGATCCCCAGGATCACGACACCAATGGTTCCTACCGATCCCCAGGAGGTACCGGTCAATGTTGAAAAGATGACGGGTGCCAGGAAGGCAACCAGGTAAAGGTAGCTCGGGTCAATAATCTCCAGTCCCCAGGCAACCAGCATCGGAATTGTCCCACAGACAATCCAGCTGGCGATAATCAAACCGATACAGAAAAGGATAAAGAACGCCGGCAAGGCCCGGGCCAACTTGTCGACAATCGAAGCCTGGATCGCCTTCCAGCCATACCCCAACAGGAACAGTTGACCTACCGTCAAGGCTGCCGCGAGAATGAAAATAATCTCCAAAGGGATCGCGGGCTCTCCCAGCCAGAGGGGCCTCAGGATCAAACCGTAGACGATCAATGCAGCCAGAACCAGAATCGGAAACAGGGCCTGCAGAAACGGTGTTTCTGGTCGCTGATCGGTCACGTACACCCCTCAGTTTCCCCGGAATCACCTGCCGACAACAAGGCAGGGCTGAATACTTCCACTTTAACAGATTGGCGGGCCTGAATGGGCAGCCGATCCAGGCAAACTGAAAAGGTCGCCCGCCCTCCCGGCGACTGGGAAATCAAGCCGTGCCGGATCGGGGCCTTACTTGATCTCAAATTCCTGTTGCATCGTCTGGTCACCCACCTTCAATTCGACGGTGTAATTGCCCGCGCGAGCGCTACTGCGACCTCGCGACCGTCCCCCGCGACCGCCCCGAGATGACTGCCTTGGCTGTGGGAAATAGACCCGGTGCAGCCCGGCGTCCCGGGAATCTGACAGGTTGGCCACTTCCTTCCCTGCCTTGTCTTTTACTATCAAGGAAAAATCGTCCTCATCGACCTGGTCGGGCAATTGATACCAAATCGCCACGCCGGTAGCGGGAGGCGGGGCGAGTCGTTTCCGGTCGCCCGCGAACATGCTTGAATTGGATCGCGCGACCCGCGTCCAGTCTCGCACCGGGTAAAGCTGCGGCTGATCCTGTTGCCCGGTGTCAAAATGCTGAAACGGGGCAACCCCATCCATCACATAAATACCGCGACCGTGGGTTCCAATGACCAGGTCACCATCGCGGGGATGAACCAACAGGTCCTGCACCGAAACACGGGGCAATCCCTGGTCCAAAGCGTGCCAACGCTTCCCCTTATCGAGGGACACGAAAACGCCAAACTCGGTACCCACGTACAGGGTCGTCGGGTTTTCCGGATCCTGCTTGATCACATTCACCGGTCCTTCCGGAAGATTGCTGGCGATGGCCTCCCAGGTTTGGCCCGCATCGGTCGTCTTAAAAACGAAGGGCCGAAAATCATCTTCCCGGTAACCGGTGAACGAGGCATATGCAGTATCCTTGTCGTCCGTGGCAAATTCCACGCGACTGCACCACCAGTTGGGAGGGCGGAAAGGAAAGCGGTCGGTCAGATCCGTCCAGCTCTCGCCACCATCCAGGGTGATCTGGACCTTGCCGTCATCGGTCCCCACCAGCAAACGCTTCTTGTCCTTCCTCGATTCCGCAATCGTGGTGATGGTGCAGTGGGGGACGTTGCCAGCAATTCTCTCCGGGTCGGCGGTCGTCAGGTCCCCACTGATTTCCAGCCAGTCATCACCCCGGTTGAATGACTTGAACAACTTGTTGCCAGCAAAGTAGATGACCCGCGGGTCATGGGTCGACATCAGAATGGGTGAATTCCAGTTGTAGCGATGTGCGGCGCCCTCGGTCTGGGGCGGACGGATCGAACGACTGGCTCCCGTAGCCCGGTTCCTTCGGCCGATCGCCCCAAATTGTGATTCACTGAATACGATGTTCGAGTCTTCCGGGTCGACCTGAACATAGAAACCATCTCCTCCCCCTACGCGATACCACTCCTGTCGACCGACACTGCCACTCGATTTTGAGGGCCCTCCCCAGGATCCGTTATCCTGGAGCCCACCGTACACGTGGTACGGTTCCTGCATGTCAACACCGATCGCATAGAACTGGGCAAGCGGCAGATTATAGACGTAATCCCAGGTCTTGGACTGGTCGTAACTGATATGAAAGCCACCGTCGTTTCCCAACATCATGTGGTTCGGGTTGTCCGGGTTGATCCACAGGGCATGATGGTCGACATGAACCGTCGGCGCACCATCGGATGAAAACGTCTTGCCACCGTCCGACGAGACGTAGACCGGCACACTCAGGACGTAAACCCGCTGATCATCGACCGGGTCGACACGGATCTGACCGTAATAGTAGGCCGGGTTGCCGCCCACCGGCTCACGGTTGACCTTGGTCCATGTGGCACCGGCATCCTCCGATCGGTAGATCTCGCCACCGATCGGCCGGCCCGGCGCCGTGGCAACTGTTTTTGCGGCGGTCAGTGTCGCACTAACCGCCTGGCCATCCTTCTCAACAACCACAGTCACCTCGTCACCGTCACGGTGGTTCTTCAACGCCGATGCAATAAGTTCGACATTCTCGGTATAGATTCCTCCCACTGATACAATCTTGTTCCCGTCACGAATCCCGGCACGATAGGCGGCACTTCCCCGTTGAACTTCCTTGACGGCTGCCCCCACCTCAAACAATTCGACGCGGAAACCGAGCTTGGTATCGACAATCGAACCTTCATCCGCATCGTCTTGGGACGGATCCTCTTCCTGTCGGGGATTCTCAGGGTCTGCCGACTTCTCTTCCCCCGCCTCGTCCGTACTTCGGCGGGAGCGACTCCGGCGGGGAGCCGGGTTCTGATTGGAGACCGTGGCGTACATGATCTTGGAATTACCTGGAAAAATTGCCAGGCCAATTCGGCCGATTTCACCCGACGGCAACCCACCGTCCAGACGGTTCCAGGTATCCCCCCCATCAGTCGACTTGTAGACCGCCGATCCCGGACCTGCCCCGTCGAAATCCCATGCGCGGCGTAGCCGCTCGTAACTGGCCGCGAAAACGTGGTTCGGATTGGCCGGGTCAACCACGACATCTACCACACCGACCTGCGGTGAAATGTAGAGAACCTTCTGCCAGGTTTCACCACCATCCTGTGTACGATACAGACCCCGTTCCTCGTTTCCCGAATACAACTTGCCGAGGGCGGCAACATAAACCACCTCGGAGTTGGTCGGATCAACCACGATCCGACCAATATGATGCGTCTCCTTCAAACCGGTGTTCGTCCATGACTTGCCCCCGTCGGTCGACTTGTAGACACCATCACCCCACAGGGAACTCCGCTGATTATTGGCTTCACCCGTACCGACCCAGATCGTCTGTGGGTTCTGGGGATCGATGGCAATATCGCCAATGGAAATCGTTCCTTCATTCTCAAAGATACAATTCCAGGTTGTGCCGTTGTTGACGGTCTCCCATAAACCACCGGACGCGCTGGCCACCAGAATATGATGCGGGTTCTGAGGGTGGACTTCAATGTCGGTGACACGACCACCTGTCGCCGTCGGCCCAACTTCGCGCCACTGAAAATCCTTGAACCAGGAATCGTCGGCAGCCAAGGGAAGGCACAGGGTAAATATCAACATCAGGGCGACTGGGATTTCCCAGCTGTTTCGGTCGTTCATGGTGCATGCTCAAAAGAAAAACATCTTCATGGCCGACCCTCGGAAGCGATGACCGGCATCTACCACGATCGTAGTTGAACTTCCGACCGATTGCCATTTCTGCCCGTACCGCCGGCGGCAAACAGCCAGAAATTGGCCAAAAAATTACCCGCCATTTTGCCATTGGCAAGTCCCAGGTTCCTTCCGGGCCGAGTGACCCGCTCAGCACCCGATCTACGAGACCGGTCCGGTCGCTGAACGGATCGAACTGCTCTTGATACCGATCGCCATCAACCCAGACAGGACCAGGAAGCTGGCTACCACCAGGAAACCGGCCGACAGGTTGATGGACTGGACAGTGATCTCGGCAATTCGCGGACCCATCGAGGCCACCGCCCAGGCCGCGCCCAGCATCAAGGCGGATCCCAGGCTGGTATGAAAGGGCATCATCCGTTGGCCCAGACTGATCGCCACCGGCGTCATGGCGGCAAACCCAATTCCCGCCAGGCAACAGACCGCGTAACCGAGCGCGCCGGGCGTCACCAGCGAAAAACAGGCAACCACTGGGGCAAACAGGATCGGCACCACGACCATCGCCCATTTTTCATGGCCTGCCTTCAGCAGGGCACCGGCCGACAAACCGCCGATCGCTTGACCAACGATCATCGTCGCATTGGCCCAACCAACCTTCGGCGCCGAGAAATCGGCAATCTCCTCAGTGGTCCAATCCGGATGTTGGCCGGCGACATGAAGTTCTGTCCATCGCAGCAACAGGTAAATCAGCCCCATATTGACCATGAAACGGAAAACTGACGAAAGATAAAGGAAAGAAATCGAACGCCAATCGTAGTCCCTCAGAGAAACCGATTCGTGCTGCTGGACCTGACGCTTGTGGGAGATATTTCGAATCGAGAAATAGAGCAGCACCCCGACCACGATACCGGGAAGCAAAAGGTAGACAAGGTTTTGCAATGACCCGGAACCACTGGCCAGTCCAGGCCCCACTAACGATCCGGTAAACCAGCCCCCCATACCAAACACGAAAAACCAGCTGATCGCCCAACTTCGCCGATCACCGGCCAGCCGCCCAATCGTCGACACGGCAACCGGGTGATACATGCCCACCCCCATCATCCCCAGAGCATAAAGTGCAAATAACAGCGTAGGCGAACCGGCATAGCCGATCAGCGTCACCCCCAGCCCGCCCAGCAACACGCCGAGACTGGCAAAAATACGGGTGTTCAGGCGATCGCTAAGCCAGGCATACAGTGGTTGCGCAAGCCCGCTGAACAGGGCACCCGATCCCAGGAACAGCGCCGTCCACTGCGGCGTCAGCTGGAAACTCGTTTCCACTACGCCCAGCAGGGGAGGCACCAAAGCCGTGTAGGTATCCACGACATAGTGGCTGACCAGGATCAGCAACCCGGCTAACAACATCGCCAACGGGGTTAGCTGCTGGAAGCGATCCGCCTGGGTCGATAGGGTCGGGGTAGGAATGGCTCAATCCGCGTGGGAAACTGTCTCGCTCAAAGTTCACGGCTATCTGGCAAGTATTCATCTCAGGCTAATCTCTATTGGCCCCTATCGATAGCGGGTAGACCAGCCCAGCGGTTGCCGAGCAAGCCGAAAGGACCGTTTCCTGGCCAACGGCTCAACAACAACCGACGATCTTCAATATGCAGAATAAAAGCTGACCGGCTAACACGTCGTCCAACCCGATGGAGGACATAAATTTGAAGAATTTGGGAGAATTTGCAGCCGGTAACGGGACGAACCCGTTTTGCATTGACAAGTCTTCCAATAAAGTCAGCCTGTTAAAAGATTTTTCCAATATTGAGAAACACTTTTCATGCAGAATCAGGTTCCATTACTGAACCCAACCAATAAGCAAACCAACAAGCAATTTTGAACGAGGAGTATTTGATGCAACTTAAATCAGCAGCCTTCTGTGTGGCCATCATCGCGTTGATGGCGATTGGCTCAACACTCGAAGCCCAGGAGCGAAACCAGCGTCAAGGTCGCAGCAACCGCGGCGCCAGCCAGCAGAGAATGTCACGATCTGCGTTATTAAGAGCCGAAGTCGTTCGAGACGAACTTGAAATCAGCGAAGAACAGATGACCGAATTGAGCGAAATGGCCGGCCAGCGCCGAAGAGGTGGTGGAGAACGTGGCGGAGAACGTGGCGAGCGTGGCGGAGAACGTGGTGAGCGCGGCGGAGAACGTGGAACACAACGATCTTCGGCTGATCGAATTCAGGCCGAACTGGATCTTTTAGGTGAAGTCCTCGAAGCAGATCAGATCGAGCGTCTGAATCAAATTTTTGTTCAGGTTGCGGGGGTCTCGGCACTGCAAGATCCTATGGTTGCTAAAAAGTTGGCTATCAGCGAAGAGCAGGTAGAAGAGATGCGACAAATGCGCGACGAGATGCGATCGGAGCTTCGCGAAATGGCTCGCGAAGGTGACCGTGAATCGATGCGGGAGAAGTTCCAGGAGATGAACGAGGAATTGGGTGAAAAGCTGATGGGCATCCTGACCGATAGCCAGCAGGATGATCTCGATGAGATGAAAGGGAAACCTTTCGACATGCCCGAAGATGCCATGCCCCAGCGGCGCGGAAGGAGTCGAGGCCAAGGCGGTGAAGGCCGGGGCGGTGAAGGCCGGGGCGGTGAAGGCCGTGGAGGCCGTGGCGATGGAGGCCGAGGAGACGGTAACTAGTCACTGGCCCAACCAAACAGCAGGCAAAAAAATTAGCGGTTGTCGACCATAACGGCAACCGCTTTTTTTCTGCGCTTCTCCCTGTGGCGGCTGTGCCGGTTATCGAATCCAGTGCAACACATCCCGGGCAATGCACCAACGGGGCTGGGCCTTCTTGATGCTTTGCCCAAGAATCCAGTAATCGTACAGGACCTGAAATGTGCCACTCGATTTCTTCAGGGTCAGCCAGTTCTGCAGGAAAAACTCGAACTTGAAATCGGTGGCCGTCACGTAATAGAGCGGTACTTTGACTTCGCCCTGCAGCGGGTTGGTAACCGAGAAGCGCGGCCTGCGGATCGTCCAGGCCGATCCGGATTCGGCACTGATCACCAGACCGTCGGTCTCCTGGTAAACCCGATCAAAGTAATCAACCGCCGATTCCACTTCGACAATCTCCACCGTTTCAGGCAGTACCTTGCAGGCGCAGCCGGCAAAATAACTCCCCTTGACCGCCGCCAGGCGAACATGAGGCTGGTCGAGAATGTCTTCGACACTTTCAAACATCCGTTTTTGATGGTCGGGAACCACGATGGCCAGGTTGACCATCAAGTACGGCTCCACGGCCGGCAACTTGGCAGCCAGGTCGACAGTCCCTTCAATCTCGGACATGGCCACATCGAAATGGTCTTCGGCAAGTTGCTGGTGCCACCTTTCTTTGTGGATCGGTACAAACTCGATATTGACTCCCAGATCATCCGCCAGGTAATAGGCCAACTCGATATCGAATCCGATCAAGCGGGAATCCGAGTTGAAATAGCAGAACGGCATCCGGGTCGGATCGTATCCGATACGGATCGAACCGTACCTCTTGATCCGTTCGATCCGGCTCTCGCCTGGCTGAATCGGGTCCGGATTGGGCGACGACTCCTTCAGTATCACCGGCTTGACGACGGTCAGTGGACGGTAGGTCGGGAAAACCAGTTCCCGCTCATTGACCAGGTTCTCTTTGGAATAATTCTCCTTGAAGTTGTTCTCCAGGTAATACCTGATCCCGGCAATCGACAAAACAACCAGCAGCAAAGCCAGGGGCAAGCCTACCAGTACCCGGCGCCAGCCGATGCGCGCCGTTCCATTCAGAAAACAGCTGACCAGCACGGAAAAAGCGATCAGGTGCATGCACTTCATCAGGTCACTGAATCGCGCTGCCACCACACCGGAGGCGAGAAACAGGTTGAAAATATCGTTGGGCAATCGGGCTACTTCCAGCAACAACGGGATGGTGATGATCGGTTTTCCGAACGATCCGAGGAAACCGACTCCCAACAAGGCAGGGAACTGATCTGCCTGGATCGCGGTGCCATAGAACCAGGCGGCAAAGGGAATGAAAATCAACCCGACAATCCTGCCCACATCCGGAAATGGATAGGCCAACGGCACGAGGTAATCCGGTTCGTTGTTGCCATCCAGCTGCAATCCCTCCTCTTCCATCAGCTTGCGGACTGATTCAATGATCATCGGCAGGACCACAAACGTGTTACCGATGACAAAGGCCGCAATCATCGGGTCACGGGATACACGCCAAACCGCCCCAAATTTTATCGGGGTAATCGACGAAACCAGCAGCGGCAGGACCACCAGGGAAACCAGCAGGGCCGAGACACAGAAGACCAGCAGGTAACCCTGGATCAGATTGAATTGCTCGAAGTCGATCGTCCCGGCCGTGTAACCGACAATCCCGAACAGGCCCAATGGCGTCAGCCGAACGACCAGCTTGTTCAAGCGGGAGAGGGCCTCGATGATCACATCCATCGGGGCCAGCAGACTCTGCTTGTTCGGAATTGACATCAAGGCAACCCCGACCCCCAGGGAAAAAACCACCGCGGCCGGAATCAGGTTTTCCGACAGGGAACGGAACGGGTTGGATGGCACGAACAGTTCCAACCAGTCCGGCTGCTCCGGCTGCTCCGTGAAACTGTTACTGAAAAAAGACCCCGTGTCCCAGTGCGGGAACGCTTGGGTCATCATGGCCAATATGGCCAATCCGACCCCCCACAGTAACAACAGTGTCAGGAAAGAGACTTTCAACAGGCGGGCTCCCTGGGACAGCGAGAGCCGGCCAACGTTGGCAATCAGGGAGAGAACCACGTAGGGGAGAATGGCCATTTGCAACAAGCCAACATAGATATCCCCAATCCACTTGACCCAACCGCCATACTCGCCAAAGAAAATCCCCCAGGCGATACCCGCCAGCAGGCCGATGACAATCCAGGTTGTCAGGCTTGTTCGGAATCGGGTTGGCGGCTTTTCTTGGGTCATTCTTGCTCGGCCGAAAAAACGGCTAGAGACAGTCACTTTCAACCGACGGTCGTTTCACCCAATATAAATAGGAAACGCCAGAATGACATACCCAACCTCCCAGGCGAAACGGCTCGAGGCCCGACCAGTTTTTCCCGTCCCGGTTCAAGGCGTTTGGTGATCATGCAACTGGTGGTGTCGCTTCAGCCAGTCGATGCCAAAATCATTCTGCAAGTCGCGCCAAACGGTATGCACATGGTTGGCTTGATTCTGCGTATTGTCATACTCCATCACGAAGGTCGGTCCCTGGATTGAGAAGTAATGCGGTTTCCCCTTGTCCGTAGAACCGGCCCAGGCGAAAAACAGGTTCTCCCGGCCCGCCGCTTCAATCTTCTGCAGATCCTGCTCGGCCAGTTCCCGTCGCAAACGTCCCAGGTAACGATCGACCAACTGCATCAGCCGCGCCTGCTGAGCGGCGTTCATCTCGCCGTACGGCAACCCTTTTGGCTCGAGCGGCTTGGCATCCCGCCCAGGACCATTGATCACGTCGCGGGGCGCCTTGACCGCAATCACGGCCTTTTCCCGCTGCTTGTCCGATAGACTGTTGACCAATTCCCGTCCCAGATCCTCCTGCGGCCCCAATACCCGCCAACCTTTCATTGGCCCTGCGCGGACTTCGGCCGGATTGGAACCGATGAAGGCCGGGGTGGCCACCACTTTTTTTCCGCCCACGATGGTGAAGTTCAACGAGAGGTGATGGCCTTCGACCCGCCAGCCCCAATTCCCGGTCGATGAAGGCTTGCCAAAGAGGAAGAAGTGGTACTTGCCCGGGTCGCGGATCGGGTTCTGGTTTTCCAATTCGTGTAACACCTGTTCCAGGGCCATCACCTGCAGCGACTGAGAAAAACCGCGGTGGCTCAGCGCCGTTTGCAAGAGCGACATCGCCAGCAGCTTCTGGTCCGTTTGCATTTCGCCAAACGCCAGGCCACGGCGATCCATCGGGACAAACTGCCAATCCTGGCGGAAACTGTCGTCGAACTCAAACTCAATCGCCTGGGCCTGCTCTGGATCCAACGACTTGAGCAGCCGGCCAAACCCGCGCTGCATTTCGTCGGCAATATCGTGAGTTCGCGCCAGGACGCCCGGCAATGCGCTGCCGAGACTCATCATGACCAGGACAAGAGGGAAACCGATACGGCACATTGAAAACTACCTCCAGCAGGGGACCATCGGAAACGGAGCCGGCACTCGGGCGACAGCAACAAGCCGGTCGCCTTAGCACCCAATTCGACCGTTGTCCGGACTAACAGAACTTAAACCGTGCGCTCGCTGCTGAGTATCCCCTGCCCGGAGAAAAAGAGTGGGCCGATCTGGCTCTTACTGGAACATCACCGGACGTCGAATCGAAAAACGGATTCGATTCTGTTAAAATCTGGACGGGCCATCAATCAACCACCAACACTTTCCATTTCCCTATGAGGATTCCGGCATGTCCGTCCAACCGCTTCCCTTTGCCCTGGCAACCATGTTCCTGGCCACATGCTGGATGCCAACGCATCTCAACGCTCAACAACCGGACCGAAACTTCAAGCAGTGGGACCGGAATCGTGATGGCCGGCTGGTCGTGCAAGAGCTGCCCGAGAAACTCCGCCCGAACTTCAAGCGGGTCGATCGGAACCAGGATGGCTTTATCTCCCTGGAAGAACACTTGCGCTTCGTCGGCCGCGATCGTCCAGATCGGGGATCGAAGCCAGGAACCGATTATCGGTCCCACCTCGACATCGCCTATGTCACCGACGGCCACCCGCGGCAAAAACTCGACCTGCATCTACCACCTGGCAAGTCGGATCGACTGTTCCCCTTGGTGATCTACGTGCACGGGGGGGGCTGGAAGGGGGGCGACAAGAGGTCCGCTCCGGTGGTCGAATTCATCGACCGTGGTTTCGCGGTAGCCAGTCTCAATTATCGCCTCAGCCAGCACGGCACCTTTCCGGCTCAAATCGACGATTGCCAGATGGCCGTCCGCTGGTTGCGAGACCACGCCCAACAGTACCAACTCAACCCGAATCGTTTCGGTGCCTTTGGCAAATCGGCAGGCGGGCACCTGGTCTGCCTGCTCGGCACACAGGGCAACCGGGCAACCGAAAATCCCGGATCAGCGGTACCGACCAGCAGCCGGGTGCAAGCCGTTTGCAGCTGGTACGGGCCGACCGAGCTGCTCAGCATGAACCGCCAATCCGGACCGGACAGCCAGATTGATCACGATGACAAAAATTCGCCCGAGTCCCGACTGGTAGGCGGCCCCTTGCAGGAGAACGGGGAGCTGGCCAGGTCGGCCAGTCCGCTGCAACATGTGACGGCCGACGACGCACCGACGCTGCTGATGCACGGCAACCGGGACCGCCTGGTCCCCTGGCAGCAGAGCGAAAAACTCCACCAGAAACTGGAGTCTGCCGGTGTCCAGTCCCGATTGATGATCATCGAGGGTGCGGGCCACGGATTCGATCACCGACAGCACCTGCCCGGGGTGATCCAGTTTTTCCAGAAAGAACTTTCCGACTGACCGGAACCGCCCTGCCAGGCCGGAAACGAACGGGAAACCGCCTGAACCTCACCCACTCTTTTCGGACGAACCGATTACCGTCAGAATAGCTGCCATGACCACTAAAAAGAAGAAAAAAAAGAAGAGCGCCAAATTGCCAAAATTCACTCGGCGACCCGAACCGGGCGCCTTGCCCGGCACGCTCTCCATATCGCAGGACGCCGATGCACCCACGATCAAGATCGTACAGTACAACGCCGACCGAGTGGTTGAGGAGACGGTCACCGACGTGGAGAGCATTACCGGTTTCATGGACGAGGAGACAGTCACCTGGGTTGCTGTGCAGGGCGTGGGAGATGCAGCGACCTTTCGACAACTGAGCAAGCTGTTTGGTGTGCACCGTCTGGCGATGGAGGATGCGGTCAATGGGATGCAGCGGTCGAAAATCGAGAGTTATGGTGAAAACATCTTTATCGTCGTCCGAATCCTGACGATGGTAGCCAACCACCTTCGCAACGACCAATTGAGTCTTTTCCTGGGTCACAATTTTCTGCTCAGCATCCAAGAAAAACCGAGCGATCATTTCGAATCGATCCTGAAACAGATCCACGAGGACAAGGGGTGCATTCGCGAGTCCGGATCGGACTACTTGGCCTATGCCTTGATCGATGCCGTGGTCGATAGCTATTTCCCTGTGGTTGGCGATTTCGGGGAAGAGATTGAAATGGTGGACGAACAGCTCTCCTCCGGCGTGCGGCTCAACTATATGGAGAAGATCCATGACCTGCGGGGTAACCTGATGACGCTCCGTCGGTCAATCCGCCCACTGAGAGATGCCCTGATCGCCATCAAACCGACTCATATCGGCCTATTCACCGAAGATACGAAGATCTACCTGCGCGACTGTTACGACCACGCCAACCAGCTGGTTGACCTGCTGGATAATTACCGCGAGCTCTGCTCGCATCTGCGCGATTACCACATGTCGATCGTCAGTAACCGGATGAACGAGGTGATGAAAGTCCTCACGATCACCGGAACACTGTTTATCCCACTCAGTTTCATCACCGGGCTGTACGGGATGAATTTCGACACCTCCCTGCCCGGCAATATGCCGTTGTTGACCGTCCCCTTTGGCTACGTGATGGCACTCTCTCTGATGTTGACCGTCACCATCGGCATGTTGATCTTTATCTGGCGCAAGGGCTGGTTCCGATCGGTCTGAACGAAAAACGTGAACGCAGGAATGAAAAGAAAAATAGGCCGGGCAGGACTCGAACCCGCGACAAAGGGATTATGAGTCCCCTGCTCTAACCAACTGAGCTACCGGCCCCTCTGATTTCGTCCCGGTATTGGCCCTACGGCCAGCTGCCCAGCGTTCACCCTGGCAGCCGAAGCGTACACGAATCTTCCCGACCAGGTGGAAAGAAGGGCGATCAGGGCGGCCATCCCGGAACTGGTCGATTGTACCGGCTAAGCGCCAACGATCAAAGGGATGCTGTCCGCGCGCCAGCCCAATCCTGCCAAAAGCACTCGCAGACGAGTATCAACGGCGCCGTCGACCGATCCCTGCAAAACCCAGCAACAAGGTCCACAACAAAGCAGAAGACGGTTCGGGGACCGTCGATGGCTGAGGTGCAAAACCGGCCAATGTATCGAGCTCGTAGATATTCTGAGGCGGATTACTCGGGTCATACGGCGACCCGGCCTGGTTGAAGTTGTACTCGTCATTCCAGAAGTAATTCTGCGGATCGGTCAAACCCTGGTTCGCCTCAAAGATAAAGTGGGAAAACGTATCTGCGTCGATGCCGAAACCGCCGTAGTTCAGAGCCAACTCGACCGAGTCGCCCACGATACGGGAACGGATCCGGTTCGAGTCCCCTTCGCTGGTAAATTCATCGTAGCCCCGGGTCCCCTCGCCCGTCGTCGTCAGGCCGGTACCCGTCACCCAGGAGGGAGAGAGATCACTCCACATCTGTGTCGACTTGTAACTGTCGGACCTGTCGAACGAGTTGCCTACCGAATTGCCGTACGGATCCTTGACGCCGAACATGTAACCACCAAAAAACTCCGCGTTACCAGAAACGCGGATCCGGTAAAAGTGTTTGAAACCAACAAAGTCGGAACTGCCATCGGCGGTCTTCTCATCCTGGCCGTTCAGGTTGATCGAGAAATAGGCCACCTCGTTCAAGGCGTCGACAGCAAACTGACCGCTGACAATGTCCAGAGACTCGTGGTATTTATCAAAGGCGGGCAGACCGTTGACAGTCGATTGGAATCCCTGGCTGGTCGGCCGCTCGTATTGCTCACGAAAATAGTCGTCGGCACCCGGTTCAATCGTCCACCCCTTCTTGGAGGTAAAGCGGGATCCGGTCACCGAGTCGGCGTAACTGGAAACGAACAGATCGGATTTCCAATTGTTGTTGTAGATCGAGGCGATCGCTCCGTTATCCCCAGAAGTGATGAACAGGGCGGCCAACAAGAGAGAACCAACAAATAAATTGATGCGCACGATAATTCCTGTGAGGTTAAATCCAATGAACGGTCGATTGCACGATGAGGCACTGTTTGACCGCTCGGTGCCGGCTAATGCGTTGACCCCAGCAAGTATATTTGATCGCCCAACACCGTCCAGTAGAGAGATGGCAAACTGGAAAAAACAGGGGCAGATGGTCTGTATTCGGCCGGCACTGCCCTCGGCTGGGGAACAAAATCGTCGGGTCCGATCACTCCCCGGCCTGTGACTCGTCCCGGCCAGGTGGATTCAAAAAGGGCGTCCCGATCTTGCCGGCCGCCTGCCGGTCAATCTGTCCCAGTTCTACCAGTTGCTGCTGGAGTTCTTCCCATCGCTGGGCCGTCATCCAGCCAATCGAATGCTGTTGGGTATCACTGGATTCAACGAACGCAGGCAAACGGGAACTCGATTTTTCCAGCACCTCCATCGTCATGTCCGGGTTCAAGCCGTGCATGTACTGGTTCGTCTTGGCCGGTGATTTCAGGTAGGACTCCCAGCCCCGCCGTAAGGCGCTGGTAAAACCACTCACTCGCTCCGGGTGTTTCTCCAGGAAAGCGTCATTCACAGCGATGACGGTGACATACGGGTTATAGCCGGTGTCGGCCACCAGGAAGACCGTATTGGGCACACCCTCCAGTTCGAGTTGCACCGCCTCGGCGGTGGCAAAGCATTGCATGGCATCGACTTTTTTTCCGATAAACGGTGCCAAGGATCCGGTGTAGGGTACGAACGAGAGTTTCTGGCCACCGTACTCCCGGTTCAGCCACTTGATAAAGGCCAGCCCGTCTTCACCCATCACGGTGGCCGAACTCTTCCAGAGTGAATCCAGGCTCGTGTAAGGCGAGTCCTGGTGCACCACGATCCCGCGGGGATTCCTTTGAAACGTGGAAAAGATAGCCGTGACCTTGGCCCCTTGGGACCGCAAGGTCAGTAGTTGGGGTCCCGACACAACGGCAAAGTCGACCTGACCACTGGCCACCATCTGGGCAGCCGGAACACTCGGTCCCCCCTTGAGCAGTTCAACCTGCAGTCCGGCCTGCTTGAACCAGCCGTTCTGCTCAGCTTCGTAAAGACCGCCAAACTCCGATTCCGGGAACCAGTTCAGCTGGACCTGGACCGTCATCGGACCCGGGGTGGATTCCGTTGTGGTTTCTTTTTCGGAACGGCAACCGAACAGCCCGGCAATCAGCAAGAGAAGCAGACAACGAAACCCCATATGATACAACTCCCGCGTGTTTCCTGAAAAAATCAATGAACCGACGTATGCCAACGTCGCAATAGCCACCACCCCAGTAGGTTGACCAATCCAAACAGGGCAAACCCCAGCGCGGCCGCCAAGGCAATCGCAGCAAACACGACATCGGTCCGGGTTTGCTTGAGTGCACTGGTGATGACCGAACCGAGTGGCGCTTGGTCACCTCCGTAGGAACCGACAAATTCTCCCACAATCGCGCCAATCACGGCAAGCCCCGCCGCGATTCTCAAGCCGGTAAAGATATTGGGTAAGGCGGCTGGAAAACCGAGCATCCACCAGGTTCTCATCTTCCCCGCCCCGTAGATCCGGAACAGTTCTCTCAAGCCTGGGTCCACCGATTGCAAACCATCCAGGGTGCTGGCGATCACCGGAAAGATGGAAACGATGCAGGCCGCTGCAATCACACTCGGAATCCCCCAGCCAAACCAGACAACCAGCATCGGCGCGATCGCCACCAGCGGGACCATCTGCAGGATGAGTGTCAGGGGGTAGACCCCGCGCCGCGCCAGCGGGACCCAGGTCAGGCAGCTTCCCAATACGATTCCCCCTATGGCAGAACAGGCAAACCCGACCAGCATGGCCATCGCCGTTCGCCCGGTGGCCGCCAAAAGACGGGACGGCTCATCCACCAGCGCCTGCAGTACCTGAACCGGTGAGGGAAGCATATAGGGAGGGATGGAAAACAAACCAACGGCTACTTGCCAGATGATTAGCAACAGGCAAACCACCAACAGGGGTGGCCAGCTCAACGACCAGAACCGCGCTCCTCCCTTCATACCGGTTCTCCCATGCCGGCTCGCAGCGCCTCGTAAACCTGGGAAGTCAACCGGGCGAACTCCGGGGTCGCCCGCCACTGCGGCAGCCGCTCCCCAAAATCAACCTGGAACCGCTCGACGACCTGTGCCGGGCGGGGTGATAAGACGATCACCTCGTCCGCCAGGAAAACCGCTTCACTAATCGAATGGGTCACCATCAAGGAGGTCGTATCCCGGCCGCGAACCAGGCGGGCCACATCTTCATCCAGACGGAACCGGGTCACTTCGTCCAGGGCACCAAACGGCTCGTCCAGCAACAGCAGGTCCGGGCTGGAAACCAGGGCCCGCGCCAGCGACGTCCGCATCTTCATGCCACCCGACAGGGCAGCCGGCATCCGCTCAGCCGCATCGGTCAACTCGACCAGTTCCAACACGTCATTGACCACCTCGTCCAACTCGTGATGGCGGGCCAGTTCCAGCGGCAGGCCGACGTTACGGCGCACATTCCGCCAGGGTAGCAGGCGGGGTTCCTGGAAACAGAATGCCGTCCGGGGCGCAGATTGGGTGAACCGGATCTCTCCCTCGTCGGGACATTCCAGGCCACCCACCATGCGCAGAATCGTGGTCTTGCCACACCCGGTCGGACCGAGCAGGACGACGAATTTGCCGGCCGGGATCGTCAAGTCGACACGATCGACGACGTCGATACTGTCGTCAAATCGCTTGCTGACCCCAACCAGCTCGACTCCCGGGGCTAACCCTGCTTCCACCTTGGCACCCTCCGATTGTGTTAGTTATGGTCGACAAGTGTCAACCAATCTGTCGATTCCCAGTCTACCACTGAAAACATCCGTGAGGCAGGGCCAACCATTGCACGGTCATATGTTTCCCGGTGCAGCGGGCTGGTATAATCAAGAGAATCTTACTGCCAAGTCCCGATTGATCATCTGCGATCGGGAACCGGTTTCGTGTCGATCATTTCGAGGACAGATTTCATGGGATTCCGATTGCTTGTTTCATTCCTGTTCGCGCTGCTGGCAGCACTTGCGGGCAACCGCCTGGCCACAGCTCAGGATACTGAGTTCGGGGTCGATGCCAACATCCTGATTGTGACGGTGGACGACATGAGCTGCGACTCGGTCGGCGCGTTTGGCTGCCAGTTGCCAGGCACCACGCCCAATATCGACAAACTGGCCAGCCAGGGGCTTCGCTACCATCACGCCCACGTGCAAACGGGAAGCTGTTACCCTTCCCGCAATGTCCTGTTTTCCGGTCGGTATTCCCACAACACGGGCGTCGAGGGATTTTACCAGGTCAAGGATGCCAACTACCCTCACCTTGTCGACCTGATGAAAGGGGCCGGTTATTTTGTCGGCATCCGGGGCAAGGTCTCGCATTCGACACCTTATCAGCCGTATGCCTGGGATGCCGACCTGACGCTGATCGACGGTGAGAAGCAGCATATCAAGGACCCACAAAGTTATTACCGTTCGACAAAACGCGGGATCGAAATGGCCAAGCAGGCAGGAAAACCGTTCTGCCTGAACGTCAACATTTCGGATCCCCACAAGCCGTTTTACGGCATCAACAACAAAGGGAAAAAAATCGACGATCCCCATGTCCCAACCCGGGTCTACCAACCGGATGAAGTCCCGATCCCGGGCTTCCTGTTCGATCACCCCGACATCCGCACCGAGTTGGCCCACTATTATTCGTCCGTCAGGCGCGCCGATGATTGTGTGGCCCAGATCATGAAAGGACTGGAGGAATCGGGCGAGGCAGAGAACACGATCGTGTTCTTCCTGTCCGATCATGGCATGCCCCTCCCCTTTGCCAAGACGGCGGTCTGGCATCACAGTACGCGGACTCCCTGGATTGTCCGCTGGCCCGGTATCACCGAGCCAGACAGCGTCGATCGGGACCATATGATCTCGGCCGTCGACCTGGTGCCGACACTGCTGGAAATCATCGGCGCCGACGTGCCCAATGGCCTCGATGGCCGATCCTTCCTGCCCACCCTGCGCGGCAAGAAACAAAAGGGCCGGGATGTGGTCTACAAGTTCCACAACGAAAACTCGGGCCGCAACCGCAGCCCGATGAGAAGCGTCGAATCGAAGAAATACGGCTACATCTTCAACCCCTGGTCCGACGGGAAACGGACCTTCCAGACAGCCACACGGGGGACGATGGCGTTCCGGGCCATGAACCAGGTCGCCCCCGACAACCCCGCTGTCGCCGCGCGGCTCAAACTTTTTGAGCACGGTGTCCCGGAAGAGTTCTACGATTACGAGAACGACCCGGACGCGCTGCACAACCTGGTGGATGACCCAGCTTACGCCGAACCATTGGCCCGCCATCGGCAGGCGATGGAAAGAATCATGCGGGAATCGAACGATCCATTGCTGCCCGTTTTTCAGAATCGCAACGATCCCGCGTTTGTCAGCACCTTCGTCGACAAGTTACAAGCAGAAGCAAACGAGAGAAGGGCTAAAGAGCGAGTTAACAAACCGGGAAACCAGCGGAACAACAAGCAACAAAATAATCCAAAGAGAAAGAACCTGTTCCAGCTGGAATTGCCCAAGCAGGCCCAGGCAGGCCAACCGTTCCCGATCCTCATCCGTCACAAGCTGGGCAACGCATTGGGATCCCAAAAGTTCCATGTGACTCTCAAGGATGCCGAGGGACAGCGGATCGAGCGGATCGTCCAGTCGGCCGAAGGGAGAGGGGAATTGAAGGTGACCTTTCAAATTCCGCCCAACTATCCGCTGGACACAGTCCGGGTCTCTGCCTTTGTCGGCGAGGATTACCCGACTAATCTGCAGCATCTTACCGAGGGACCGGTCCCGGTCACCCAGTGAATTCCCCGGGCCGGACATGGCAGCGAAGCTTGACGATCAAAATCGCCGGCCGGGCAGTTGCCGCATCTCACTTGGCGGAGGTGATTTTTTTCCCAATTCGGTGTCCACGAACGTGAATCATTACGTGTATTATGTTACCGAAGGCAGCAGGCGACAGCACAGGGATTCCTGGGGATACGATCATGATCAGAACATTGGTTTGGGGCATCGGTTTGACACTCTTGTGGGGGTCGTTCGTTGAGGCCCACCCGCAACGTGACCGCCAGCGGGCAGGTCAACGCGGTGCGCGTCAAATGGGTGGACAGCCGGATGGGAAGCGGGACCTGCTGGGCGATGCCGATTCCAACCCGCTGGCCATCGGGGATGCGGGTGTGGCTTGGTACACCACCTGGGAGACTGGCCTGGCCGAGGCGCAACGCTCCAACCGACCGATCTTCTTCATGTCGGCCGCCACGACCTGTTCCGGTGTGCCAGGCGTCTTCTGACCGGGCTACACCAAAGCGCAGAACAGTCTGTTCTCCACCACCGAATTTATCGAAGCCTCGCGGGATTTTGTCTGCATTCGGATCGAGACGTTTGAAAACAAGGAATCGGAGGCACTGGTCAGGAAAGTCCTGAACGGGAACCTGGCCAACACGGCGTTTGTCATTCTCAGCCCCAATGGAACCGAACCACTCACGGCCGCAGGACGATCACCCGGCATGGCCATGATCCGAGGCCGAAGTCGAACGGATACCAGCGGAAATCAGAACGACTCGATCATCAACCAGATGCAACGGATTGCCAGTCGGTACACGCCCCGGCAAAACGGTCTCGTTACCGGCTTACAGGATTTCCACTCGCTGCGACAGGCTTTGAATTGTGCGTCGGCCGATCAACGTCCCCTGGTCGTGATCTCTACAAAAACGACTGACCGCGCCGACGTGGAAAAAAAATTGAAATCGTTATTCAACGAGGATGAGATCATCGGGAAGTTCCATCTCGATTTTATCGATCGCCGAACGGACCGTGGTTGGCAGGCAGTGATTGAGGGTGCGGATCGTGATTCGGGCATCCTGATCGTCCGCTCGAGTCAGTTCGGGCTGAATGGTAAAGTCCTTCAGCAGGTCCCACTGGACGCCGACACGGCGAAGATCAAGCAGGCCTTGCTGAAAGCCAACCGGGACTTTGCCCAGGTCGAAGTTCGTAAAAACTACGAACAGCACGTCCAGGCCGGCAGGCGTCAACGGATTCAGTTCGAGAACGAGGTCTCCAACGATGGTGCCATCGACAACCGCCAGAATCGCCAGCGCCGGGGGAGGCGATAAACAGAGGCCAAAGCGTTAAGTGACGCTAGGTGGCTGCCCGCCAAGCCGCACCGCTTGAATGGGCCCTGCCCGGGGCCCTCAAAGGCCCAGATTCTCGGATAGATTGTTCAACAGAACCGTATCTTGGGATACGCTTGTGACTCAGGGCCCAGCCGTCCGACTACCCGCTGGTCAGTCGGAAAGGTAAACTGGTAGATAGCCCGACATCGGGCCGCAAGTATCCCCTCCTTCCCCGAATGTGTCTCGAGGCTTTCCTTCATGCCGAAGCATTTCTCCAGGCGGCAGTTTGTCGGTCAATCTACCCTGTTGGCAGCAGGCCTGCCCTGGTTGCAGCGGCCAGCGATCGCTCTGTCCGAGCGGCCCCGGGCGCGGGTCGAGCGGGCCGGCATCGCTGCGATCGGCATGCGGTACCAAGGGAGCGTAATCACTGAAAAGGCGCGACTGTATGGGGATATCGTGGCCATTGCCGATGTCGACCGTCATGTGCGGGAACAGGCCCGATCCAGCTTTGGCAGCACACCGCGGATTTTCGAAGATTACCGGGATATGCTAAACAACCCGGCCATCGATGTCGTCTTGATCGGCGCACCGGACCATTGGCATACGCAGATGCTGATCGATGCGGTGGCGGCCGGCAAAGATGTCTACTGTGAAAAGCCGCTGACGTTAACGATCGATGAAGGGAAGGTCCTGCGCGACAAGGTAGGCCAGTCGAACCAGGTCGTGCAGGTCGGGACCTGGCAACGGAGCGATTCCCGTTTTCGCCGAGCGGTCGAGATGGTCCGCCAGGGACGGATCGGCAAACTCCGCAAAGTCACCTGCAACACCGACAAGAATCCAACAGGCGGCCCTTTTAAAACGGCCCCCGTTCCATCCCACATCAACTGGGACCTGTGGCAGGGTCAAACGCCCGACGTCCCGTACATCCCGGAACGTTGTCATTACACGTTTCGCTGGTGGATGGAATACTCCGGCGGCAAGATGACCGACTGGGGCGCCCATCATATCGATATCGCCCAGTGGGCGATCGACAGCCTACCGGTCCAGGTAACCGCTCGAGGCGGGTTTCCTGACGTCGCCGATGGCTACAACGTGCCGACTCATTTTGCGGCCACCATCCGCTATGCCAACGGGGTCGAATTGCAGGTCGCCGACCAGGGCCGTCGCGGTATCCTGTTCGAGGGGGACCGGGGGCGGATCTTTGTCAACCGTGGAACACTGTCGGGGGCACCGGTCGAGGCCCTGGCAGAGAACCCGCTCCCGCGTGACAATTTCACGCTCTATCCCCAGGACAACCTGGAGCGTCCGGAAAGGTCGGGAAAACTGGACGCCATCATCAACCATATGGGTAACTTTTTCGATTGCATCGACAGCCGGAAAACGCCGATCTCGGACCTGGAAAGCCAACATCGCAGCGTCAGCACCTGTCACCTGGTCAATATTGCCCTGCGCGTGAACCGCCCGCTTGACTGGGACCCGGTGCGGGAAGAATTCGTCAACGACCCGCCTGCGAATGCCCATCTGAAGCGGGAACAACGTCGCGGTTTTGAGATCGGCTAAGTGACGGGAGGAGACCGATGCAGGAACCAGGCAAATGTACGGACCGGCCAATCGACCGTAGGGAATTCGGCCGTACCACCGCTGCGGCCTGTGCCGTGCCACTGCTCGGATCCGAACTTGGCGACCACCAGCAGAAACCGTTTGAGTTGAAGTACCTGTTGGCCTCCTGCATGTACGGCTACCTCTACCTGGGCGAGATCCTGCCGGAAGTCAGCCGAACAGGGGCCACGGCGATCGACCTGTGGCCGAAGGTCCACGGGAATCAACGGGAACAGCTGGACGATCTGGGAGAAACGCGGTTTGGCGAGTTGCTGCAAAAAAACCAGGTCCAACTCGGTTGCCTGACCCAGTACAAGCTGGGGCCCTTCGGCCTGAAAGAGGAGCTGAAGCTGGCCCATCGATTTGGCTGTCGGACGATCGTGACCGGGGGCGGTGGACCGGCCGGACTGCAAGGCGCGTCGCTGAAGGAAGCGGTTAAAGGTTTCGTGGAAAAGATGAAACCGCACCTCGAGTTGGCCGCGGCGTGCGACGTGACGATCGCCATCGAAAATCATGCCAACGGCCTGTTCGAATCGGCCGATTCACTCAAGTGGCTGGTCGACTTGCGGCCGAACGAACAACTCGGCGTGGCGCTGGCCCCGTATCACCTGCCGCAGGACGCCCAGGCGATCGCCGCCCTGATCGGATCGCTGGGCAGCGCGATCGAGGTCTTCTACGCCTGGCAACATGGAGACGGCTGTCACCAGCGTCTGCCGAAGGAACAGGAGCTGCTCCAATTGCCCGGCCGGGGTCCGCTCGACTTCCAACCGATCCTCGAGGCACTGAAACAGATCGACTACGCTGGCTGGACCGAGATTTTCATGCACCCGGTTCCACGGGGAATACCGATTCTTGAATCGGCGACACTGGTGACCCAGGAAATCAACCGAAGCCGAGCCTACCTTCAGCAGCTATTAACGAAGATTAAGTGATTGGCCACTGAAACCAGGGAACCGCTGATTGGGTACCGATCCCCTGACAACCGTTCCCTGTCTTCTCTTCAAAAAAGGAGTACTCGATGAACCCGAACCGAAAAACTCATGGACATGCTTTGGCAGATTTTCTGGTGATCGTGGGGATTGGACTATCCCTGCTCGGCATTCTTCATTTCGGTGCGATGGTGTCCCTGATTCAGATCGAAAATTTCATCAGTTTGGTGATGGTTGTCTCGAGTTCCCTACCGACCCTGGTAGGTGGAATCCTCGTGATCGGGATCGGCAAAATCCTGATCAACCAGAGCAAACTTTTGAACCGGGTCGATGCCGAGCCAGTCACTCCCGAGGATTCTTGAACGCTTCCCTGCCCCGTCGGTTCGAGAGCATCAGCTCAGGACATCGTGCACGACGTGACCGTGCACATTGGTCAGGCGGCGTTCGAGTCCATTGTGATAGAACGTCAGTCGCTCATGGTCCAGACCCATCAGGTGCAACAGCGTGGCGTTGAAATCGTAGACCGACGTTGGATGCACGGCCGCCTTGAACCCGAAATCATCACTCTCCCCGTAGCTGAAGCCTGGCTTCACGCCGGCACCGGCCAGGAAACAGGTAAAGGCTCCCGGGTTGTGGTCGCGACCGGTCCCGTTGGCCTGCAGGAACGGCATCCGTCCAAATTCGGTTGCCCAGACGACCAGTGTATGATCCAGCATGCCGCGCTGTTTCAAATCGCTAATCAGGGCTGCGGTCGGCTGGTCCATGATCTCCGCCTGCATCGCATGCGTCTTGGCAATATTGGCATGGGAATCCCAGTTGGTAATCCCATTACCACCGGCCGGGTCGCTACCGTTGAACAACTGGACGACCCGTACACCCTGTTCCAGCAGGCGCCGCGCCAGGATGCAGTTGCGTGCATACTCGCCCCGCAGCGGACTACCACCCTCCACGCCATACGCCTTGAGCGTCGCTTCGGTCTCACCCGTAAGATCCATTACCTGGGGAACGGAGGTCTGCATTTTGCCAGCCAACTCGTAACTGGCGATGCGCCCGGCCAGGTCGGCATCACCCGGAAAACGTTGCAGGTGTTGCGCGTTGAGCTGTTGCAACAGTTCCACGGTTTGCCGATCGGCCTCGGCCGATACGCGGCCCGGTCGCTGCAGGTTAGCCGGCGGATGTTTGGCGTTGAAGTCGGTCCCCTGGAAGGCAGCGGGCAGAAAACCGTTGCCAAAATTGTTCTTGCCACTGCGGGCCAACCCGCGGGGATCATTGATGGCCACAAAAGCGGGTAACTGCTGGTTTTCGGTTCCCAGGGCGTAAGTCACCCACGCTCCCAGCGAAGGGAAGCCCTCCATCGTGAACCCGGTGTTGAAGAAATTCTCGCCTTGCGGGTGGGCGCTGGTCTCGGTGGTCAGCGCGTGAAAGAAACAGAAGTCGTCCACCTGCTCGGCCAGGTGGGGCAACAGTTCGGAGACCATCTTGCCCGTTTCCCCGCGCGGTTTGAATTCCCAGAACGGTTGGGCAATGTTGCCAGAGGGACCTTCGAAGGTGACCGCCGGCAGGCCCGGTGGTTTCTTGCCATGCTGTTGGAATAAGGCGGGCTTGTAGTCAAACGTATCGATATGACTGACCGCACCGGGGCAATAGATCACCAGCACCTGTTTGGCTGGCATCTCGAAATGGGCGGGCCGCGGCGCGTACGGCCGGTTCGGATTGATGTCGGGGCGAATGGGAACTTTGCCCCCGGCCGTGAGCGGCTTGTCATCAGCCAGCAGGCCGTCCTGATCGAGCAGGCTGGCCAGGGCCATCCCGCTGATCGACAAACCGGCCGTTCCCAGAAAAAAGCGCCGATCGAGCAGGCGCCGGCCCTGGTTCGAAAGTCGTTCTGCGTTGTGCATCGGCCGATCCGTTCTACTGGAGGGTTCTACTGGAGGAGTGAAAATTCATTCGAATTGAGGATCGCCCGGCAAACGAGCGTCAAACCGTGGTCACGGGCCAGTTCGAGACAACCGGCCAATTCGTCCTCTGCTGCATCTCGCCCGAGGAGCAGCTGGAAACAGCGTTGAACCGCCTCCGGTAGATCCTGGTCCGATTCCTGCATCGCGCGTTGGGCAATCAGCTCGGACTGGCTCATCACGAAATCACTGTTCAACAGGTTGAGCGCCTGTAGCGGTGTGGTCGAAATGGGCCGTTGAGGTCGCACCTGGCCACAGTCGGGAAAATCAAAGGCAGTGAACATCTGGTCATCGACCCGCCGCATCCGTTCCTGGTAGATCATCCGCCTCCAGGTGGCGGGCCCGTGATTGTCGAGCACTTTCCATTGGGCGTACCGTTTCTTGACATTGTGGATGCGGTAGCCCTTGCCACCGATTTGCAGGTCGAGGGAACCGGATGCCTGCAGGATCGAATCGCGAATCGCCTCGGCCGTCAGACGACGGGGTGGAAACCGCCACAACCAGAGCGAATCGGCGTCCTTGGCGATGGCCTCGGGATTCGGGCGATGGTCCTGACGAAAGGCGCGGGACAGGACCATCTGGCGAAGCAGATGCTTGACCGACCACGGCTGGACATCCGGATCCTTCGGCTGTCGCAACTCGCTGGCCAACCAATCGAGTAACTCCGGGTGACTGGGCCGACTACCGGCCAATCCAAAATCAGCGGTGGTCGCCACGATCCCGCTACCAAAGACGTGATACCACAAGCGATTGGCAGCCACGCGGGCCGTCAACGGGTGCTGGCCACCGGTCAACCAGCGAGCAAACGCTTGCCGTTTGGCGGGCCCGCTCGCGTCGATCGGCAAACCGAGTCCGCCCTCCAGTTCTTCCAGGCCAGCCGCGTGAACCTCGTCTCGCGGATCTTCCGGACTGCCACGCTGCAAGACGTACGACTTGGCAGGCTCAATCCGTTTGCCGACGAAACTTGGCTGGGGACCTTCCTCCGACAATTTCTCGATCGTCGCCTGGATCGTCGCCAACGCGGGTTCACGCTCCGGGTGTTGCTTGTCCAGCTGAGGCAACCGACCCGGCACAAATACCTTCTTCCAATTGCCCTCGGCATCCAGGGTTTCGACTACCAGTGGGCTGACGTTAAAACGGCCCATCCCTTCCAGGTAATCCGTCTGCATCGCATCCTGCCGATTGGAACTGTACCGAATCCGGTTCACGACCTGCGGCTCGGAAAACGTGAATTCGACCCACGGTTTCTCTTTCCCGTCCTGAGGCCATTTGACCGCCCAAGCCTCGGTCCCATATTGACCGTCGTTGATCTTCCAGAGTTCGCCCCGTGGTTGTTCGTAAGCCTTGACCGATTTTGCCTGGGTCCCGTCGCGGGCCAGCGCCAGGTTCTTCTGCCATTGGCGCGGACCGAGGATTTCCAGCTCGTCGACCCGGGCACCCTTCCATTGGAACGAAATGCGGACCGCCCCGGTCTTCGTCTTGGGAAAGTGAAGTTCGCGATACCCATTCCAATCTTCCTGCCAGGGCCCCGTAGTGCGCAATACGGCCCGCTGCTCGGCCAGTTCGTCGCGCAACACGTTTCCCCGCATTTTCCTGGGGTGTTGCGGCGACAGTTCCGGGAGACGACTGCCGAACTCGATGTCCTGGAAGACATCCGACATGGCATAGTAATCCCGGATCGAAATCGGGTCGAATTTGTGATTGTGGCAACGGGCACAGCCAATCGACAAACCGAGCGCCGATGCCCCCACGGTTTGCAGGATCTCGTCCATCCGGTCGGCCCGCGCCTGTCGCCGCGCCACCGGTTCCTGGCCGACCGTAGCGACCGGAACGTGCGGCCCAGCCACCAGGTAACCGGTCGCCTCCCCCACCCCGAGCCTATCCCCGGCCAGTTGTTCGCGGAGAAACTGGTCATACGGCTTGTCTTCATTGAACGAGCGAATCACATAGTCCCGGTAGATCCAGGCATTCTTGCGATACAGGTTACTTTCAGAACCGTTGGTCTCGGCCCAGCGGATTACGTCGAGCCAATGTTGGGCCCAGCGTTCACCGAAATGAGGTGAGGCCAGCAAACGCTCGACCAGTTCTTCGTAGGCAGTTGTCGGATCTTGTCGATAGTCACGTTCAAATGCCTGGATCTGCCCGCTGGTGGGTGGCAGCCCCGTCAGGACGATCGAGGCGCGACGAATCAAGTTGGCCGGAATCGCCTCCTCAGAGAAACCGAGGCCTTCCCGCTGCAAGCGCCTCTGCAGGAAGGCATCGATAGGAGAAAGACTGGCCACTTGCGGCACGGTCGGTCGCTCGATCGGCTGGAACGCCCAGTGCGTCGATTTTTCTCGAGTCACCTTCTCCATTTGACCCGGCCAGGGAGCGCCCTGTTCAATCCAGCGCTGCAATCGTTCAATCATCTCCGGCGGTAATTTTTCTCCGTCGGGCGGCATCGCCATCTCTTCGTCGAGATGATTGACCACTTCCAGCAGGTAGCTTTTGCCCGGCTTCCCAGGCACGATCGCCGGTTGACCGTAGTCCCCGCCTGCCAGCATCGATTGTCGAAGGTCCAGCCGCAGCCCCGATTCCTGTTCGTCGGCACCGTGGCAGTGCCAGCAGTGTTCTTCCAAAATTGGTTGGATGTCCCGCTCGAAATCGACTCGCTCCTGGGCCTTCGCCCCTGGCACGGCGAGCATCATCCAGGCGATCGAGAGACCGCAGGCTCTGCAAAACAACCGAACTCTTACTGGCTTCATGAGGATCACAGGGGCTGGGAACGGACGAAGAACAGTGGCTACAGTACCGATGCAGAACCGATGCAGAACCGAATTGCCCACTCGATTATTCTAACCGGAATCGAAAAAAAACAAACTCAAACGCCAGTTCATCCGCTTCTATCAGACCGCGGGGTACGACAGACAGCCTGGCAATCGTCCCGTGGGGAACTTGATTGAAATCTGGAAATTTCAAGAATAGACATGTTTGGGCTAGTATCCTAATACCATCGCGTGACGCCCATTGTAAATACTATTTCAGGTGCCCGGACCCGATTCCCATGAATCCCATACTCAGAACTGCCACACTGTTTTTCCTGGCTACAGGAATCGCCGGACTCGGCACAGCTTGTTTACCGGCCGACCAGCCCAACGTTCTCTTGATTGTTTGCGATGACCTGAACGACTACGTGGAGGGGTATGACGGACACCCACAAACCAGAACCCCCAACATTCAGCGTTTGAGCCAAACCGGCGTTCGTTTCCTGCAAGCCCACTGCACGATCCCGATCTGCGGGCCATCGCGGGCCAGTTTTTTCACCGGCATCTACCCTCACCATTCCGGCTGTTTCGGCTTCACGCGTTGGAACACGTATGAAGTCCTGAACAACTCGCGAACCTTGATGGAACATTTTGGCGCCAATGGCTATCACACTCTGGGTACGGGTAAACTGATGCACCAACTCGACCGTAAGCAGTGGGAGACGTTCGGCAATCGGGCTGATTACGGACCGTTTGCTTTCGACGGAAAACAACGGGTGGCCCACCCGGATGTACCGGCCCCATTCCGGGAAATCGGTCAGATTGATGGTTCCTTCGGCCCTCTGGTTGATTTTCAGGATCGCACCTTTCCCGACGGGAAACAGTACCGTTGGCTGACCGGAGGCTGGAACGACGTCCAACCGCTGGTCCCTGGTGTCGAGGGACGAGCCGGGATGACGGCCGATGAAAGGAACGGGCAATGGGCGGTCGACCAACTGCAGTCTCTGGCCGAGGAAAAATCGGGACGCCCGTTTTTCATGGGAATCGGTTTCATTCGACCGCACACGCCGCTGATCGTTCCGCAGCGTTTCTTTGACATGTTCCCGCTGGACGAGATCCGTTTGCCCGAGATCCTGGAAGACGACGTCGCCGATACGTACGCGCACACGGTCCGCGGTCTGCCGTCGGAAAAAGAACCGAGCTCCGAGCGGACTGCCGATATGGGAACACGGTTGTTTACGCAGTTGGCGGCCTCGTACGCAGAATCCGACGAAGGGCTGCGACGGTTTATCCAGGCGTATCTGGCAAGTGTTGCCTCGGTCGATGAACAGGTTGGAAAGATCCTCGATGCGCTCGAGGAAACAGGTCTGGATGAGAATACGATCGTCATCCTGACCAGTGACCACGGCTGGGGTATGGGCGAAAAAGATTACCTTTACAAAAATTCGCTCTGGCAGGAGAGCACTCGCGTGCCCTTGATCATTCGTGCCCCGGGCGCCGCGGCGCCCAACACGTTCTGTCGTCAAGCTGTCTCCCTGGTCGATCTCTACCCCACCCTGGTCGAACTTTGCCGCCTTGAGGGAGAGACACGCAAGACCGAGGCGGGCCACCCCTTGGACGGCCATTCCCTGGCGCCTCTCCTGTCGGATCCTGCCCGCGGAAAATGGTCGGGGCCGGAGGCCGCCCTGACCGCCCTGTACAAGTGGCGAGCCAAATACGACCCATCCCGGGAAAGCTATTCCCTCCGGTCCGAAGACTGGCGGTATATCCGCTATGAAAACGGCAAGGAAGAACTGTACCGGACCTCCGAAGATCCCCACGAATGGATGAACCTGGCCGAAAGACCCGACCTGCAATCGCGTCTGCAGGAATTCCGGGAACAGTTAACCAACCGGCTCAATTCCCCAAAAAAACTGCTGGTTCCGCCACAACCTGCCTGGCAGCCCCAGGAGAAATCAGCTGCCGGACAGAAAACGACCGAACGCGATGCAGCCTACTGGAAAGACCGGCACTTCAAGAAACACCCCGAGGCCGATACCGATCAGGATGGTCAATTGAGCTGGCCCGAATTCAAGGCCCACAAGGCGAAACTCGATTCCGAGAAAACAGGCAAGGGGAAATAAGCAGCAACCCGGCGCACACTGAGGGTTCCCGGCATCAGCCATCCCAGTCGATCTTCCCGCGCTGCGCCACAACTCTCAAACGGGTGGACTGGCGTCCGAGCTCGAATGATCGTCATGAACGGAACGGGGTGGACCGGGAAAAAAAGCATTGGTCGATCGAATGTAATCACGGTAGCCAGGTCGACGCTGCTCGATATCTTTTTCCAGCAGGGCAACACCGGAAACCTTGATCAACAGGAACGACATCAGGGCCGGGCTGAGCAGGGTCCACCAGGCACCCGCCGCACAGGCGACAAGGTAGAGTCCCCACCAGACCATAAAATCACCAAAATAATTCGGGTGACGAGTCAAACTCCACAGACCTCGGTCCATGACCTTCCCGCGATTTTCCGGATCTGATTTAAACTGGGCCATCTGGTAATCGCCCACCGACTCGAACAGCAACCCGATCAACCAGACCAGCAAACCGACCCCATCGAGCAATCCCAGCGGCAGGCCCGTCGCGAAAAACATCCCCGCCTGGATCGGCAGCGATACGAACCACATGATCGCGCCCTGCAGGAAAAAGACGCTGAACAGGCTGTACCACCAGAATCGATCCCCCTGCTTTTCCCGCATCGCCACGTACCGTCGATCTTCTCCCTTGCCACGATTGCGGAGCGTCAAGTAGAAGCTCAAGCGACAGCCCCAGATGACGACCATGCCCATCAACAGCCAAACCCGGGCATCCGGCACGTCGACCAGCAGGGCGGAGACGACCGCCAGAACAGCAAAACCGGCTCCCCAAAATGGATCGACCACCGAGGCATCTTTACGGATCACGCTGATGATCCACAACTGGGCCATCAGGCCCAGCGCGACGGCCAGGTTAATCAGGGTGAACAGCGTGAAACTCATGACCAGAACTCAAATTATGCACTTCACGAAACCAGCACGGCACAGGCATTGGTTGTACCGCCTAGCAACGGCTGCAACAAGCGGATCCAGAATCCGAGACGACCGAGCCGCTGTTGATGGAGCGGCCGGGAAAGAGAGCCAGTGACAACCACGGCGCATAAAAAAACCGCAAAGACGAATTCGTACAATGCGGCATTTATTAGATACTCCAGCAAGATGTAGCGATGGGAGCTACTGGGAGACAGGCGAAAATCCGACGTGCTGAGCACTAGCCGATAATGATTTTGGCCTACCCAAAAAAATGGTCCCTCAGCCGTATGTTGCCGGAGGTATCTGATTCTTTGAACCGGAATGAACCGGCCTGAATTAACTATACATCAAAACATGAAGTTGGGGTTTAGCCCAAGTGAACTTTTCTGTTTATCGGCACCTTGAACACTCAATATTTGCCCTTAGTCACAAAAAAAAATTTCGTTTCCGGTTGTTTTAACGGACACGTTTAAAACCACCGTAAAAACAGGACGGGCAGTTTATAGACCAATTTAATCCGCCCGTCGATACGGATTTTACCGGCATCCGTCGGCTGGGCGAGAACAGGCCGATCCGGGTGCCCTTAATCAGGATAGATCAGACCAGGATGAACGAACCGGAAGGGCTCAATCAGGGAAGTTCTGGCCTGGCTCGCATCTCGAGAATCACGCTCTTCCATTCGGTTCCCGGACTGGCGTACTCTTTGAGCGGGGTCACCGTGATCCCGCCTGTCACATTCGCCTGGTTCGCCTGCTCCAGTTCCTCTGGCCATTTCGGCCCCTTGATCGCCAACAAGCGACCGACCGAAGGCCAGTGACCTTCAAACCAACGGCAGATTTTTACCATTGGTCCTACCGCCCGGGCGATCGTGACGTCAAATCGCACGTCCTCCAAGACCGCTTCTGCCCGCTCATTATAGATCTCAACATCCATTTCCAGGGCGGCGGCAAACTCTCCCAAGGCGGCCGCCTTTTTACCGACGGAATCAGTAAGCGTCAATTTGAGATCCGGCCGCAAGATCGCCAGCAACAGACCGGGAACGCCCCCACCCGAGCCGACGTCGAGCACCTCGATGTCAGGGGGAATCAAGGATGACAGTTCCACCGTATCCAACAGGTCCCTCGCCACAAACTGCTCCCACGTGGTGTGCCGGGTCAGGTTCATTTGCTGGTTCTTGATCCACAACAGCACCGCGTATTGGCGAACCTTGTGCAAACAGGCGTCATCCAGATCGGCCAAGGCTTCAGCGAGCCCCAGCTGTTCAATCGCTGCTTTAATATCTTCCATAGACCTGAATCCAATCCCTCTGCCTGAGTTTAATTAATTGCTATCAAGTCAAAAGGAAATTCAGGAACTGGGCGACGATTCCGTCAGGATCCCGCACGACGGTCGGTTCGGCCAGGCAAAAACGGGTGACGTGGAAAAATATGGGTGCGGCAAAACAGACGGAGTCAATCCGATCGAGAACGCCCGCGTGACCGGTCACAAGCGTTCCGTAGTCCTTGATTCCCCGGTCCCGTTTAATGGCCGACATCGTCATACTCCCAGAGGACGCCATCACGCTGATCAGTACGGCCATGAAACCGGCACCGTACCAGGTGAACGGGGTCACGTCAGGCAACAGCAACTGGATCAGCATGCCGACCACTGCCGTGCTACAAACCGTTCCAATCAAGCCTTCCCAGGTCTTGGTCGGGTTGATGGCCGCGGCGATCACGTATCGACCAAACAGCCGATCCCAGACGAAATGCAAGGTGTCACTCACCTGGACCATCACAATGAAAAAGAACAGCAGTCCAGTCGGCTTACCGCTCCACGGCTCCCAGACACCGGTCGACTGATTGTATTTCACCAAGTCGAGGTACAAGAGCGCGGGGGCATGGCTCAGGGCGTAAACGCAGATCAAAACACCAAATTGAATTTTGGCAGAACGCTCAAGGAAGCGTTTGTGATCTCCGGTAAATGCGATCCTTGCTGGGATAAACAACGAAACGTAAACGGGGATCAGAATCGTGTAAAAGTTGTACCAGTCAAGACCGACCAGGACATATTGCATCGGTGTAAAAACGAAAAACACCCAGAACAAGGTTCGATGATCCGCCCGACGGGTCGGCGTCATCGTAATGAACTCTCGCAGTGCCCAAAACGAAAGAACGCCAAAGAAGACAACTGTCACCACCTTGCTCAGGCAGAGTGCCACCACCAACATGACGCAGATCGTCAGCCACGCGCCAACCCGGCGGTTGAAGGTCCGTATGATCGCCTTGTCAAAATTTGATTCCGGTTGCCGACGCAATATTTGCCCGGCAGTAAACAGCGCACCAAGCACAACGAACACGATCAGGATCAGGATGATCGTGGCCCAATCGAGCGATTCGAAATCAAAAAAGGAATCCAGCACGTCTTCTCTTTTTACTGTTTCAGGTTAAGGACGGCTTGGCGCGCCCGGGTGAGAAATTCGTTTTTTCCTTCACCGGCTTCCAGCCAGATTGGAGAACCAATAGAAATGCTACTGAGTAACGGCACCGGGAGGAACTCACCCTTGGGCATGACTCGATTCAGGTTGTCAAAATAAACGGGAACCAGTTCGAGGTCAGGCCGCTTTTTTCCCAGGTAGTACAAACCACTCTTGAAGTCACGTAATTCCCCGGTGGGGTTCCTCCCGCCCTCAGGGAAAACGATCAGCGAGTACTTGTCCCTGATCTCGCGTATCATCATGTCGATCGGACTATTGTGAACTTTGATCTTCGTCCGATCAATCAACAGCGCGTTAAAAACACTGGCCATGTACCGGCGGACGGGGCCCGCCTGCCAATAATCGGCCGCCGCCACCGGCCGCGTCAGGTTCCTCAATTGCTTCGGCAATGAGGCCCATAAAACAAGCGCATCAAGGTGACTGGTATGATTGGCGAAATAGACTCGCTGGCAAATATCCGGCTCGCAATCGACCCAGCGCACCGTGGCTCCGCTCAGGATTTTTGCCAAATTCGCTAAAAAAGGTACGGTGATCTGTTTCATGGAACCAGGGACCCGTGAGCGGGCCTGGGCCTTCGCCCGAAATCGTGTGTCAACGGGTTACGCAATGACCGGGACCATAATAGTTGAAACCGTGATTTCCTCCGATATGAATTGCCGCCAACAAGGCCGATAAACGGTAAATGAGGGGCTAGTTAAGCAAAAACAGCCCCGATTCTTGATCGCCAGCACTCTATCGGTTCTTGTCAGGCAGTGCAGCGATAGCGGACCTGCCTTTGCCCAAGCGTCCTACAAGAAAGCGGGTCGGACCGAATCGAAGGTGCGGGACCTTCTCTGCAGGGCGCGACCCGCTATCAATCCAACCACCTCAGGGCACGCTGGAACGAACTCCCGTAGTTGGACTTTTACGTAAACCCAAACCGATGAGAAAAGTTTCAGAAATTGACCGTTTGTTGGAAATTTGGTTTGGCTTGGTGCAACCACCCAGCGAGGTTCCTTAAATGGCCCCTTAAAGTTGACGCCAAAAGAAACAGAAAGGGCAGAAAAAAAACGGCAAATCGGTTACAAAGAGATCCGTCATTTTGTTCAATCGATACAGGGATGCCGATGTCCAAGGCTTTTATTGCCGTTGACCTTGGGGCAGAATCTGGCCGGGTCATCGTGGTGACGCTCGACCAGGGCCAGGTCGAATTCAGTGAAGTCCACCGCTTTCCGAATTCCGTCATTCACCTGCCGACAGGTCTGCACTGGAACCTGCCCGAACTTTGGCGTGAAATTGTCGCCGGCCTGGAACGGGCAGCCGACTGGTGTGCTCAACAGTCGCGACAACCCGTCTCGGTTGGGGTAGATACCTGGGGTGTCGATTGGGCACTGGTTTCGGCCGATGGTGAACTGTGCGGCTTACCGCACACCTACCGAGACGCCCGGAACCCGGCCGCATTTGAACAGGTAGTTCAACAACTGGGCGCGGACCGTCTCTACCAGACGACCGGCATCCAATTGATGCACATCAACTCACTCTACTCGCTGTATGCGCAGTTTGCTGCAGACCCGGTACTGGTCCAACAGTCAGCGCGTCTGATGTTCATTCCCGACCTGCTGCACTACTGGTTGAGCGGACAATTCAGCTGTGAACACACGATCGCCTCCACCAGCCAGATGCTGAACGTCCATACCGGGGAATGGGCCAAGGATCTGCTTGAGGCGTTAAAAATGCCCACGCATATCTGCCACGACGTCACACCACCGGCAACGCGCATCGGGACCATCCTGCCAGGCCTGGCCGAACAGACAGGGCTGCCCGCCACGGTCCAGGTCGTGCTGCCGCCTTCGCACGATACGGCCGCTGCAGTAGCCTCTGTGCCAGCCGGACCAGGCTCTGACTGGGCTTATATTTCCAGCGGTACCTGGTCATTGCTGGGAGCCGAATTGACCGATCCCTGCGTTTCTGAGGCAGCCCAGGCAGCCATGTTTACCAATGAGGTCGGTATCGATGGAACAATCCGCTTCCTGAAAAATATCGCCGGTCTCTGGCTCGTCCAACAATGCCGGGCCGGACTGGTCGAAGGTGGCCAGGAATTCAGCTATGCCGAACTGACCGAGGCCGCCCGGCAGAGCCCTCCCTTCCGAACGCTATTGAACCCGCAGCACGCGCCCCTCTCTCTGACCGGGGGCATGCTGGAGAAAATCAACCAGTACGCCATCGCCACCGGCCAGCCGGAATGTGAGACTCCGGGCCAGTACATCCGCTGTTGCCTGGAAAGCTTGGCCATGGCCTACCATCAGAACGTGGAATCACTCGAATCGGTGCTCGACCGCCAATTCGATTGCATTCATGTGGTGGGTGGCGGCGGCCGCAACAGCCTGCTGAACCAGTTAACCGCCGACGTGGCAGGCAAGACCGTAGTGGTTGGCCCGTTCGAGGCAACCGCTGTCGGCAATGGACTGGTCCAGGCAATGGCCTGCGGAGAAATTGCCAACCTGGCCGATTTGAGGAGCGTTGTCAGGAACTCGTTCGAGTTGGAAACGTATCATCCGAACCCGAACGACTCGATCCAGGCCAATTACCAGAGGTATTGCCAGTTGCCGGTCGACCCTTGTTAAAACAGAGCGCAAGGTTCAGGGGTTCAGCTATCTCTTCCCCCACCTGCACCAGGAAACTTGTTACCAACCGCGGTCCGTCGACTGGCGCGATTCAGCCACCGGCATACTCCGACCACCACCGGACTTGCCAAACCTCAGGATAAACAGGGTCCCAACCAATCCTGCCAGAACGATGATCCAGGTGATCCAGACAGGGCTGTTACCCACGTACCGCAGCAGCAGGCAACTGACGCCAATGCTGGTCCACATCAGCAGAATCGAAATGAGGCGGGCCCGAGTTGACATTTCACTCGTCCCGTCCAGGTACGGCAGGTACTTGGCAAAGAATGGATTGCGGACCAATCGGCGTTCCAGGCGAGGGCTGCTCTTGGTCAAAAAGAGCGAGGCCAGGATCAACGGGCCAACCGTCGGGATACCGGGCAAGAAAACACCAATCCCGGCCACACCGACAAACAGGATCCCGATACAGGCCAGCACGGCCCGCTTGAGGCGACTTGAACCAGGTGTTGGTGGCACCGGCTGAACCTCAGGTCGCGTTGGGTGAGATGTGGGCCGTGTCATCGAAAACCATCCATCGTCGTTTCGTTTGCCCACAGTCTAACAAAAAATGACTACCGAGATGAAACCGGCCCTGCCGGGCCTCGATAACTACTGAATCGGGACAAAAAAAAAGCAGCCTGGCGAACCAGGCTGCTGCTGATTATCGGAAATCGAATGGCTAGGAACCGTCCGACTTAAGATCAAAATTAAAGACGTTTTCACCATCGCTGGTCACTTTCGCCTTCAGCTTGCTGTTGCGACCCTTGTAGGACGGGTGTACTTTCTCCGGGGTCGCTTGCTCTTCTTCGACTCCCTCGACACCCCCACCGTCACCGGCAGGTTCCGCGTAAGTCGAAATCGAGACAATGTACTCTCCCGGAAGACATCCCTCCGTTTCGCGCACCAGCATTACGTAGCTGCCTTGGTCGTTGGTAAACCCGATCGCGCCGCGTGCAGGTTTATCCCCGCTCGTGTTCAAATCAGGCATGAACTCGATCGTAGCCGACTTGAGTGGATTCCCATCCAAGGTCACCTTGCCCTTGGTCGAATAGTAAGGACCCCCTTCGGAACCCCCACAACCAACCTGCAAGACAAACAAGCAGGGCAAAACGAGCATCAAGGCAAACGCGCTGTTTTTAACGAAAGTCATCTTCATCAATCTTCCATATCTTTCCATGATATCAAACCAATCCTTTAGTATTCACCCGTGATAACCTGGTTGTCGTCGACAGCAATCAACTGAGCATAAACGCTGTTCACTTGACCGAATCCACCGTTCCATTCGATCGTTTCTTTGATGAAACGGACCGAACCATCACAAAAACCAGAGTTGACACCAGCCGGGTGACGACTGGAAGCAGCACGGGACTTGCCCCAGTAGTTCGAGTCATTGATCGGGGCGTTGCCGGTAAAGCAGACGTCCGAGATCCCGCGCCATGCTTGGGCGCCGGATGCGGGCGGAGACGCCGCCGGATCGTAATCGAAGCCAAGACCGCGAGTGGCATAGATATTAGCCGCACTCGGTTTGGCATTCTTGATTCCATTACCCGTATTCGGGTTCAGGTAACCGTTGTCGTAGGTTCGTTCACTGATCAACATCGTGTTGGACGAACCATCCTGATTAATAATGTTTGCTTCGAATCGCCGCGGTGCATGCCGCACGGTTCCATTGGGCAGCCTGGTAACGCCACCGAAGGCACCGGTGAATTTTTCACCTGCATTCAAATTGCTATCACCATCGACACCATTGGCCGTTCGCCACATCGGTCGGGCGTGACTGTTGGAACCAACGTAATTCGAGATAGCCGGTTGCGTGCCGTTGATGACACGACGGTCGTTGAACGGCGTCGGGGCATTGTCGGACGGGCACAGGAACACAGGCAACTGAGTCTGCATAGCCGCAGTGAACGCAGGATTGTCCGCATTCTTGAACTGTTGTGGTGATCGGTCTCGCGGGGCCAGGACATCGTAAAGATTCTGTTGTTCCAGCTTGGGCAGGATAAAGGTACCCCAGCTCCAACACGTCTTCCAACTAGCCTCGTCGGTTGCGCCGGCTGCATCGACGTAATCATTGCGAGCTCCAGGTGGCAGCCAACCTTTGGTGTCATCACCAATGTAGTTGTGGATAGCCAGCGTGATGTTCTTGATGTTGTTGGCACACTGGGTACGACGTGCCGCTTCACGAACTTGCTGAACGGCCGGCAACAGCATACCGATCAAAATGCCAATAATCGCAATGACGACTAGCAGTTCGACCAGAGTGAATCCTTTACGGATCGGGGAAAGTTTCATCGGTTTCTCCTAGGAAAAAAATAATTTCGAGGCGGGGGTAATATCGCAAGGAAAGGAAAGTTGCGCGAATACTACCGGGGTGGAGTCGCAGCCTACCCGACTCGGCCAGTTCCCGACTCGGCCAGCCTGTCAAAGGTTAGATGCAACCCCTTAACCGTCATTTAAAACGGAATAAGTACACATCGCCATTCTAGCACAAATCGCACCGCGATGGCATTCATAAATTATTAATAATTGCGGGGCAAACCGAGCATTCGGCCTGTTGTTTTCAGGAGACAATTTGGTGAATTAACACCTTGTCCGGTTCGCAACATACCGGTATTTCGGAATGTAAGCAGGATCACAAGGCGGACTTGTCCGGCCCCGTCTTCCCTTTGCCCTGGCCCGCTTTCCCTTTGCCCTGACCCGCCTTCCCTTTCTTTTGACCGGCACGCATCGCTTTTTTCTGGTCGTCAGTCAGCAGCTCCACGACCTTCTTGCGCAATTCGGACATCGCTTTATTCTGCTTCTGTTTCAGCGCCGCAAACTCCTTCATGGCCGCATCATCCATTCCCACAGCCGCGTTTGCCTTGGCGGTGACTTCTTTACCCGTCATGCCGTCGGCGCGGGCCTGCTTCATGACTTCGTTCCGTTTCTGCCGCTGCTCCTTGGTGAACATCCCTTCGAGCTGCTTCTGAACCGCCACGACATTCTTCATGCCTTCAGCCACGACCTTCTTCGCCTCGGCTTTTTGTTCATCCGTCAGATTGGCCTTGGCGAAGCTGTTCATCAACTGCTTGGTCATTCGATTCTGGACTGTGTTCTTTTGATTCTTCGGCTTCTTCTTTTTTTCATCCTGGGCAAAGGCGCCCGTGGAAACAACAGCAGACAAAACAACGGCTAAAATCATGTGACGTGACATAAGGTCTCCAATCATGTTCAGGTTACTGAGAATCGATTGGGCAATCTGATTCTCAAGTCGGATAGATACAGTTTGATTCGAAATGATAATTTCGAAGATTTTGGATCCTTCAAGATACTCGACTCCAGCTTGAATGCAATCGAAAACCGAACTGCTGGCCGATCCGGCGAGAAATTGCCGGCCCTGCCCGGTCCCATCTGGATCGGAAAACGGGTGGTTGGCGGTGAGTCACGGTACCACCAGGTCTCAGGGCCGCTCCCGGCTATCTGCCGGCGGGAGTTCGTCACACATTTGCAGGGCCACCAGCGGATAGAAGGTCCCGCTGTAGGTAATGAAATGCGCCTTGTCCGTATTGAGAGAACGGGTCCACCAGCGGCCAGAGAGACGCTGGTTCGATTTCAACCAACCGACCCCCGATCGGATCGCAGCATGGTCCGCAGCAACGCCCGCTTCTCGCAGAACCAGAATGACCAAACCGGTCTGGTGTCCATCACTCGGTTCGGTATTGAACTCTGGCTCGGCACGCAGTTTTTCAGATCGCGCGCCCCTGGCCCACGTCTCCGGTGTGCCGAACGTCCGGATCGACCAGCCGCCATCTTCCTTCTGGTGGGAGAGGATCATTTCGATAATGGAACGTTTTTCCTTATCGCTGATCAGCCCGTCCCACCGGTTGGCGGCCCATAACAACAGGACGCGGGCGTAATCGTGCGGCGGTTCGGTCGCCTGCAGGTAATGTTTCAATCGGGCAATGGTTGCTTGCTGGGCGGGACTCGCCTGGGCAAAGTAACCGGGCGCCAAGCCCAGGGCCTGAGCGGCCACCGTGGCACTGTGGTACTCGCTCGATTCGAGCGGGGGCCAGCAAGGGACATTCTGGTAACTGCCGTCCTCCGACTGAGACTGCAACATCAGGTCGAGCGCCAGGCTGGTTTCGGCCGAGAGTTGTCCGCGCCCATGGAGATCAAAACTGGCCAGTCCCTGGGCCAGGTACGCCAACTGGGTCGGCTGGTAACCTTGCTTGAGCGAGTCGACCGGCGCCTCGGCCAGGCGGTTCACTTCGTCAACAAAAAACGCTCGGTGACGCTGAACTTCCTGGTCAAACAGCCCGGGCATGGCCGGCGCCAATTGCATGAATGTCCCATTGGTGTGACAGGAAATGCACTTCCGCTGTTCGGTCCATACGCGACTCCCGCTGGCCAGGTAACGCTGCGCCGCGGAGAGTGAGAATTCCGGGTTGACCGGCTCATCGGAACGGGCTGCAGGGATCCGAATATCACCCGAGTGATACTGCGGCTGATCGACTTCTTCCAGCAGGCCGGCGGCCGCTGCGAGGCTCCCCAAGATAACGAATGGCAACACTGGATCACGCCCTTTCTCTCACCGGCGACCGCTATGCAGGGCGGCCCGCACGGAGATTCTATGTTTTGAATCACCGGCCAGCCCACCTGGGGGCCGAAGCGGCGTTTCCAGTCTACCATGGCCGACACCACCCGCACCAGCTTGGCTTGCCTTCGTGGCAGGCAACCTCCCACGAACGACGGGGAAAAGTGCTCTCTCCGGCAGCCTCCTGCAAGTCCGGATCCGCTTGGGAGAATATTAACGAGAATTGGATGATATCGTCTCACACAATAGATATGATAGGTGAGGTTTGTCACCGATTCGACCGGCACAGAACGCGGCACCCCGCCCCGGTCAATTCAGTGGCATCGGCAAATAGAACCTGGCTCCTGAACACCATTGATACAGGAATAACTTATGAATATCAGCCATCGCCCTTCGACCCACCGACGGTCTCTGACAGTTCTTCTGGTTCGTTTCTTGATTCTGGGAGGCCTGGTTATCGTGGCCGATCGGTCGGTTGCCCAGGAGCTGCAGCCGGTGGTCAAACCGAATTATGCGCAGGCCCGGCAGTATAGCTCCCGCTACCTGCGACAGTTTGTTTACGACTCATCGGTCAAGCCGAACTGGATTGGCGAAACGGATGAATTCTGGTATTCGTTCCGGACGTCGCAGGGCACCCGTTACTACCGGGTCAAGCCGCAGGACGCCAGTAAAGAACCGCTATTTGATCACGTCAAACTTGCCTCCCTGCTGTCGGAAGAGATACGGAAGCCACTCGACTCGGCCAACTTGCCGATCTCGCGCGTGGAGATCGACGATCAAGGTAAGACGATCAAGTTTGTCGTGGACAAGCTGCAATATGAGTACGACCTGGAAGGTGAGGAACTGAAAAAGCTGGGCAAAGCCCCCGCCAGTCGAACCAGGAGCCGTTCCGGCTCCCGTGAAGAACGGGAAGACCGGGAGAGAGATCGAAAAGAGGAAGAGCAACGGAAAGAGAAAAACGTAAAAGAGAAGGATTCAGAGAAGGATTC
>JAKVBG010000024.1 GCA_022447605.1 Mariniblastus sp.
GCTAAAGAGTTGTGACTCGAACAGCGTTGCGTTGGTCGAACCGTACCCGACTTTCGTCCCGTTCAAATCGCCTTTCTACAGGCCTTTCTGAACATTAACTGCGCAGTTTCGATCTGGGCCGTGCGGCGACCGTCGAGATTCACTCGCCGACCCGTTTCGACCCGCAAACCGCCCACCCGCCGGTTGCCGATGAAGCGAGGTGGATTGAACATACTTTCGGGTCAAGCATCGCATAACATATGGAATCCCATTGGAAAGGTCTCCCCAGCTCCCACTTTTTCCGCCTGAACAGGAGACAGAATTTGTGGAAATTCGCACAGAAAATCCTTCCCATAGCTGATTGGCCCAGCTATTTTGGAGCCGCTCAAGGCAGCCGGCCTTCGGCCTTGCTTGAATCAGAATCATTATCAACTCATTGAAATATCCTGGAGCCACACCGATGAAAAAATTGTCCTTCCTGATTTGCATGGTACTGTTTGCGCCGACGGCGCTTTTCGGACAACAGATCGACAGTGGCGAAACGGACCCCCACACCAACACAGGGGATCCCACAATGAACCTGGACGACAAGGATCTTTTCAACGAAGTGGTGTTCACCAATGAGCTCCAGGGCATCATGAATATTAATGCGGGTGGCGCGTTAAAAAACCGCAATTTTCTGTACAACACTGCCGGCAATTTCGAAACGCAAGCAGGCTCTGTACAACAGTACGGCATCTTTAATTTTGCTCCCGAAAATAGTCAAGACTCAGACCAAGGTTTCTTTAACGATGGGACCTTCGTGAACGGGAAACGTGGTGAGATTATCAAACATGGTGCCTGGTTTACCAACCATGGCATGGTCCACCAAGGAAAAGACGCAGTCATCACCAATTATGCGAGACTGGACAATACGGGTGCAATCTTTAACAACCAACAAGGATCAGAAATCAACCTTCAGCAGAAAGGTACTCTCTACAATACGGGCACGATCTGGAGCAAAGGGACAATCAAAATCGCTGCGGAAGGTTGGCTATACAATGCTTACGGTGCCACCATATCCCTCTTGGATGACTGGGGCGCAGGAGGGCCATCCGGAAGTCCAGTCGGTGCTTTCCTTCTGGAACATCAAGGGAGATTTACCAACAAGGGAAGTTTCTATGGGGACTTCACGAACTACGGCGCTATTGATGGCACGGGCAACATCACTGGCGACGTCGTGGACCACGGCACCATGGCAGTGGGCAATTCGACCGGCGCCAAGACGATCGTAGGCAACTATTTCAAAGTCGATGGCAGCAAACACGTCGAGCTGGACGGCCTGTTTGACGGCGGAGGTGATCAATCGCTCACCGAATACGACTTCCTCGATGTAACAGGGAACGTTGAACTGGGCGGCGTGCTGGATCTTGAAGTCCTGGCAGGTTTCGAACTTCACCGCGGCAATTCGTTTAACATTTTACGCGTGGGTGGCACGCTTACGGGTCAGTTTGACGGCTTGGGCGAAGGTGATCTGGTCGGCAACTTCGGTGGCCAGGACGTGTTCATCAGCTACGTCGCTGGCGATGGCAACGACGTGGGGCTCTTTACCAACGCCGTACCCGAACCGACCACGGCACTGGTCTGGTCCCTGTTGGCCGGGCTCGGCCTGACGGTTCGCAGACGACGCTAGTCGTTCCGACGAAACAAGCTGACCACGGCTCACCGCCGTGGTTTTTTTTGCGCGCACGCCGTTTCGACAACATAAGGATTTTTCGTAGTGCGATCCCGGCTGTTCCAGCCGGCCCAGGGAAGATAAAAATGGGAGAGAAGGGAATGTCCATGTTCTATAGCGACGAGGCGGCCTGATGGCGATTACCAAACAGGAAGTGGTGGACCTGGTCAATCGGTTCCACGACTTGACCTGCATCAAAAAAGGGACGGGCGAGGAACAGGCAAAATTTTTCCTGCACCCCGAACCCCGCATCTTTATCCTGCACGGCGAGGATATCACGCTGCAGCAGAATTACGAGATCCACCAACGACTGGTGGACGAGCGGCACGTACCGAGTGATTCATGGGAAATCACCCAACTCTCAGACAACCCGGAGCGGGCCCGCGCCGTCGGGGCCGTCTACTGGCAGGGGCGGCCGGTCGATTCGCAAGAAGATGAACTGATCAAGGCCGTGGTGGGTGAGGACTGGGTGGTCCAGCGCGACGCCGCTGGCGCATTGAAAATCGCCCTCTACATCAACTCTTACCACCACTTTCTGCCCGATTCGGCCCCCATTGATTTAAAGTAGTGATCGGCGATCCGATTACCTTCCTACCAGCCCTGCACAAGGAACCGACCGATGAACGTCTTAAAATCAACCATCTTGGCCGCACTACTGCTGGGACTCGCCTGGGGTGAAACGTGCCCGGGGCAATCCCCCGGCAAACATCTCTTCATCCTGTCGGGCCAATCGAACATGCAAGCCCATAAACCGGGCGAGGCATTTACGCCGGCCGTCAGCCAGGCCTTCGGCCAGGAGAACGTGATCGTGGTGCAGGACGCGCTGGGAGGCCAACCGCTCCACCGCTGGTACAAAGATTGGAAAGCGCCCCAGGGGGAAACGCCCCAGCCGATCGGTGACCTGTACGACCGACTGATGAAGAAGGTCCGACCGGCGATTGAAAACCAAACGCTCGCCTCGGTCACCTTTCTCTGGATGCAGGGGGAGAGGGATGCACGTATGCAATGGGGTGAGGTTTACGGAGACAGCCTGCTCGGGCTGCACCGACAACTGAGCCGGGACCTGGAGCGGGACGATGTCAATTTCGTGATCGGCCGCCTGAGCGACTTTGACATGCAGAACAAGCGTTACAAGCATTGGACCAAGGTCCGCGAAGCGCAAGTCGCCACGGCCGAGGGAAACCCTCGCTTTGACTGGGTCAACACCGACGACCTGAACGACGGGACGAACCGCAAAGGCAAAACAATCAAAGACGACCTGCACTACTCGGCCGACGGCTACAAGCAACTGGGCCAGCGGTTTGCCGAGAAATCGATCGGCCTGATCCGCCGGCACTCGGCGAAGTGACGGCCCGGCCGCTGCGGATCGGGTCTCGGCACCGGGCGAACCGCCGCAGAACAACCGCTCATAATGGGTTCACCCGGTAAACTTTGCCATTGGCCCGGCAATTTTCCGGTTTTCCGTGGTGGCAACCGGGGCAACTGCTGTATTCGCCGATACGGGTTGCTTAAGATGTTGGCTCGTTGATACAAGCCTCACACACCGAAACGAGTCCCGCCATGAACCCGACCCAAAATTCTCCGGTCACAGTCGCCCGCCTGGCGATCATGATGTTTCTCCAGTTCTTCGTCTGGGGTGCATGGTACGTCACGGCACCCAACTATCTGTCTACGATTGGTTTCACGGCAACTGATTTTGGCTGGACCTACTCGGTCGGTCCGATTGCCGGAATCATCACACCCATTTTTGTCGGAATGGTAGCCGATCGATTCATCGCGGCCCAAAAAGTTCTTGGCATCATGCACCTTCTGGGTGGAGTGGTGATGATCGCGGCTACTTTCTTGATGCAATCAACCGATCCGGTTGCTGTCTCGATCAACCTAACCTTATTTGGTTACATGTTGACGTACTATCCGACATTGGCACTGACCAATACGGTAGCCATGCGATCCATGTCCAATCCCGAAAAAGAGTTTCCGTTGATCAGGGTGTTTGGAACCATCGGTTGGATTGCAGCCGGGTTTGGGCTCAGTTTTGCCCAACTCGAAACCTCGATCGGGATGTTCTACGTCGCGGCGGGGGCCGCTTTTCTTCTGGGAGTATTCAGTTTCACACTTCCCAACACACCACCGGTCACGGACCAACGAGTTACCATCCGCCAGTTGTTCGGGTTGGATGCACTCGTTCTACTGAAAGATCGGTCCTACTTGATCTTCATGGTCTCCTCGATTTTGATTTGCATCCCACTGGCGTTTTATTACCAGATCGCCAGCCGCGTGGTGGAAATGAATGAATTACCGATTGGTCAGACAATGTCTTACGGCCAGATATCGGAGATTTTCTTCATGCTTATCATGCCGTTCTTTTTTGTCCGACTGGGCGTCAAGTGGATGCTATTTATTGGCATGTTGGCATGGGTTGTAAGATATGCCTTGTTCGCAGTAGGAGCCCCCAGTGACACAACCTGGATGATTATTGGCGGCATCGTTTTACACGGAATCTGTTACGATTTCTTTTTCGTGACCGGTCAAATCTACACCGACAACAAAGCCACCGCTGCCATCAGGGCACAGGCCCAAGGCCTGCTCGTCATGCTAACACTTGGTGTTGGAATGCTTATCGGCGCTCAAGCTGCCGGTCAGGTTGAAAAATTCTGTACCCCCCCAGAGTCCATTGCCTTTAGAGAAGAAGGTAAAAAACAGGGAGAACTCATTGATCGCCTGAAGGACGATATCAAATCTGCCTCGACGGAGCTCCAACTGCCGGGGATCCGTGTCACCATCGCCGAACTCGAAGCAGGTCTGGTAGTGGCTGAAGCCAAGAAAAAAGAGCTGCGAATCAAAGAGTTGAAAGCGATCGATTGGCAAACCTTATGGGGATTACCGGCCGGTTTTGCTGCCGTGATCATGATTATCTTTACCTTGACCTTCCACGATCGTCCCAAATCGGGCACCAGCCCTGAAGAGACCTCGGATGATCAAGGCAGTCCGTACGAAACTTAAACCAGATTCAGATGGAACGGAAAATGCCGGGGCAATCCCCAGCGATCGCTCCGCGTTTTCCCTGGTTCTACGGTAAACAACAGGATTTCTTCCAGCGCGCCCCCTCCGACGGGAAACGGATGACGGTATAGGCGTACCGTTCATTCCGTTAATTTTCATCGAAGGCACGCGCCACCGACGCGGGGCCCACGATTTGAATTGCCACCGGTTCAATTCGCGGACCTGGCCACCAGCCGACTATTGGCCACCACCCACATCCTCCCCTTCGTCCCCACTGCCCAGCAGCGGTAAGAGGCGCATAACATCCTTGAACGGGATGCTCTTGAGGTAACTGCGCCGCCCCTTTTTGAAGAACATCGTGGTCTGGCCGTCAGAAGACGAAAGCACATGGAAACATTCCCACCGCTCCTTGCCCAGATCATTCAGCGACTGCTCCGTCTCGGCCGTCGGCTGATTCAGGTCGAGGACCACCACCTTGTAGTGCCAGGCGCCCATGTTCTGGATATCCTCGGCCAACCATTCATGGGTCGAGCCAGCCGTCGTCATCCCCTGCTCTTTCAGGTACTCAAACGTCTCGGTCGCCCACTCACCCGTACTATCGGCCGCCTGGGAGGTCGACTCGGAGACATCCTGCATCCGCGCGGACAACCACTCGCTGGCCACTTCCGCCTGGGACGATCCTGATTCCTTCGCCTGGTCAATGATCTTGGCAGCCCGGGCCAGGATGGAAGCATCGTCGGCATCCGCCTTGTCGTTGGCATCCGGTTCCTGCGTGACTTCTGCCGGCGCTGTACCGGGGGCGGGCATGTCGGAAGAGTCGCATCCGGCCAGGAAAAAGCAACCGGTCACGACCGGGACCCATAGGAAATTCCAGTTCATCAAGTCTCTCCTTCAAACAGGTTTTCTGAATCGAAACAGCAAATAGATAACGAGCCCTGCACAAAGGGCCAGGAACAGGCCAATCATCACCCACAAGCTGGGCCCCAAGTCACTCACGTTGCCCAGGGCGTACTGAACACTCATCTGGCAGAGGCCCATTACCAACCACAACTCGGCGCTGGCAATCAGCAACAGCATGCCGGAGATCCAGTTGAGTGTCTCCGTCCGCCGTTCGCCGCTCAGCCAATACTCCCGGTGGGGCAGGTTAATCAGTGAAACGGGCAGGTAGCGGACACCGACGGCCAAACCGACGAATACCACCAGGCAGCCGAGTTGAATCAACAGGTACGTCCAGACAAACTCCGCCGCTGAAACGACGTTGTCGGGGACCATGTTCTGGTCAAAGTGCATCGGGATTTCAGCCGGTAATCGAGGCCACCACCAGAGCACCAGTACCGCAGCCGAAACGATCGACACGACCAGCAAGGCGATGTTTGCTTTCAGCCAAATCATGGGCGAATCACCAGTTTCAAGCGGAACGGTCGTGAACCATTAACAGACCAGATGCCATTCGGTCGGTCCATCACGATCTTGGCAAAAAAGCCGGCTATCGGCGGGAAACGTCGGTAATTCAGGGGCGGTGCAACCCGGTTTTACAAGATCCGGCGGATGCCGCGAATCACGATTTCAGGTTGTACAGAACATCGTCCACGCTCTGCTTGGCATCACCAAACAGCATGTCCGTGTTCTCCTTGTAGAAGAGCGGGTTGTCCACGCCCGAGTACCCGGTTCCCATCGATCGTTTCAACACGATCACATTTTTCGCCTTCCAACACTCCAACACGGGCATCCCGTAAATCGGGCTGGCCGGATCATCCAGGGCGCCCGGGTTCACGATATCATTGGCCCCAATCACAAGCACCACATCGGTCTCCGGGAAATCGGCATTGATTTCATCCATCTCCAGGACGATGTCATACGGCACCCGCGCCTCGGCCAACAGGACATTCATATGGCCGGGCAGTCTTCCGGCGACCGGGTGAATCGCGAAACGGGTCCGGCAACCACGTTCCTTCAGTAACTCGGTGATCTCCAGGATCGGGTGCTGGGCCTGGGCCACCGCCATCCCGTATCCGGGGATCACGATCACCTCCTTGGCATCCCGCAACAGGTCAGCCGCCTCGGCCGCGTCGATTGACGTGTACGTCAACTCTTCCCCGTCACCACGGGCCGTTGCAGCTGGTGCGCCGGTCCCAAAACCTCCGGCAATCACACTGATGAAGGACCGGTTCATGGCATGGCACATGATGTAGCTCAGGATCGCTCCGCTACTACCGACCAGGGCACCCGTTACGATCAACAGGTCGTTGGGCAACATGAACCCGGTAGCCGCCGCTGCCCAACCGGAATAGCTGTTCAACATCGAGACAACCACCGGCATATCGGCACCGCCGATCGCCATCACCATGTGCACGCCAAAGACGAACGAAATGACCATCACCATCAGCAACGGGATCATCCCGATAAAGATCGAGTCGGTCTGCGCGAACCAGATAGAAAGGCCAACACAAGCCAGCAGCATCAACAGATTGAGAAAATGCCTGGCCGGCAACATCAGTGGTTTACTGTCGACTCGTCCATCCAGTTTGCCCCAGGCGATGACCGAACCGGTAAAGGTCAAGCCGCCGATAAAAACGCCCAGGACGATTTCGATCTTCTGTATCAGGTCGTGGTGGACCTCAGGACCCGACTCACCCTGGACCAGGTGTCCCACCGGCCAGAGGTAGACACTCAGTCCGACGAGTACGGCCGCCAGCCCGACAAAACTGTGCAGGATCGCCACCAGTTGCGGCATGGCCGTCATTTCGACGCGCTTGGCCAGGACGGCGCCGACCAGGCCGCCAATCCCGATCGCCAGGATCAGCAGAACAGCCACCGCTGCCGTGATCGCCTCGATCTGGAACAGGGCCGCGATGATCGCCAGCGACATCCCGATGATGCCCAACACGTTTCCGCGCCGCGCCGTCTCGTGCTGGCTCAGTCCACCCAGACTCAAAATAAAACAGATGCCGGCAATCAGCCAAGCGACCAGGGGGATGCCCCATTTATCTTTCGACTCAACGTGACCTGCAGGCGATTCGTGCGGGAGCGTTTCACCGTCCTCGCCGACAGCGACCTGGCTGGCATTCTGCGGGTCATCGCCCACAGAAAAAACAGCCCCTTCGATGAAAGAAGCGACGCAAAAGGTAGTGAAAAAAACCACCACCAGCATAAACACGGCTCGTTTCCAGGCCATAATATTTTTAATCCTGTTTCCTGAACATTCCCAACATACGGTGGGTCACCAGAAATCCGCCCGCCACGTTGATCATGGCGATCAACACGGCCAAACCTGCCAATAATGTTGCGGTGACCGAGGAGAACGTGGATTCGGTCGAACCGGCCATTTGCAGCATACCACCGATGATGATGATACCGCTGATCGCGTTGGTGACACTCATCAAGGGAGTATGCAATGCGGGGGTCACGTTCCAGACGACTTGCCAACCGATAAAGCAGGCCAGCACGAAAACGGTAAAGTGTTGAATGAAGTCGGAGGGGGCGTATTGACCAATCAGGTACAGCAGCCCCAGTGCCAGGATCATCGCGATCCAGGTACCGATCCCGGTCCCCTTCTTGGCCGGCTCCACCGGCTTTGCAACCGCCGGAGCGGCTGCGGGTGCGGGAGTTGGCGACGGATTTTCAATCTCCGGGGGCGGCCAGGTCGTCTCTCCCTGGTAAGTCACCAAACTGCCACGGACCACCACGTCCTCGGTGTCGACGACCAGCTGACCGTCTTTCTCCGAGGTCATGTCGGTCAACAGATTGACAATATTGTTGGCGTAGAGCGAACTCGATTGGGTCGGCAGGCGACTCGGCAAGTCCGTGTAACCGATAATCGTGACGCCATGGCGGACCACTTTTTCATGGGGTACCGTCAGTGCACAGTTGCCCCCCTGTTCGGCCGCCAGGTCGACAATCACACTGCCCGGTCGCATGCTTTCGACCATTTCTGCCGTGATCAGCTTCGGGGCCGGTTTACCTGGAATCAAGGCGGTTGTCACAATGATGTCAACTTCCTTGCACTGTTCGGCAAACAGGGCCATCTCGGCCGCGATGAACTCGTCGCTCATCGTTTTGGCGTAACCGCCCTCCCCTTCACCGGACTCCTCAAATTCCAGCTCGAGGAAATCGGCCCCCATACTCTTGACCTGGTCTTTGACTGCCAAGCGGGTATCGAAGGCACGAACAATGGCCCCCAATCCCTTGGCCGTTCCAATGGCAGCCAGACCGGCAACTCCCGCCCCAATCACCATCACCTTGGCAGGTGGAACTTTGCCGGCGGCCGTAATCTGTCCGGTAAAAAAACTACCGAACTCGTTGGCTGCCTCGACCACCGCCCGGTACCCGGCAATGTTGGCCATCGAACTGAGTGCATCCAGCTTCTGGGCCCGACTGATGCGCGGCACACAGTCCATCGCCAGCGTGGTAATGTTCTTTTCACGAAGTCGCTCGATGAGCGACTCGCTTCGCGCCGGCCAGATAAAACTGATCAGAGCAGCGCCCTGTTTCATGAGCGATATTTCTTTGTCTTCCGGCGCCAGGACCTTGATGATCAGGTCGCTTTGGCTCCACAACTGATCGCCGTCATCCACCATTTGGGCGCCCGCTTCTGCGTAGTACGCGTCGGGGAAATTGGCCGCATCGCCAGCCCCCGTTTGCACGTGTACGTCATAGCCCAAACCGATCAGTTTCTTGACGGAGGCGGGCGATGCCGCCACACGGCATTCGCCTTCAGCACATTCCTGGGGGACACCAATAATCATGTACGCGCGATTCTTTTGCAGGGATGAAAGGGTGTGGGTAATCGTTGCTTTTTTGAAGCGTTTGATCGTAATTGGGGGATGCTGTTCATACAAGCGGCCCAAGTTGGATTCCCCTGAACAGTGGGTGAAAACAGGGACGATTGTCACCCGTGAACCGCTAGTGAGGCGCGACCACCGGCTGAAACGGGCTGAAAAAAGGGGTTGTCGAGACAGCGGACCCCCTTCGGATCGCCCCGTTCCCCCTCGGCGCTGGCATGTGGTGAGGTATCCCCAACAGTCGCTCGACCAGTTCCAGGAAAACGGCGGGGCCAATCGAACCGTTCAAATGCATGGCCGGACCGAACGCATGGTCGCGGAGAATCACCCCGGGGGATTGGTTTTTCGAGATGAACATCACGGCTGGCCTGGCGCCCGGCTGGTTTTGCAGAACCCGTTGCACCAGCTTAGGACCCAGGTATCGATCGGCTCGTTCCTGGCAGAGGATCATGCTCAGGGGAAACTGCAAGGCGCATTGGCTGGACGAGGAGAGATCCCGCGTTCGGCAGGTGTCATAACCCTGGCAATCGAGCAGGCGCTGATGGGTCGTCCAGTCCACCGGGTCCGGATCGATAATGAGAATGAGTCCACGTAGGGATGAGTCCATGGAACGACTCCCGGGTGGAACTGGCAGGTCAGGGACCAATCCACTTGGCCGAGGAAAAAGAAATCGCGGTAATCAATCAGTGTATCGGCAATGGTCCGGAGAAAGTCCTTCCCTTTTACACCAGCCAATGCAGCCCGGAATACTGCCATAAACCGAAACGGACCGAGCCCCCGCTCGGTCACCTGATTATTCCAGCACCCTTGTCGAACTAGTCGAGATTTTCGATTTCGCGCATCCACTCCGTCCGAGGGCTGCGGGCGTCCCGGTGCTTTCCCGGAATCCGCTCGATCGACGGGTCCGCACGGCCAGGCAAGTAGTCCACAAAGACGGCCGCCAGAAGTTTTTCCGCCGGATCGATTCCGAGTTTGGAAGCCATCAAAGGATCGCGAAAAAAGCCACCACTCGACCAGTAAGTTCCCAGACCGGCTGCGGTCAATAGCAACAACAGGTTCTGGACAGCGGCCGACGCTGCAGCCAGGTGTTCCTCGTTGACAAGTACCTGCTTTTCTTTCGCCTGCTGCTCGTCGAACTGGGGCAACCAATTGACCAGCACCAGGGCCCCGCAGGCCGCCAGCATAGCCGGCAGTTTGTTGGTCGGCTTGACATCGGTAAACCATTCCGGGATACGGACCGCGAGTTTTCGGCAAGCGTCAGCATGCACGACATGGAACCGCCAAGGCTCGACCAACCCCTGATGTTTCCGCGCGTAGTGAAAAGGCGCCCAACCGGAATGCCGAACCGCATCCCGTACGATCGAATTGCAACGATCAGTCAAATCACCCGGCAGGTCCAATGGCTGTTTCGGGTCGGCCAGGACTTTCCAAGTCTGCCGTTGCTCCATCACGTCGGCGACGACCCGGTAAGGCTCGGAAATCGGCGGGCTGTCATCGTCAGGTCGCATCGTTTTGCCCGGTGGCAGCACCGGTCCTTTTCACAGGTCAATGGCCCTATCGATCCTGAAATCGGACTGATAGAATCGGGCCGGGTCATATTCAAAGACACTTCTTGTCCAACTCTTCGGAAAGAAATGCAAGAAGTTGATCATTCTATAAGGACTGAACGAATGTACCAGCTACCCCTCAGCCGACTGCTGACCAGGCTGAACGCGATCGGCCTACTGGCGCTATTCTCTTTCATTCCAGGTACTACCATGCAGGCGCAAGAACATAAAAAAGTCACCGAGATTGAAGGAATTACGGAATACCAACTGGACAACGGTGTCCAGGTGCTGCTGTTCCCGGACGATTCCAAGCCGGAATTCACTGTGAACATGACCGTGTTGGTCGGATCGCGCCATGAGGGCTATGGCGAAACCGGGATGGCCCACCTGCTGGAACATATGCTGTTCAAGGGTACCGAGGCCCACCCCGACATTCCCAAGCTGCTTAAAGACCGGGGTGTCCTGAACATGAACGGCACAACCTGGTTTGACCGGACCAATTATTACGAGACCTTACCGGCATCCAACGAAAATCTCGAGTTTGCCATCCGCATGGAAGCGGATCGACTGATCAACAGCCTGATCAAGGCAGAAGACCTGGCATCGGAAATGACGGTCGTTCGCAATGAATTCGAAATGGGCGAGAACAGCCCTATGCGCATCCTGATGCAACGGATCATGTCCAGTGCTTACGAATGGCACAATTACGGGAAATCGACCATCGGTAACCGGAGTGATATCGAGCGAGTTCCCATCGCCAATTTGCGCGAGTTCTACCGCAAGTTCTATCAACCGGACAACGTCATGGTCGTCGTGGCCGGCAAGTTCGAGGAAAAGAAAGCGCTGCAATACCTGGCGAAGTACTTTGGCAGCCTGGAAGTCCCGCAACGGGAACTTCCCGACACCTACACCGAGGAACCCGCCCAGGATGGGGAACGCACGGTCCTGCTGAGGAGGACGGGCGACACCCAAATGGTCGGTGTTGGTTACCACATCCCGCCCGCATCGCATACCGATTTTGCCGCGATCCAGGTGCTGACCACCATTCTTGGCATGGAACCTTCGGGACCGCTCTACAAGGCACTGGTGGAAACCAAACTCGCCTCTTCGGTCACCACGATGGATATTGCCGGCCACGACCCGGGCATGCTGCTGGCATTCTCCGAGGTGCCACTCGACGGCGACCTGCAGAAAGTACGGACCGTCCTGCTGGAACAGATGGAGAAAATCGGTCGGGACGGCGTGGACAGCGCCATGGTCAAACGGGCCATCCAACGATTGGAATCCGATCGTGAACGTCAATTTGCCAACACGTCCCGGTTTGCCATCAACTTGAGCGAGTGGCGGGCCTACGGTGACTGGCGGTTGTACTTCCTGCATCGGGACCGGATTGAAAAAATCACCGCGGCAGACGTCCAACGGGTAGCCGCCGAGTACCTGGTCCAGAGCAATCGGACCGTTGGCATGTTCATTCCGACCGAATCCCCTGTGCGAGCCCCGATCAAATCGGCACCCCAACTGGACAAACTACTGGCCGGTTACCAGGGTCGCCAGGCGATCTCGCAGGGTGAAGCGTTCGAGGCAACAACCGAGAACATTGACAATCGAACCGAATTGGGAGAACTCGACTCCGGCATCAAGTACGCCCTGTTACCGAAGAAAACCCGGGGCGAACGTGTCTTCCTGACCGTGCGGTTGCAGTACGGCGACGAAGAAAACCTGAAAGGCCTGATCCCCGCCAGTGAGTTACTGCCGGACATGCTGGGACGGGGGACCCAGGAGATGAACTTTACCGAATTCCGCGATCGACTCGACGAGTTGAATGCCAGCATGCGGTTCGGCGGATCGGCGGGGGTCCTGACCGTCAGCATCCAGACCAAGAAGGAGGATTTCCTGGCGGTTTTGGGATTGCTGCAGGACGCGCTCCGGCATCCGGCACTGGACCCCAAGGAACTCGACGTCATCAAGCGGGAAATCACAACACGCCTGGAATCGATGAAGTCGGACCCCCAACAACTTGCCTTCAACGGCTTGCGACGAAAGCTCTCGCCTTACCAACCTGACAATGTGCGTTACGTGCCATCTATCGAAGAGGAGATTGCCAGAACGGATTCGGTTACCCTGCAGCAAATCCAGGAGTTGCAGAGCCAGTACCTCAGCGGCCAACATGGCGAGCTGGCGATCGTCGGTGATTTTGACCCGGATCCGTCACTGGAAAAACTGCAACAGATCTTTTCCAACTGGCAAACGGATAAACGGGTGGCCAGGATCGCCAGCCCCGCCGAAGCCAGGCCGGGAGAACGGGTCGACATCAACACCCCGGACAAGAAAAACGCGGTTTACGCGGCGGGTATTTCCCTGCCCCTCAGGGAAGACAACCCGGATTACGAATCGCTGTTGATTGGTAATTACATCCTGGGAGGAGGTCCGCTCTCGTCTCGCTTGGCCGACCGTGTTCGCAAAAAAGATGGGCTTTCCTATGGCGTCGGATCGATGCTCAATGCCCACCCGATTGACGAATCCGGTGTGTTTATCATGCAGGCAATTTCCAACCCACAGAACACGCCCAAGGTGGTCGACGCGATCAACGAAGAGGTCAATCGATTACTCGAAAGTGGGGTGACGGCCGACGAACTGGAGCGAGCCAAGAGCAGCTACCTGCAGAACCGACAGGGCGGACGGGCCCAGGACCAGCGGCTGGTTGGCATGTTGATTAATAACCTCCGCACCGACCGAACCATGAAATTCCAGCAAGAGAGTGATGATCGAATTGCGGATCTGAGGAAAGACGATGTCGACCGGGCGATCCGTAAGTATGTCGAACCGGAAAAACTGATTATCATTACGGCGGGTGATTTTGAAGCCGCGAAAGAGGAATCCAATGGCGACCAATAGCCCAGTATTCCGTGACCGAAACAGGTAAGTCGCCGTTGACGAGATCATGATTTTATGAAAAAAATCGACATGGCCCCGGCCCAGCGTTCCCCGTGACCGCCCCGGGCAATGCCACGTTGCTTACCCCCAAGCTAGGAACCCTAATTACAAAGGTTGACTGATGAAAAGCATTCCCCACAAAATCTGGACCCCAGTTACCGTATGCCTGTTGGTCCTGGCCGGTTGTGCCAGCCAGGGGGGCGCTCTCGACGCCGATCCCGGCCGGACCTTCCAGGATGATGTGGCTGCGGCAAAACAACACGATCACCCCGCCATGCTCGACCCTTCCAAGGCGACCGAACAGGCACCGGAAACCTACAAAGTCAAACTGAATACGACCAAGGGCGACATCGTGATCCAGGTCAACCGGGACTGGTCGCCCAACGGCGCCGACCGCTTCTACAACCTGGTGAAGATCGGTTATTTCAAGGATGTCGTTTTCTTTCGCGCGATCCCCAATTTCATGGTACAGTTCGGCATCCACGGCGACCCGGCCGTCAACGAAAAGTGGAAAGAGTCCAATATTCAGGACGATGCGGGCAAACAAGGGGTTTCCAACGAGCCAGGTTACCTGACGTTCGCCAAAACGGGCCGCCCCAACAGTCGCAGCGTGCAGTTCTTCATCAACCTCGGCAACAATGCCCGGCTCGATTCGATGGGCTTTACGCCGATTGGCAAAGTGGTTGAAGGGATGGATAACTTCATGAAACTGAACACGGAATACGGAGAAAACAAACCGGCCGACCAGGGAAGTTTCCAGTCCCAGGGGAATCCCTACATCATGAAGGAATACCCGAACCTGGACATGATCAAATCGGCTGAAATTGTTCCTTCCAAATAAGGCCCTGCATCGGTACGGGGTGACGGCTCCATGCTGTCACCCCGTGGAATTTACCCATGAATCCTCCCTCTCCCTCCGACGGTCTGTTCAAATCGATCGTGGCCGGTTCTTTTGATGCCATCATCGTATTGGACCGGCAAGGGAAGATCCTTTTCTGGAATGAGGCGGCCCACCAGGTTTTTGGCTACCGCCAGGCCGACGTCGCCGATAAATCGGTCCTCAACAAACTCGTTCCCCCGGAACCGCATGAAGAGTCGCCACACCCATTGCAACAATTACTGGAACAGCGCGTCGCAGCACCCGGATGGCACCACCTGGAGTTTGAAACCTGCCGGGCCGACGGAACGACCACCTGGATCGACCTGCGGGCTTGCCTGATGTCTGACGGTTCCCAAGAGCGGATCGTGTTGGTCAGTCGCGATGTGGACGAGACGAAGCGCCGCAACCAGGAATTGAAACTGGCCGCGACGACCGATTTTCTTTCCGGTATCAGTAACCGCAGGGAATTTCAACGAGTCCTGGAATCAAACATTGGCGAGAACATCTGTCTGGCGATCCTGGACGTGGATCATTTTAAATCGATCAATGACCAGTTCGGTCACGCGGTGGGCGATCAGGCGATCCGGACCGTGGCCGAGTCGCTGGTCCAGTTTTTCCCGACTGCTCTCTGCGTGGCCAGGCTGGGCGGGGAAGAATTTGGCGTCCTGATGGAAGCCGACGAGGCAGACACCATGATCCAGCAGTTCGATCGTTACCGGCGACAATTCGGCAACACCTTCGACTACAACATCGCGTCCAAGTTCACGGTCAGCATCGGCCTGGCGTTCAATCTCAATTCGACCACCAATGTCCGAGACCTGTTGACCGGCGCCGATCACGCGCTTTACGAATCAAAGAAGAACGGTCGCAACCGGGTCACGCTGGCCACGAGTCTGAAACCGAACTGAGATCCCGGACACCCCTATTCGACCAGAGATGCCGGATCACCCTTCGGCTTGTGGGGATCGTAGTCATCCACGTCAGTCAACTCGAGGGTTGGATCAAATCCCTCGATCGGAACGATCTGGATATCCGCGTGCAAGTCGGCCTGCTCCGTCGCTACCGAGTGGTGACGCGCCAACTCGAGCACGGCCAGGAAGACACCAATCATGGCGGACTTGTGCATTCCCTCTTCGAAAAGCGTCAGGAAGGAGAGACTCCCCTGGCTTACCAGGCGACTGTGAATCTGTTGCATGTAGACCTGGATCGGCGTTTCGTCATAGACGATATTCTCTTCCGGCTTTGGTACATTGTCGCGCAGGACACGACCAAAGGCGCTGACCAGGTCCCACAACTCGACCTCCTTGATCGGCTGCTCGGCCAGGTCCACCGTCCGCGGCGGAAGATCATTGACCATCCGGCTGTACCGGTTCTGCCAATGGCTGCTTTTCTCTTCGAGCAGAATCGCCGCGTCCTTGAACTGCTTGTACATCAACAGGCGGTGGACCAGGTCCTGGCGGGGATCCTCAACCACCTCATCTTCCTCGAATTCGTTGCGCGGCAATACGGCCCGCGTCTTCATCTCGAGCAACAGGCTGGCAACCTCGATAAAGTCACCCACCGTGTCGATCTGGATTTCGGTGAGTACCTCCAGGTACTCCATGTACTGCTCGGTCACGGCCGAAAGCGGAACCCGATCCAGTTCAATTTCATGCCGGCGAACGAGGAACAGCAACAGGTCGATCGGCCCGCGGAAGTTGTCGGTGGCGACGTTGAAATCCAAAACAAATCCTGTTCTAAGGCCTGTGACGGTTTGTTCAAAAAAAGCCGTTGGAAGACTTTAGTCCAATTCTAGAAACTCAGATCGAGCCAGTTAATCCTGCTTGGCCAATTGCCCAGAAAGCTTGGGTAACCCGATTATATTAGTTGTTTTTCCAAATTTGGCTGATCAAAACAACCCCGTAATTTTAGCAGGATTTTGCACAGGTTGGCCCTTAACCCTTGCCGATGTTGCCCATATTGACCCGTTGGTCCTTTTTTGTGCGTTCCACCTGATCCGTGCTTGACTGTGAATCAACCAACGAGCGAGGCAAAGTACGGAAACGTGTAGTTCGCCCCGGTTAACCAATTCTGCTCGCCGACGCAGAAACATTTTTAGGAGATGTCACTCATAATGCGAAACACAGGCATCGATAATCTACCAGAAATTCGAACGTATGTTTCTCGCACCCTATGTCAAAGGAATGATTTTGAAGAAGGCGTTTTCCAAGTCACTGAAAAGATACTCACCAAGTGTGGAAAGTTGTGTGGCATGTTTTTTTGCCTGCACGGACCCAGGAGTGTCAAGCTAACAGCCGTCTGGGAAACGGAAAGTAACTCAATCATTTTTTATGGTTCTACGGGAGAGAAATTCCAAAAAACCATGCTTGCCAATGAACCCCTCATGGCCGGCTGTTAATCGTCATCATTCATAACATTATACCTACGAAAAACTCAAACCAGGAGGATGAAGAACATGCTCGTTCTTTCCAGGAAGGAAAGTGAAAAAATACGACTCGGCGAGGAAGTGATCCTCACGGTGGTTCGCGTTTCGGGAGACCGCGTACGACTGGGAATTCAAGCACCCGCCGACATGTTGATATTGAGAGAAGAACTGGACCCGGAAACGGCCGCAGAAGCTACCAAGCGATCTGCAGTGGCTTGATGGGGCCCAATAGGACGGACGGTGCCCGGTGAAAGCCCACTCGCGATGGGTAATTCAACGGCTACTGGCAATCGGTTCCAGGGTTCTGGCAACCGTCGGAAACCGACCCGCCTCAAAGTATCGACAATCCGAATTGAACCTCAGAAAGCAGCTGATTCACTCAGCTGCTTTTTTTTCTTTACGGGCAAGGGCCATGCAAGAGAGGCCGCCCGTTGGCGGGCCAACCGTTCCCTGCGGGGAACCGGGACCGGCCGATCCAAACGGGACTTCTCCCGATGGAAACCGGAGATCACTCTTCTTCCCGGTCAATCGAGCCTTTCCCCATGAAAAGCGGCATGGTTTCCTGTTTCCAGAAACCAGCTTTGACTGCCGGGATTTGATTGACGGTTTCCAGGGTCTCCTCATCCGTCTCCAATTTTGGAAAAACCAGGATGTGCTGCGTCTTATTCTTCTGGTCAAACAGGCGAATCGATAAATTCAATTTCTTCTGATCATATAAATTTTTCAGATAGTTGGCCGTCTGCTCGCTGGTCGCGGCGTCGATTTCCTCGTCGGACTCTGGGTTTCGTTCCAGCACAACGATTCTCAACTCCTCCATCCCCTTGGGTGCAATCCTGGTGTGGATCTTACCCAGCTCAAACTGCATCTTGCAGGCATCGACGTTCATGTATCCCTGTTTCACGTAGGGATCTTCACGGAACATGCCGATCAACTCGTCACGCTGGGCAACTTTCAGGATGACGATGCCGCGCCGCACATTTTCCGGATCCGACATCGGCCCGGCAGTCAACAATCTCCCGTCTTCAGCCAACCGTCGAAAGTTGTTCAAGTGCTCCGTCTGCATCGCCTCCACTTCGTCCCGGTCAATTCCCTCCAGTGATTTGCCAGTGGTCAGGAAAACCCAGTAGAGATTCTCCGGCGCTTTCACTTCGGGGGATTCGGTCTCCGTCAGGTCCTGGTCCTGGGCCACGCCAAAAGCCGGGGCGTACAACATCCAACCGACAACCAGCAGGCAGAGAAGGAGCAGGCGGATCATGCCTGACTCAAATGACCGGCTGAAAAGAGAAAAAAGAGGAAGATTTGTCACGGCGATCAATCAAAATAAAATATCAAAACAGCAACTTGGACCGTTACCGGTAATGGACTGGGAAATCTGAAAATTTACAATGAAGTGGTCCAGTCCGTCATGACTGGTTGGAAGCGGTTCAAACACCGGGTAGACCTGTAACGATGATATTTATCATACAACGTAAGCTTGCGGATGTCCTCACTGTGAAAGTCGGGCTCACAAATATTTTCTTTTTGATCACCGTTATTTCCTGCGGCTCGGTTTTCGCCAGTTTTCCACAGGATTTCAATGACTCCCAGTTGGAGTATTTTGAAAAGAAGGTGCGCCCGCTTCTGGTAGAGCACTGTTACGACTGTCACGGCTCAAGTGAAGAACCGGTCAAAGGAGGACTCAGCCTCCTTTCGCGGCAAGCGCTGCTGGAGGGTGGCGAGACAGGCCCAGCCATCCTGCCTGGACATCCCGATCAAAGCCTGTTGATCGATGCCATCAATTACGGTGATGTTTATGAAATGCCCCCCGACACCAAGATGTCGGATGAAGACATCGCCACGATTGAAAAATGGGTCGCCATGGGCGCACCGTGGCCCGCTGAACCGGACACCTCGGTCAACCCGCAAGAGACATTCAACCTCCAGTCGCGCAGACAGGACCACTGGAGCTGGCAGCCCGTCAGATCACAACTGCCACCCCGGGTCAAAAATTCCGACTGGGCCAACGACTCGATCGATCGTTTCATCCTGGCCAAACTCGAAGCCGCGCAACTGGAACCCGCCCCCCCTGCCGACCGGCGGACGTTGATACGGCGACTCTACTTTGACCTGATCGGATTGCCTCCCACGCCCGAACAGGTCCAGGCTTATCTCAAGGACCCGTCGCCCCAGGCGACTGCCAAGGTGGTGGATGAATTGCTGGCATCGGAACGATTCGGTGAACGTTGGGCGAGACACTGGATGGACCTGACACGTTACGCGGAAACCTGCGGTCACGAGTTTGACTACCCTTTGCCACATGCATTCCAATACCGCGATTACCTGATTCGCGCCCTGAATGCCGACGTACCGTATGACCAGTTCATCCGGGAACATATCGCCGGGGACCTGTTGAAGACTCCCCGCCATCACCCGACGGAAAAATTCAACGAGTCCGTCCTGGGTACCGGTTTTTGGTTTCTGGGAGAGGCGACACACGGACCGGTCGATGTCAAGGGAGATGAAGCGGGCCGCGTTGACAACCAGGTCGACGTGATGACCAAATCATTCCAGGGATTAACCGTTGCCTGTGCGCGGTGCCATGACCACAAGTTCGATGCGATTTCCACCGAGGATTATTACGCCTTGAGTGGTTACCTGCAGTCCTCGCGACGACAGCTGGCAATGCTGGATCCCAAGTTGAAAATCGGCCAGGCCCGGCAAGCCAGCCAGCAAGCCCTGCGGAAAGCGGAACGGTTATTACCGAAAATCCAGGGACAAATTCGTGAAATCGACCCCGACAAGATGGCTCGCACGATCGAATCGGCACTGCAAGTGCTTCGTCACGACCCGCAATGGAACCAGCCAGCAGGTCTCAAGCTGCAGGGAGAATCTCTCAAGGCGACCAACCAGCCTTCCGGAAAGATCGAGGTGCAAAATCTGGCTCCCCGCGGCGAGTACCGCTGGGAAGGGGATAAACAGTTTTTCTGGATTGATGGCAAGCCGGGAGAACAGGTTGACTTCGACATCACAATTCCGGATTCGGGTACCGACGAATTTGCCGCCAAGCTGAACGTCCATTTCACACGAGCCGGTGACTATGCCAATCTGCAGGTGTTGTTGGACGACCAACCGGTTGGCCAGGAACAAAACCTGTTTGACCAGGAGGTGACGGTCCAATTAAGAGAAGTCGGACAGGTCCTGCTCAAACCGGGCAAGCACAAACTGAGCTTCCAGATCACCGGCAAGAACGAAGCGGCCAAACCACGTCATGTTGTCGGGATCGACTTTGTCGAATTTTCACCGATCGTGAAAGTCGACGAATCGTCCAACCAGCGGTTAAGGGATCTAGCCGAAAAGAATCAGGTCGACGTGGACCAGATTGAACGCTGGGTCGCCGCGATTAAATCGGAATCTCTCAAATCTCCCGAGCATCCCCTGCATGTTTTGCAGCAAGCTTCACGCGAACAACAGGCAATCGATCAAGGTCATGGGAAACATCTACAGGACCACCATCGCCAACAAGTCCAGCGATACGAGGAATACCTGGACCAAACCGAGTCGTTCGAATCATTTGAACAGGGCATTCCCGCCGACTGGTTCCTGGCCGGGGCTGCGTTTGACAGGGCTGACCAGGATGGTTCCGTTTCGGCAGCCGACTCCGTGTTGGTTCCACAAGGCATTGCCAATGGCGGAAAATATGGCCGCGAATTTTTTGGTGTTCTCTATTCTCCGACGTTCGAAATCGGCACCGACCAGATCCATATCCGGGCCCGCGGTGACCAGGTGTCGATCCGCCTGATCATCGATGGATTCGTCATGGACGTTTTCAACGGCTTGTTGTTCAACGGCTGCCGAACAAACCTCAACAACGCCAGTGAATTTCGCTGGTACACCCTGGCAGGCGACTTGAGGAACTACCAGGGCCACCGGGCCCACCTGGAAGTGATCGACCATGGACACGGTTTTGCGGAAATTGATGAAGTCCGGTTTTCCGATCGGGGTCCGGTCGCTTTGCCTGGCCGGGCATCCGCGCAGTTGGCCAAGGATGCTCCCGCCGATCTTCCCGCCCTGGCCCGTTCCCTGGCAGATTACCTGGTCGAGTCGGCCGTTCAGTGCCGCGATGATGATGACAGCCGCTCTCTCGGTTTCCTGTTGCAGAATCGTCTTGTCGAACTGCCGTCGCAGGTGGCCACCGGCAGCGCAGCTGACGGAGACCGGGAAACGGATCCACTCATCCGTTTTGACAAATACCGGGAACAGGCCATGCAGGCCGCCAGCAAGGCACCGGCGCCGCAAATGGCCGTCGCCATGATCGACGGAACCGGGGAAGACGAGTTCGTGTTTGTTCGTGGCAACCACAAGACACTCGGCGCAGTGGCCCAGCGCAGATTCCTCGAAGCACTCAACCCGGAGAAAACAGGCGTCGCCAGTAGTGCCGGAAGCGGCCGCAGTGAGTTGGCTGATACGATCGCCAGCCCGGAGAATCCCCTGACATCACGTGTGGCGGTCAACCGGGTTTGGCATCACATGCTGGGCAAGGGAATCGTCCCATCGGTTGACAATTTTGGCGTACTGGGCCAGTCACCCTCCCATCCGGAACTGCTGGACTACCTGGCCGCCGAATTTGTTGCCGACCAATGGTCGATCAAGCGGCTGATCCGACGGATCGCCCTTTCGCAAACGTACCAGATGTCGAGCACGATGAATGCCGATGCCGAAGAACAGGACCCATCCAACCGCTGGTTACACCGCGCTCCGATCAAACGTTTGCAGGGGGAATCGATCCGCGATGCGATCCTGGCCTGCACCGGCGAATTGGACACCACCATGTACGGGCCCTCGGTTCCCATCCACCTGACCTCCTTCATGAGCGGTCGGGGTCGTCCCGGCAGGAATGGCCCACTGGATGGCAACCGGCGAAGAAGTGTTTATATCGAGGTCCGCCGGAATTTCCTCTCACCCATGATGCTTGCCTTTGACACGCCGATCCCGTTCAACACAATCGGCCGTCGCAACCAATCGAATGTTCCCGCCCAAGCCCTGATCCTGCTCAACGATCCATTTGTGATGGACCAGGCCAAGAAATGGGGCGAAAAGCTGGCCGGCACACAGGGCACTCTGGATGAAAAAATCTCGTCAATTTACCGCACAACCCTCGGTCGCGAACCGACTGAGGAGGAACTCGGGCAGAGCAGACTGTTCCTGCAACAGCAGGCGAAGGAACTGGGTGTTGGCTCGGACGACGCGCTGGCCAACGCCCAGGTATGGGCTGACTTCTGCCACGTCATGTTCAATGTGAAAGAATTCATCTACCTTTACTAGCAATTGGTGCGCCATGCCACATTCATCCCACTGCAATCAGTTCCGGGCCGCCGGCCAGACACGACGCGAAATCCTCCGCAATGCGGCCTGTGGATTTGGAGCGGTCGCCCTCTCTTCATTGATGGCGGACCCGAACTATGCCGGGCTGGTACCCGCTGACGATGAATTGCCGCCCAACTCGCTCCAACCCCGCCAGAGCCACTTCAAACCGAAGGTAAAAAGAGTCGTCTACCTCTACATGGACGGGGGACCCTCGCAAGTCGACACGTTTGACCCAAAGCCGCGTTTGGCGCAGGAAAATGGTCAGCCGTTCAAGATGCAGATTGAACCGACCCAGTTCAATAACATCGGCAAGACGCTGGCAAGCCCCTGGAAATTCCAACAGCACGGAGAGTGTGGAACACCGGTTAGCGAGCTGTTTCCCAATATTGCCAAACATGTCGATGACATGGCCGTTATCCGTTCCATGTTCAGCAATTTCTCGGAACATACCAATGCCAACTATTTCCTGCATACCGGTAACGGTTTCCAAGGCCGGCCGAGCATGGGCGCCTGGATTGGCTATGGGCTCGGTTCCGAATGCCAGGACCTGCCCGGTTTCATCGTCCTCAACGGGGGCCTGATCCCGCCCGGTGGCCTGGACTGTTTCAATAGCGGATTTCTGCCGGCCACGTTTCAGGGTTCCATCTTCAACGCGGGTGATACGCCGATCGCCAACATCCGGCGACGGGAAAGGACCGAGAAGTTGCAGCGCAACAAGCTGGACCTGTTAAAGCAACTCGACACAACGGCCCGCCACCAGCGGGGTGCCACCGACCAGATCGAATCGGCCATCGCCAATTACGAGCTGGCCTACCGGATGCAAGGCTCCGTACCCGACCTGGCCAGTCTGGAGGGAGAGACGGAACAGACCCGCGAGATGTACGGTTTGAATGCCAAGACCAAAGGGACTGCCACGTTTGGGCGGCAATGCCTGGTCGCGCGACGTCTGCTGGAACGGGGAGTACGCTTCATTGAACTGACCTGCCCCGGCGTGGGCCACGACCGCTGGGATCAGCATGGCAATCTGAAAAAAGGTCACGAGGACAACGCGAAGTCCGTTGATCAGGGAATCGCTGCCCTGCTTACCGATCTGAAACAGCGCGGCTTGTTCGAAGACACACTGGTGGTCTGGTCAGGGGAATTTGGTCGAACCCCGTTTGCTCAGGGAACCAACGGTCGGGATCACAACCCGTTCGGTTTCAGCCTCTGGCTGGCCGGCGGGGGGATCAAGGGCGGCACCATCCTCGGGGCAACGGACGAGTATGGGTACAAGGCGGTTGAAAACAAGGTGGAGATCCACGACCTGCACGCCACGATGCTTCACTTGCTGGGAATGGACCACAAACAATTGACGTATCGGTGGTCGGGTCGGGATATGCGGCTGACCGACGTCCACGGAAAATTGATCCCGCAAATCCTGGCTTGATCCATGTTCGAATTGGGCAAGTCAATCGAGGCAATTGGCATTCTCGGAATTCCGTACGATGCGGACTCGTCCTTCCTGGCCGGTTGTCGCAAAGGCCCGGCAGCAATTCGCGCCGCGATGGCCTGCCCATCAGGCAACTGGGTGACAGAGAACGGTCTCGACCTGGAAGAACACCCACGGATCCGGGACCTGGGCGATGTCGAGTTGGTCGATTCGGTCGACCCCAGAACGGCAATCGAATCGGCGCTCCAGCTCGCCTTGAAACAGAACCTGGCAACGCTCTCGTTGGGTGGTGATCACTCCGTTACATATCCTATCTTAAAGGCTTACGCTGGCCACTTTGGTCCGATCAACGTATTGCAGCTCGACGCGCATCCGGACCTGTACGACGCGCTGGATGGAAATCGTTTTTCCCATGCCTGTCCGTTTGCCCGGGCCCACGAAGACGGCTTGATCCAAAGGCATGTTCAAATCGGAATTCGAACGATGACACCGCATCAACAAACCCAAGCGGACCGATTCGGTGTCGAAGTCCGTCCCATGGCCACCCCACAGGCCATTAACAAACTCGATTTTTCCGGCCCGGTCTACCTGACCCTGGACCTGGATGTCCTCGACCCGGCTTTCGCTCCCGGCGTCAGTCATTACGAACCGGGTGGGATGTCCGTTCGTGACATCCTGTCCATCATTCAAAACCTGGATGGACTGATCGGGGCAGACATCGTGGAGCTGAACCCGGATCGCGATTTCCAGGAGATGACGGCAAGGGTGGCAGCCAAGTGCATGAAAGAGATCCTGGCCAGAATACTGGGCAATAGCTAATCCGCGCGTCCCCTGCCTCAGGGCCTTAAGCAGAACCGTTCTGAACGACCTGCTGCAGCACCTGAAAATAATCCGGAAAGGTCTTCGCTACACAGCCTGGGTCGAGGATCCGAATGCCCGACCGCTTCAGTCCGGCCAGGGCAAAACTCATCGCCATCCGGTGATCTTGGTAAGTATCGATTGTCGCCGGATCGATCGCAGCGGGCGGATGAATCACCAACCCATCTTCATGTTCCTCAACCGTCGCCCCCAGTTTCCTCAATTCGACTGCCAGGTTACCGACCCGATCGGTCTCCTTGACCCGGTTATGGGCAATGCCGCGAATCCGCGTTGGACCTTCGACAAACAGGGCAACCACTGCCAACGTCTGGGCCGTATCACTGAAGTCCGCCATATCGATGTCGATCCCCAGCCGGGCCGGACCCGTAACCGAAATTCCGTTCGACTGGCAATCGACCTGGCACCCCATGGCGGCCAGCGCTTCAACAAATCGAACATCCCCCTGCAGGGAATCCCGGTTCAAGCCAGCCACCCGAACGGTACCACCACACAGCGCGGCCACCGCCCAAAAATAACTGGCCGCCGAAGCATCGGGCTCGATCGCGTAGTGGCAGGCAACGTATTTTTGGCCCGCGGCAATTTCCGCCTCGTTCTGTCCATCCCGTTCGACACGGACACCAAACGCTTCCATCACACGACAAGTCATTTCCACGTACGGCCAGGAGACACAGGGCTGGGAAATCGCAATCTGCAAACCGTTGACGGCCAAGGGTGCACCCATCAGCAACCCACTCAAGTACTGACTGGAAACATCGCCTGCAATTCCAGTCTGCCGCTGATGGGCGCCACTCGAATCGATCGAAACAGGCGGACACTCCCCGGGCGACTCCGCTTCAATTTGCACTCCCAGTTTCTGCAACGCTGCTACCAGCGGACCGATGGGGCGTTCCCGCATCCGGGGCACACCGTCCAAACGGTAGGTACCACCGGCGAGGGCCAGCGCCGCGGTGAGAAAACGGATCGTGGTACCGCTGTTTTCGACAAACAGTTCGGCCGCCGGGTTGGGAATCTCGCCTGCACAGCCGTGGATCTGCAACGTTCGACCACCATCACTTGCCTCGACACCAATTCCCAACTTCCCCAGCGATTCAACCATCACCCGGGTATCGTCACTGACCAGCGCCCCGCTCAATTCGGACAGACCGTCGGCCAGCGCCGCGCACAACAGGGCGCGGTTGGTCAGGCTCTTTGATCCGGGAAGATCGACGGAAACATCGACCGGGCCGGCAACAGGTTGAATTTCGATCGTCGCTCCCTCCCGACAAACAGCTTGACAGCCCGCCTCAAACCATGGGCGGGATGAAAACGGGATGCCCGACTGGGTGAGACCAGACCAGCAACCGTGTCCATCAATCCAGCCGACCTTGGCCGGGTGGCTGACTCCTCCATGTTACCTTACCGCAGACGTGCGGGAAAATGCCCGCTGGCCGGTTTTCAAGTTCCTGGCCCGAGACAATTGCGAACGAGCCGGAACAGACTTATACTCGATCGGCAGCTCACTCTGTTGTGAGAAAATGGCCCGCTGGCCGTTCGCGGACGATCGACACCCAAACCGAATCATCGAATCGGTTACCGGACCCTGCTCAGGAGACATGAATGGACAACTCAAATCAAACAGACCAACGCTGGGACCGTCGCCGGTTTCTGGGAGTATCGGCCGCCGCATTGGCTGGCTCCGCTGCCTTGCCTGGTTTCACCAGTAACGTACTCGGCGGCGAAACCACACCGGCAGTCCCTTTCAGGATTTCGCTGGCCGAATGGTCGCTTCACCGGACGATCCGCAGCAAGAAGATCTCGAATCTCGATTTCCCCCAGGTCTCGCGGGAAGAATTCGGGATCGACGCGATCGAATATGTTAACCAGTTCTTCAAAACCGAAGTCGACGATCCCAAATATATGGACCAGCTGAAACAGCGCTGTTCGGACCACGGCGTCCGCTCGCTGCTGATCATGGTCGATGGCGAAGGGAAATTGGGGGATCCGAACGAAAAGAACCGGATGAAAGCGGTCGAAAACCACCGCCGCTGGTTGCGGGCTGCCCAGGAACTTGGTTGTCACTCGATTCGGGTCAATGCCGGGTCCCAAGGGAGCTACGAGGAACAGGTCAAACTGGCGGCCGACGGGCTCAGCCGCCTGAGTGAAATGGCGACCGAATACTGCCAGAATGTCATTGTCGAGAACCATGGCGGCCTCTCATCCAACGGCGCCTGGCTGGCCGAAGTGATCGAGACCGTGAATATGAAGAATTGTGGGACACTGCCCGATTTCGGCAATTTCAAGCTCTCCAAAGATGAATGGTACGACCGATACAAGGGGGTCAAAGAGCTGATGCCGTACGCCAAGGCGGTCAGCGCTAAAAGTCATCAATTTGATGACGAAGGGAACGAGAAGGCGACCGATTATTTCCGAATGATGAAAATCGTGCTCGATGCGGGCTACCGGGGGTATGTCGGGATCGAGTTCGAAGGGGGCGGCGGCGAATACAAGGGAGTCCACGCCACGAAGAAGCTGCTGGAGCGATGCCAGGAGGAATTTGCCCATATGACCCGGTCCACCTCGTCCGGGCGACGCCGCTGGCTGCCGAGACTGAGGAATCACCTCGACCGGTAACCGTCAGGGAAACGATTCCGGGGAGACGCCCCGGATTGCGAGCCGTGAAAAAAGATCTTTTTTTCGGTTAGCAAGAATGAGGTTTACCCGGCTTACCAAATCTGTAAAAAGAGAGCTCGATCTGACCAAGATCGGGCTTTTTTTCATATTTTGTCATCGCGATTACCAGAATGACTAAAGAGAGACACTTAGGTTTTGCAACCACCTCGCCTGCTTAATTGTTGTGCATGAATTCGATGCACAAGAAACATGCAGGCGAGCATTCTTTATTTGCAAAATGCCAGATTTGACGTAAGTGCTTGCAAATTATTGATATTACAACGACGACTTGCCGGCACTTCCATCATGGGGGCAAAAGGCATCGGTGGGACACAGATAGATGTCAGCCGAGCCGGATCCAAGCTTTATTTTGCTTCCCTGAAAGGAGTCATTCATGAACGAGACAATGGTTCAACAAGAAGGTTTCGCTGCCCGCTGTCAAAAGGTTCTCCAAGTTGCCAAGGAGCTATTTCAAGGCAAACCTGACTGGGTTACGTTTTTCCGAGAAACCCTGGGTGTCAGTGGTGCCGCCCGCAGCGTGTTCCCGACTCAGGCCGAATACGTGATGTTCGAGAAGTCGAACGAGTATGTTGAGATCCAGAATATGGTCCTGGCCCTGCGAAACAGGAAGATGTCCGGGGGTGGCGCAAATGAGCCGACCAAGGTGATCACCGTCCGATTGCCTGAAAGCTTGCACGAAGCTCTCAAGGCGGAAGCAAGCGATCACAATACCAGCATGAACAAGCTCTGCATCTCGAAGCTATTACAAGTGCTTATCGATAACCCGAACCAGGCTGCCCCGGTCCGAGCGGCCGCCGCCGCCATGGCTGCTAAGCCGATGTCACCGGCCATGCCCCAGTCGAATATGCAGTCGGCCCCCAATTTCAGGTCGACTTTCCATACCCCGACCAATCCGGCCATGGCACCCAATACGAATAAATTCGGCCAGTAGGCAAGCCAATCTTCCCGGCATGAAATGGAGTTTTCAGGAAACACCGGGAAATATCATGAATGGATCTTGTTGAACCCAAAGTGCCGATCAAGGATGGTTGGCACTTTGTTTTCAAACCGATCCTGTTGAGTGAAATTTGTCCAGTTCCGACCAGGTGTGGGATGTCATTGTCATCGGCGGGGGTGCCGCCGGACTGATGGCGGCATTCAGCGCAGCGGAGTGCGGCCGCCAGGTCCTGTTGCTGGAAAAAAACCGAAAGCTCGGTGTTAAGATATTGATGTCCGGGGGAACCCGCTGCAATATCACGCACGACTGCGGACCGAAAGAGATCGCCACGGCCATCGGCGAACAAGGGAGGTTTCTGTACCCGGCACTCGGTGCCTTGCCACCCGACCAGGTCGTCAGCTTGATTGAAAGTTGTGGCGTCCCTACCAAGATCGAAACGACGGGAAAGATCTTCCCGGCCAGTGACCGCGCCATCGACGTGCGCGACGCCCTGGTCTCACTGGCGGAATCGGCCGGTGCCGAAATCCGGACCCTGCAACCGGTCACCCACATCGCCCGTGAGAGCGACGCGTTTCTCGTACACACGGAGCTGGCCAATTTCCGCGCCCGTCGCTTGATCCTGACAACGGGTGGCCAATCGTACCCCGGTTGTGGCACCACCGGTGACGGTTACCCATGGGCGGCTTCGTTGGGACATACGTTGGTCCCGCCAGTGGCCGCACTGACCCCTATCCGCACGACCGATCCCGGGCCGAAACAACTGAGCGGCATGACGCTGCCTTCTACCGGCGTGACGGTCGTCGATCCCGGGGGCCAACCGCCCGAAGTGATCGCCCGCCAACAAGGTTCGATCCTGTTCACCCATTTTGGATTCTCGGGACCGGCCATCATGAATGTCAGCCGCGCGATCAACCGACACGATTCACCCGCACGCCTGATGTTGAATCTCGATTTTGTTTGCAGGGAATCGACCGAACATTTTCAATCCCGCTTCCGGGATCTCCTGGAGGCCCAGGGAAGATCGAGTGTCGCCAACCTGACTATTGAGGACGTGCCACGGCGCCTGCTGCGATACCTGCTGGATCGCGCCGAGATCCCCTCGGAAACCCGCGCCGCGGAACTCCATCGCGACCAGTTCACCCGTCTGGTCCGGGAAATGAAATGCGCTTCCTTCCCGGTCAGTGGAACCCTCGGGTTCAAAAAAGCGGAAGTGACCGCCGGCGGAATCAGCCTGGAAGAGATCAATTCCAGGACCATGGAGAGCAAGACTTGCCCCGGCCTTTTCCTGGCTGGCGAAGTGATCGACATCGACGGTCCGATCGGCGGGTACAATTTCCAGGCCGCCTTCAGCACGGGCTGGCTGGCCGGCCAGAACGTATAAACTGTCGGTCTTGCCGAAAGGTGGCAAGTCTTTACCCAAGCCTTTACGAAACTCGCCGATCGTTATAATGGTTGGGTGGATCCCCTGGGTCCGGTCAACCCACAGGTCGAGGCAGGACAATGAACTGGCTTACAGAAACCCCCGAGTGGATTATCCTGTCCGGGCTGCTGCTGGCCGGGAGCTTCTACCTGCTGGCCCGTTTTGGATTGAAAAAGATCCTCTTCAAAAAGATGACCATTGCCACTCTCTCCGTCACACTCATTGTCTTCCTGTTCGAACTGGCCTATGTCACCGATCATGAACGACTACGGCACGCCGTCTCCGAGATGGCTTACGGAGCGCGGTGGAACCGACCGGAAAAAGTGATCCGGCATATCAGCCCGACCCGACCCACGGTCATCAAGCGCGTGTCAGACGATATGACGCATCTCAAGTTCGACGAGTGCCAGGTCGTCAGCTTTGACGATATCACGATCAATCCCTTCAAGCAGACCCAGGCAACCGTGGACTTCACCCTGTTTGCCAATATTGACGCGCGGGAAAAATACATGTGCCGCGCTAAGGGGACACGACGGGTGAGATTTCACTTCGAGAAAGAAGAGGACAACCACTGGCGCGTGGTCAACGGGACCAACCTCCCGTTACAGGGAATCCGTGCGCCGGTCACGCAATTCAGACCGATGCCGGGAACGCGCGAGGGGAACAAGTTGCCCGAAGGGATCGAGTTCAACCCGCCCTCATTCGAATTGAATATCGGCTTCTGAGTAGTGCACTCCCAAAGCACTGACCTGGCAGAAAGTCGTTCGGATCAAAAACCAATCGGACAATCTTTACATTCGCAGCAATGCGGCTCCACAAGCCAGCCCCGCCCCGGCGGTAGTGAGCAGCACCCATTGATCCGACAATTCACGCCCGGCCCGAATCTGTTGATCGAGCGCGGTCGGGATCGTGGCGGCCGAACTGTTCCCGTACTCGGGTAGGGTGATGCAGGTTTGGTCCGGTGAAAAACCGAGACGCGTGCGGACCGATTCGATGATCCGGGTATTCGCCTGGTGCGGGATCCAGAGATCGATATCGGTTACTAGCAGTCCATTCCTCTGTAACAAAGTTTGGGCCATTTCCGTCATCGATTCGACCGCGTAGCGAAAGACGGCCTGGCCATTGTTGATTCTCATCAGATGCCGCCCTTCCTCCAGCGAGGACGAACTGAACGGATACCGCGATCCCCCGTCCGGTATCAGCAGTTGGTCCCAACCACTCCCTTCACTGGAGAGTTCCATATCGACGATTCGCGCCGGGCCATCAGCGGGACCGACCAGTACGGCTCCGGCCCCATCGGCAAAAATGGCAGCCGTGCCGAAATCGGCTGGATTGGTACGTCGCGAGAGCAGGTTGGCGGCAATTAACAGAACCGATCTCCCCTGGGTACGACAAAGGGCATCGGCCACCTGCAACCCGTACAGGAAACCGGAACAGGCAACGGCCATATCAAAAGCGGCGACCGGGCCGAGGCCGAGTTCAAAAGCGACGCGTGGCGCCGTCGGTGGTAATAGGTGATCGGGAGTGCTCGTCGCCAGGATCAAAGTACCAATCGGCTCCCGCTCTGCCGGTGTGACCTGGTCCAGGACCGCGCGCCCGGCCGCGATGGCCAGATCGGAAACCGCCTGGTCGGCGCTGGCTACCCGGCGGCGGACCACGCCCGTCCGCTGCTCGATCCAACCCGGATCTAGGCCGAGCACGGCTTCCAGTTCCGGGTTCTCAACCACCCTTTCCGGCAGGTAACTACCAGTGGCCACGATCCGCGAGGCGGGTTCCATAGATGGTGACGATCGGTTCATACTTCAATTTTAAACGATCAGAAAAATCACGTCAGAGGGTCACCGAAAAATCATTTTTGCGATATAAACATAGCATCGATACAGCGAAGGGTGTCGCCATCGTCAATCGAACAGTCTATCCCGAACGGAACGAGAAAGGTCAAATCATGGCAAAAGTCGACTGGAGTTATCACCGACCCGGCTGAAAGACGTGTGTCAAGACGCAAGAGTTTCTTGCCCAGCATGATGTATCGATCAAAACCGAAGTGAACGCCAAGAAAGAAAAACTTCAGGGCCCGGCCGCGCTGAAGATGGCGAGCGAGTCCAATGAACTGTTCGTCGGCAAGGGGAAGAAGGTTGTCCACCTGAACCTGAAAAAAGAACCGGCCAGTAATGAAGAGATCCTCAAGTTGATGCTCGGACCAACCGGGAACCTGCGCGCCCCAACTCTGCGGGTCGGCAAGAAACTGGTGGTCGGTTTCAACGAGGAGATGTACCAGGGACTGTTCGGCTAGTCCGGGGCCGTTTTACGGGCCGTTGGTCACCGGTGCCGCGGCCTCCATCATGATGCCACACAACCAGGCGCCATACGTTCCCAGGGCATAGCCCAATACGGCCAGCAGGACTCCTACCGGCGCCAGGGCGGGGTGGAACGCGGCAGCCACCACCGGCGCACTGGCCGCCCCTCCAATGTTCGCTTTACTGCCCACGGCCAGGAAGAAGTACGGCGCCCGAATCAGGTAGCCGACCACGAACAACAGGACGACGTGGAACAACATCCAGATCCCGCCCACCATGAACAGCCCCGGGTGTTCAAATATGGCGAAGATATCCATTCCCAGACCAATCGTCGCAACCAGGATGAAGATACAGACCGTCCCGACCTTGGATGCCCCGGCACCTTCGTAATTTCTCAACCGGGTAAACGACATCAACACACCGAATGTCGTGGCCAACACGATCAACCAGAAGAACTTCGAGTCGAGTGAAAGCTTTGACAGCCCGGGGTAGTTCGATTCGATCCAGGGGGCCAGGCAATCGGCGGCTGCATGGCAGAAGGCGACAGTACCAAAGGCAAGCGCCAGGATCACCATCAGGTCGGCCGTGGTCGGGTTCCGTTGAATCCCCAGACTGAAATTTTCCATCTTCTCTTTCAACCGTTCCACACTCGACGCGTCCGCTTTCATGAAACGATCGATCGCTTTGGCTTTACCAACACCCAACAGCAGAAAGACCATCCAGAATTCGGCCACCAGGACATCGACCGCCACCATCACGCTGAACAGTTCATCGGATGGGTTGAAAATCTCTTTCATGGCGGCCTGGTTGGCCCCGCCACCAATCCAGCTGCCGGCCACGGTGGTCAAGCCTCGCCAGACGGCATTGCTGTCCGCCCCGCCTACCAGTTCCGGGTCAAAGGAGGCCACGATCAAGATGGCAATCGGCCCTCCCAGGACCACGCCGACCGTACCGGTCAGGAACATGACCAACGCCTTGGGGCCGAGTTTGAAAATCTCGCGCAGGTCGATACTCAGGGTCAGCAGGACCAGACTGGCCGGCAACATGTAGCGGGTCGCGACGTGATACAGGTTGGAATCCTTCGGTTCCACCATGCCCGAGGCGGTCAACAGGGAAGGGAGAAAATAGCAGAGCAACAACATCGGTACAAACCGGTAAAACGTCACCCAACCCCGGGACTGGAAACTGTGGGTCCAGAAAATCAGACCGAGCATGATCATCAGGATCCCGAAAATGACCGCATCATTGGAAATGATCGGCTCGGCAAAACGGAACTGGTCGAGGAACTCTTTGATATTCTGCAACATGGGATTTGATTCTCAAAAGAAATCAGGTAAGCCTGCTATTCCTGCTGGAACTTGGTCGCGGCGCGCTGGTAACGCTCGGCAATGCCGGGCAGGATTCGCAACGCGTTCCGGTAATAGATTTTTTTTAATGCATCATCAGGCAGATTCAAACCGTAAATAAACCAGAGCCCCTGAGGCTGTGGACGTTTTTCCGAATAGGGGAAATACTCATCCTGGGTTTGCAGGAACCGCCAATAATATCCCAACCGCTCCTCGGGCCAAGGGCCATCCGTTCCAAACAGGATGCGGTCCTGGTGCCGCAAGACAAATTGGCGGGCCGTGAAGGGCTGTCGGCCCAACTCGCCAATCCGAGAGGCGATCTCGATATAGAGGTTGGGGTACTCCGCCATCCAGTGACCGACCGTTTCCAGGTCTTCCGAGTTGCCCGCCACATGAGCGCCGATGAAAACCGTTCCCGGATTGCGGGCGATGACCCGGTTGCGGGCATCGAGCAACTCGGCGCGACTGGGAAATTGATCGCCGTGGAAACTCCACTCCGGGTGGCGAAACAGCTCTTCATAACGTTCGTTTTTCGGTGTCACCGGTTCAAAGAAAGCGGCCGGATCCCCCGTATGGATCAGGATCGGAAAACCTAATTCACCGCACGTCTGCCAGATCGGCTGCCAGCGAGGATCATCAATCTTCAACAATTCACCTCGGACATCCCGGTGCGACAACCCGAACTGCTTGAAGAACTTGACGCCCACAATTCCCTTCTCGCGGGCTCGCTTCAACTGTTCACAGGTCGTGCGAACAAAACCAGGCTGGTTACAGGCCCAGGTTTTCGGACGGTCCTCGACACCGCCACCCCGGAAATCAATATGCACAAAGGCGAGGATGCGGTCCCGGTCCTGTTGCAGGAAATCGAGATGCTTCTCTTCATCTCCCAAACGCGCGTCGAGGCTGACACTGAGAGCGATATGATTGCGGTCCATCACCTCGATGTACTTTTGCAACGCCTCCCGGTCACCCTTCAATCGCAACCCAAAATGTGAGTGGATATCGATGGCGGGAAAACGGGCGTACCGCACATCCGTCCGGGGAGCCTTGAGCATCGATTCCGGGTAATACTGGTCAATCGTCGGTAACTTGTTACCCGCTTCCTGCCCCCAAGCCACCGCGGACAGCAAGCCGAGCAGGAGCCCACACGTTGCCCCGACACGACGTCCCGATTGAAAGCAACTTGGCATTCCGTCAAATCCTGAAGGTTCTGGACAGGGTCGGCTCAAAGGAGAGCGGAGCCAGCAAAAGACCAAGTGTAACATCTTTTCGTCGAGCGTCGTGACCCGGGTCCAGACCAGCCCCTGAAAACCGATCCGGCCACCTCATCATTTCATGCGCGGGAAAGCCTGTCGAAGTGGGCGATCAAACAGCCCAGCGGGAACGCATTTCGGGCACGAGCCAGCGGGCCGCCTCGTTGTCGTTGATCAGCGCTTCCGTTTCGGGATCCCAACGGATCGGGCGTCCCACCCGCATCGCGATGTTGTTGAGATGGCAAATCGTGGCCGTCCGGTGACCGATTTCCGCCGTCGCCATGGGTGCCTGACGCGTCTTGACCGACTCGATGAAGTTGCGATGGTGCCCGGGGCTGCGACCCAACTGGGTCTCAAAATCGGGAATCATCTGGTCAACTTGCACTGGCTTACCCTGTCGGACATTCTCAGGAAGCAGTTCGGGACGGGAAGCCGTCATGGCCCCCCCGTGGATGGCGACAAACAGCCAGCCATCGGTTCCCTCAAAGCGCAAGCCCCGCGGGCCCTGAGTCGAGCCAATCATCTTGACCCCGTTGGCGTAGGTGTTGGTGAACTCGTAATCCCAGAACGCATCGTAGGGGCTCCCCTCAATTTGCACTCCCCGGGCCGCGTACTCAACCGGTCCGGAATGATCCATGCCGAGGGCCAACTGGGCAATGTCAATGATATGGGCGCCCCGATCGGTCATCTCACCCCCGCCGTGGTTGAGGATGAAACGCCACCAGAAATGGCCACCGCCCGACCAGTAAGGCGTGGGCGGCACTGGACCGAGCCAGAGATCCCAGTCCAGGTGTTCGGGAATCGCCTCGCCCTCGGTTCGCACCTTGGTGCCCCGCGCTTGCAGGTGGTGTTCCTGTTCACAAGGCATGTTGATCCGGACGGTATGAATCTCACCGAGCCGTCCATTGCGAACCAGCTCGGCGGCAAAACGACAATTGTTGTTAGACCGTTCATGGCTGCCACATTGCAGAATTCGGCCACTCCGCTTGGCCGCTTCGCGGATCGCCTTGCTTTCCCCGAACGAATTGGCCAGCGGCTTCTCGCAATAGACATCCTTACCGGAATCGAGCGCCCGCACTGATGCCGCCGCGTGCCAGTGATCCGGCGTCGAGACATGAACCGCGTCAATATCGTCACGGCAGATAATCTCCCGCAAGTCCGTGTAGGCCAGGCAGTCCTGATTGCCGTAATGCTGGTTGACAGCATCTACACCGGTTTTCAAATGGTTTTGATCGACGTCACAAACCGCCACCAGTTGAACGGACGAATCCCGCATGAACGCATTTGTGTTGTGCTGCCCCTTCCCGCCAGAACCAATGGCCGCCATCACGATTCGATCACTCGGTGGAACCGTTCCGGACCCGGCCAGGACCGAAGCGGGAACCACGTGCGGCAGCGAGACAGCGGCTGCCACTGTTTTGACAAACTTGCGACGTGTCGGTTTCTTGTTCAACGCTCTTCTCCCTGCGGAATCCGTGCCGGCCAATCGGCACATGACGGTTGACTTTCGATAGGCGGATGGAGGGAATGGCCCCGTGGAAACGGGTGGAGCCCGAGGGGCCACCAAATTCTCCAACCCAAACTCCGCTCCATGATCCTTTGCGGCCACCCGTTTTGCAAGTAATCAACGAATGTCCCACCCCAACCGCAGAAACGGAAAGAGAACACTTGGAGCGAGCGGGTCAAACTGCCGATCAGCTCCTTGCCGGTTGGACGGGAGCCGAATTCTGGCTGGTTTGCTTCCCCATCGACAGTGAACAGAAAACGGGGAACCATTTTTTTTCAGGCGTCAAAGGAGCTCACCAGCGGCGGTCTGGGGAACAATAATTTCGGTCGACTGGCAGGCGGGCAAAACCGTTCATACGCCCGTTTCCCCACGTCGAAGCGACAGGGGAAAACGTGGCGGTCCCTATCTAACGGTTTTCGGGATTGCGCCGAGAACCGATCCGGAAATTGAAGGGTGCTGTCAGGTTTCAAAAAATTGTCATCTATCTCCCTCAACAGAAGCTAGGTTTATTGTGGTCCCGCAGCCTCGCTCGGATACCAGCACTCTTCTCGATCACTCTCTATTCACATTTTGCGACCATGACACGTCACAAGCAGTGGCTATTCGCCATTCTGGTTTCCAGCCTGCAACTCGTCTTGATGTTGCTGGTCATACTCTGGCTTTTTGCCCAATATGGCGACACGGCCAATCTGGTAATACGGCGCCAAATCGCTACCAGCAATCACGCTTTGGTGGCGCAATCAGCACTGCAAATCCAGTCGATGCACCTCTCCGACGTCCGGCCGGGGTCCCGGGACTGGGAACGCCTTCAATCGCTGGTAGAAAAAACGAAAATCCCGAACCACGGGTTTCTGGCCGTACTGGATGCCGAAACGGGAACGTATCTCTGCCACCCATCGGCCAGGGAAAACCCGGAGATTGGCCAACAGACCTGGCACTCCGGTGTTGAACCGACCCCCGACCTGTTCAACAATCCTGACCCCTCCACCTCGGCCTTGTACGATCCGCAGGTATCACTGGTCCTGAACACAAAGACCGGGATTGATATCGTCAACGGCTGTTACCTGGAAGAGCTGGATGCGATCGTCCTGGTTTGCCAGCGACATTCCTTTGCCATGGCGGTCAATGCGATTTTGACACAGCCACTTTCCCAGGTCGGGTTTACCCTGACGTTGATTATCGGGCTGATCGGCACCACCCTGTCGATGCTGATTCTCCGTCGTTTTGGATCGCACGTCGATGAAACGGAACGCGAACTGGAACGCCGAGTGGCGGCCCGTTCCAAAGAACTGATCGCCACCAAGGGAGCCATCATTTTCGGTTTGGCTCGATTGGCCGAATCGAGAGACAATGACACGGGGGAACACCTGGATCGAATTCGCAAGTACGTTTCAATCCTGGCCCGGCACCTCTCCCGGACCAACCGGAAAATTGACGAGGAATTCATCAGCAATCTGGGGTTGGCCTCCTCCCTGCACGACATCGGGAAGGTTGGCATACCGGATGCCATTCTGCTCAAACCAGGTGAGCTGGACCGGACCGAGCGAAGCATCATGGAACTTCACACGATCATCGGCGGCGAATGCCTGGAAGCGATTGGCAACCGACTGGGCGAGAGCGATTTCCTGCAAATGGCCTGCCAGGTCGCGTACTGGCATCATGAACGGTGGGACGGGATGGGTTACCCTCACGGTCTGTCGGAAGAACGAATCCCGCTGGTGGCCAGGATTGTGGCAGTCGCCGACGTCTACGATGCGCTGACCAGTCGTCGCCCCTACAAACAACCCCTGTCACACGAAAAAAGTCGGCTGATCATCACCGCGGGTTCCGGCAGCCAGTTCGACCCGCAGGTCGTCGATGCCTTCCTGGCCCACGAAGCGGAGTTTGAAGCGATTTCACTCAAACATCAACATCCGGCCACAGGGCCCTTGAACGGGAAAATCGTCCTGCCCACCGCCCCCCTGCCCGAATTATCTCGGGCAGAAATTTAAAGGCACCCTTGTCGCACCTTACTTGACCGGTTCAGTTTATGGCGATCTTCCCGGCGCCGCAAAAATTAACTGGCTGCCGACTATTCAGTAAACTTGCAGAGCAGGCTATAACAGGGGTTCCCGGCCAACCGCCGCAGGTCGCTTCCCCCTACTCGGGGATGCCCGTCCATCGGGGATGCCCGGGTTCCATGTTTCGACCTGTCATCAGACCTGGTCGCGGGCCTTCTGATCCGTGTCAGCAAGTCGTCATTTCAGAGATTGGGAATTTCATGAAAACTCGATTTACCGCCCTTGTCGTCATCCTGTCAGCGATTGCCTGTTACCCGTCGGCCCAAGCCGAGGACTGGTTGCAATGGAGAGGTCCGTCACGGGCCGACCGGTCAAGCGAAACGGGGCTGTTGAAGAGTTGGCCGGAAGAGGGACCGAAACAGCTTTGGGTCAACGACAAGGCCGGTTTTGGTTATGCCGGTTTCTCGATCCAGGGTGACAAGCTGTATACGCTTGGACTGGAAGACGATACCTGCTTTGCCCTCTGCCTGAATGCCAACACGGGCAAAGAAGTATGGCGCAAAAAAATCGGGGGTAAATTTGAAAACCGCTGGGGAGACGGGCCCCGCAGTACGCCCACGATCGACGGCAAGAATGTCTACTTCCTGACGGCCGGCGGTACGCTGGCCTGCCTCAACGCGGCCAATGGCAAGAAATCCTGGAGCTGTGAGATGTCGGAATTTGGTGGCAAGGTCCCCTTCTGGGGATACTCCGAGTCTCCGCTGGTCGATGGCAAACTGGTGGTCTGCACACCCGGGGGTGACGAAGGGGCGATCGTGGCCCTGAACAAGAGCGACGGTAAGCTGGTCTGGCAGACCGAAGACCTGACCACACCCGCCCATTACAGCTCCCTGATCGTGGCCGACTGGGGTGGCAAGCACCAATACATCCAGTTGCTGATGGACCAGGTCGTCGGTATCGACAGCGCCGACGGCAGCCTGTTATGGACCTCTCCCTGGGAGGGGCGAACCGCCGTTATCCCCACGCCCATCTTCAAGGACGGAACCGTCTATGTCACCAGTGGCTACAAGGTCGGATCCAAAGCCGTCCAACTGAATGACCAAAATGAAGCGACCGAAAAGTGGTTCCAGATCGACATGCAGAATCACCACGGCGGCGTCATCCTGGTGGGCGATCACGTCTACGGGTATTCCGACAAGGCGGGCTGGGCCTGCCAGGACCTGGAGACCGGTGAAATCGTCTGGAACCAGAACAAGCGGGAGATCCGCAAGGGCGCCGTTAGCTATGCCGACGGCCTGTTCTATCACCTGCAGGAAAACGATGGCCAGGTCATCCTGATCAAGGCCACCCCGGATGGATTCGAGGAGATCAGCCGCTTCACCCTCGAACCGCAAACCGAGCAGCGCAGCCCGATGGGCAAGGTCTGGGTTCACCCGGTCATCTGCAATGGGAAACTCTACCTGCGGGACCAGGAATTCATCCACTGCTACGACCTGCAGTCGAAGTAACCGGTCGGCAACCGAAACCGCATCGACCAAGCCCAACACTGAAGACGTTTGCCTGGGGAAAACAAGATCATCCGCGCGATCGCCGGTTGGGCCCGTGCCGCTCTCATTCGACCATGTGATCACTGATGTCCAGGGTCACGGCCGTATCCCCACCTTCTTTCACCTCGAAGGTTAGGGGGGTCGAACCCGCGTTGACCAGGCTCTGGGAAAACCGGAACGGCACCGGTTCTTCACGGGATTCATGATGCAGGATGTCATCCATCGTGATGCGGTGACGCCCTATTGCCGCACCACTCAGTTCTGGATCACCCAGGTAGAACAGCGTGAACTTGCCCGATTCATCGGTGATGGCTGTGGAGGGTTGCGGCGCATCGAGAACTTGTCCCTCGACCGTTTCCGGGATGAAGACCACCTTGACCTGCGGTACGGGTTGACCGCTCGCCACAACCACCCCTGAAATCTCGGCCAGAGGTGGAATTTTCTTGCCATCCCCGCAACCGGCCAGCAGTAGCCCGAGCGTCAGAACCAACATCAATCCTTGAATATTCTTCATCGATTCCACTTCCTGTCCATCTACATGAAACGGGCAACCCAGCCGAAACTCTGACTGCCAAGCCTCCCTCCGGCCAAAGCGGGGACGCTAGTCCAGCGTCACCACTTCACCCGCTTGCCGTGTACTCAGCGCCTGGTAGGTCACAAAGTCGATCGATTCCCGAAGAAATGTCACCGAACCATCCATCATGGCAAAATTGGCACCCGCCGGGTGACCGCTGCCAAAGGAGGACATCCGGTTGTTGACTTCGGTATAGCCAGCAGTCGCCGTGATCGGAGTTCGATAGTTGAGCGGCATTTGCGTCGATCCCAGGACGTGGGTCGTACCGTTGCCACCGCCAAACCAACCCCAGGCACCCCACTCGTTGATCGCGTAGCGACTGTAGGAGGTACTTCCACCCGGCCGCACGATCGTCTCGAAATTCGGATCGGCGTGATACCGTTCACCCGCCATGAACGTGTTGGAAGTTCCGTCTCTGACCAACATCTCCGTGGGCAGTGCGTTCTTGATCAGGTTGGGTTGCCAGGACTGACCGGAATTGGGGCCGGTCATGAACAGGACGCCATCATCCTGCATCGCCGAACTGTTGAAGTAACTGGAATACGTACCGCAATTCCCCAGGTAGCTGGTCATGCCAAAGAAACCGTTGGGGTATCCGCTGCCGGTGTAGGTCAATTGGACAACCGGGTTATCAAGCAGGTCGGAAGGACAGATAAATGAAGGGACTACCTGAGCCGAAGGCGCATCGGCGCTGGCCACGCCACTGGCATCCAGGCCGTTGCTCATCGCATCATCTCCTGTATCCCCAAAGCTCCAGAGATCCTGCAGGTTGCCTTGCTCCATCTGGGGAAGGATCGCCGAAAACCAGGTGTGACCAAAAAACTTGATGTCGCTGCTCCAATCTACATTTTGGTATAGACCGGGCGGAAACTCTTCGAATGAACCTTCGTAATTATGGCAAGCCAAGGCCAGCTGCCGAATGTTATTGGAACACGAAGTTCGACGAGCCGCCTCGCGGACCATCTGCACGGCCGGCAGCAACATCCCGATCAAGATGCCGATGATGGCGATCACGACCAGCAGTTCAACGAGCGTAAATCCTTTTCCTCTATTCCGACAAGTCATTTGATAATCCTCAATGAAAAGAGATAAAACCGACAATGAAATCATTCTATGGATGGGCTGATTATAAGCCACCGAACGCCTATCGAAAGTCTCAAACGGGCAGATCGATATCCATTCTGACTGAAATTGAACCGGGTGAAAGTGTGGGCCACTACGGATTCATGGAATCATCAACGTTTTTTAACATTCTCAAACGGTCCATGGAGGAGACCGACGGGCCGGAGCAAGCGGCCGGCCAGAACAGGAGCCTGGTTAGTCGGGAAGCTGAATCCCGAGCGAACGGAGGAGCACTGACCACTGCTCATCGTAATACTGCGGATGATTCGATCTCAACTCCTGAAAACTGGGGGCCGAAGCGACAAAGACATCCGATCCCCTGAGGTCCTGAAAAACACAGCGCAGGGAACCATCCGGGTTGACCCGCTGAATGTAACGGACCAGGCTGCCCGCTTTCTGGTCCACGCTGATGGTCAGCGACAGGCCACCGCGCGGGTTGGCCTGAAAACTGAACTTCCGCTGGGCCCCTTTTTTTTCCTGGATCGTCAGAAAAAAGAACTCCTCTGCCGGAGGGTCCTTGTCAGCGACGGCGATCCCATTGACCACCCGACCATTCATCACGAACAGACCACGATCCTTCTCCGGCAACGGCTGATGCAACCTCAACACGGCTTGCGCCGAGGCCGTGTCAAAATCCCGATTCAGCGAATGACGCGATATCCGCACGTAACGTTTTTGCCGGGCCAGGGCCCCCTCTTCCTCGTCACTCAGTTTCAGCCGCAACGAGTCAAACAGGATCTGTGGATACCCCACCGTTCCCCGATCGTAGATTTGCGAAGGTTGAATCCAATCCTTGGGCAGGTTGTTCTGCTTAAGAAGGGCCGACAACTCATCCATCAATTGCTGGGGTGTTTTTTTCCCGAAAAACTCGAACCAGCGATCCCGGTCCAGCGCCAGCTTCCCCTCCTCGACGGCCAGCGGTAACAGGTGATCAATCTCGGAGTGGACCGAGTCGATCGGACCTTCCAAACCGACCAGGTCAATCTTCGACGTGAAGACCGACGTATCTTTGCGGGGTGCCGGCTTTGATTCCAAACTATCTCGATACGCATTCCACTCTGTCAGTTCGCCCCCGAACGTTTTTCCGGTCAATTGCTCCAGTCGACCAAACAGATGGGTCTGGTCCGATTTCCATTCGGGCTCCTCTTCCAGCCGATTGGCCAGCCAGACCAGGTAAGCGACGTCATCCCCGAGCTTCACCGTCGAGACAACCTGCTGCCCCTGTTTCTGTTCCTCGCTGGAGAGTTCGTCCAGTATCTTGCTCAGTCTCGAACGGCACTCGATCGAACGACTCGAATCATTGGCTGCTTTCTGGATCAGGGCTTGCCACTTCGAGTAACGCTCCATCAGTTCCTGCGTCGCCTTTTCACGATCCGTAAAGCGGGCTGAATCGAGCTGACCAACCACCGCTTCAAACTCCTGCTGGACCACACCATCGGTCGGTCGCATCATCGCCAGAAACTGGGACCAAACGGTTTTGGTGTACCGATTCAGCGGGGGGGCGATGCCACATTGTCGCAGGGTAGGAGCAATGGATGTGTTAATGACCTGCCAGTTCTCCCGGACCAGAGACTCATAATCATCAGCGCCAATGGAGATGATCTCGGTCCCGTTGACCAACTTACACTGGACCTTACCGTCAGCCTTCTGCTCAAACCGAAAAAGAAAGTCATCGGCCGGACGGAACAACTGGACATTCAATGTGTCGTGATCCGGGCCGGCCGAAATCCGCAATTCATGATGCGGTTCATTGTTCTGTTGAAACAGGACACCCAGGCCCCCATCGGTTTCCAGCATCAAAGGCATGTTTGGAAACGATCGGGTACCGTACAGGATGGCAAAGACACCCGATGTCCCCTGCATTTTGGTCAACCAACCACCGCCGCCGCGCGAGCTGCTGGAGCCACTGTTCTGCATCTTGCTCCTGACATGATTGATGATTTCCTGGTAATCCTGCCAGTCTTCGCTGTATTCAATCGCAACTCCCTTCTCTTTGCGCTTGAGTGTGATCATCGGTTTTGTTTCTACAAAGACATCCAATCCTTGGTCACCGTCCTGCCCCTGCACAGCCGGTCGATCCACAACGGAGAACAAACCACCAAAGATGATTAAGAAAACGAGTTGCCAGAACTTGTTTTTCATTCGCCCGACTCCTGGCTGGGTAAGGCCAGAACCGTTTGGCCACCCTGCTCCCGAGAAATCCCAAACACGACATAGTCCACATCCTGCTCACAACAATTCTTCATCTGGTGGATTTCCCGTGCATCGATCAGGATCGCATCACCGCCCTGCAACTCGACTTGCCGCCCGTTTACCGTCATCGCTACCTGGCCGTTCAAGATCACGAAAACTTCCTGCATATCTTCATGGTAATGCGACTGAAATTGCGAACCGGCCGGCAAATGGGACCAGTTGACCATCTGGACTCGACCCGCAATCAAGTCGTTGCGAGTGGCCAGGACCTTCTTCAGCACGCCCGGGTTCCGAGAATCTTCATGGGACGCTGGAACAAACTCCAACGAATTGCCACGCACGATTTTCATGAATCATCTCCACCAGGATTGTCACACCAGGAATTTTAACAAATCTCGTTCCAATACAAGTCAGAGACACCCCTCTGCCATCGGTGCAGCGGGTCCATTCCGCCCTCTGGTTTCTCCTCGACCAGCAATCCCGCCTGTCCGGACCGCCTCTCTGCACGACCGGAATGGCAACCCACGAATCGCCGATTAGCGCCGCAGCATTTGATCGAGGCCCTGGGCAACCGCCTGCTGGTCGTACAGCATCCAGCCGGCCGCCGTCACCGCCAGGCCGCCCGAGACCAACAACAGCGCGAAACCGAGCAGGTTGGGCCCCACCTGAGTCGTTTTCAGCGCAGACCGCAATTCCTTCTCCAACAGGCGCCAGCCATCAAAACTCTGCTGATTTCCACCGGCAATCAACTGGACATTCCGCAACCAATCGACCGACTCGAGGTGCAAGTGAACCTGGATGTCGGGGATCAACACACTGTCTCCGACCCAGCGAGATTTCTTGTCAATTTGCGTGGCAACCTGGTTCAGAATCGGCTTCAGCTGTTCACCCGTCATGTTGTAAACGACTAATCTCGATCTCAAAAGCAGAACCACCAGTGAGACGCAAAGACCATAGAAGGCAAGCAGCAACAACCAAACCATCCCACCGAACTGGCTGGCTGCTTCTTCAGGAAAAAAAAGCTCCATCGGTCCAGCAACCACCAAGCCGACAATGCCGATTGCCAAAGCAGCCGTATCGCGCGTTCCCGTCGTGACAAAAGGCTTGCCCGAAAGGGTAATCAAACCAACCATCAGGAAATAGACGCTCAGGGGAGCGACAGCAACACAAAAATGAAGCGGATCCATACCGGGAACAAACAAGCACCAAAGGAAATAGATTTGCAAAACCCACGCAGGGCTTGCATGCCTGTGCACGAGTCTAATCTGCCCTCGCTATTTGGTCAACGAATGGCACACGGCCAACGGCACGCAAAAGGCAGGGCGGTCGTCTTTTGCCGGGAGAGACAGGACAGACTACAGGGGACTTACAACAAAAACCGTTGTCCCGGAACATCCCCCGCAACTAGCGGGATACAAATCCGCCCGTCGCATCGTCGATTACGTCGATTAGCGTCGATTAGTCAACGGACGGGTTCCCAACAGTTCGATCGCAAGCAAGGGACTGCCCCGATTCAAGCAGCAACCGAAGACGTGCAAACTGGAACCTCTTCGGTCCTTCGCACAGCCGTGATCAGCGACAAGCCTGTCGGCATCGGCACCCGGCCTAACAGGCTACGCTCAAACGAAAAGATACCGGTCAAGGTCTTGTTCAACCAGCTGACGGGGACCCGCAGATCACCCGGCTCGGTCTCCTGGCCCAGCCATTTACTCGCCATCCTGACAGCGGCCGCCGGTGGAAAAAGCAGGGAGTTATAGAAACCGAGGTGTTCGATTTGGACGCCCGGCAACTGAAAAAGTTGGGCAAAGTCCTTCTTCGCATACCGACGGAAGTGTTGATGATGCGCGTCCCGCGGTGAGTAAAGCCACTGGTGAGCCGGCACCGTCGCAATGAAAATGCCATTCTTGCGCAACAGGGAAATCGCAACCTTGGCCGAGGCGACATCGTCCTCGATATGCTCCAGTACATCCGTCATCAGGACCACATCGAAGCTGGCCGGTTCAAACGGCACACGATCCGGCAGCGACCCGAGTTCGACCCGGGCCCCCACTCGCCGGTGGGCATATTCCAGCGCGTGTTCCGAGCTGTCCATTCCGAAGACTTCATGTTGGCCATTCCAATGGGCAAGGTTTCCACCCGTACCACAACCGAGCTCACAGATTCTCAAGGGGCTTGCCGTGTTGTCCGGCGCGTAACGCTCCACCATCGACTCGACAATTCGCCGTCGAGCGACAAACCACCAATGGCTTTGCTCTACCTGCCACATTTCATCAAACAACTCGGCTTCCATGGTTCCCCACCGTTCGGAAAGAGTGGCAGCTTCAACCGCTTTTGATTGAAACGCCTCCGTGGCTCGGCACCCAAGTACCGGGTAATAGGCCGTTCTGATCAAACGGTCCCATTCGCCACCTCGGCGTAAATTGACGAATTGGTCCGCTTCAGTCAAGTCGAATGTCGGGACCCGGTTGCCACGTAAGGCAACCTTGATTTCGGCTAGCAACGCCGTCCGGTCCTTCGCTGCCTTGCCAGGCTGCTCCGGATGATCGACCCGTGGAGCAAACCTCACAGGAATTCTGCCCACCCGCTCAAGAGAAAAATATCCCCTGAGCCGATTCAGAATTTGAAACGAACGCCTACGAATACATTATCCGTACGATACTCGAACCGGTTCACAAGGGCCCCGACCTTGTAGACCATTGGCGATGATCCAAAGTACCGATACTCCAGGAACAGGCTGGTCCCCGGCCCTGTACACCAATTCAGACCAGCCATTCCCTGGTAGGCAACTGCTGAGTCCGTTTCAAAAGTGGCGTCTAAAACCGGCTGATTAGCGTAAACCAAGTCGGATTGAAAGAGCGAGAATCCGACACCACCACCGATGTACGGTTTGAGATCGCGGAGCGGGAACCCGACAAATTCCCAGTAGGCATTGGCCATTCCAGCCATGCTGTTCAACTTGCCCTCCAGCGGGAATTGAGCGGACGACTGAGGCTGGCTCAGGGTCAATTGCTCCGCCCGGTTGCTTCGGAACGAGAGCTCGATTTCGGTTCTCAGATGGGGCCCGCGGATTTGTCCGGCGGCAATCCCTAACGAGAAACTATCTTCAAATTCAAATATTGTCTCGAGTTCAAATTCTCTTAAGGGTGGGTTCTCGATGTAGGTCCCTTGATCGACCAGGTTGATCACAGATGTGGCCCCGCCAAAAACGCTGTAAAAGACTTCGGGCCGACGCAGACCGTACCAGTCATATTCACTTCCCCTGGCAGAGCGGCCGGCAGTTGAAAGGGGCATCACGGAATCCAGGTTTCCCAATGGTGCCGTTCCCGGCCCTACTGGCACTTGCCGGGCAGCATCCCTGGAATCGATCGAAGGCCCCGGTGCAGACTGCTCATTGCCGGCAACTCGCCCCGGTTCCTGCAAACCGAGCGCTTGTCCCGGCAGCACCGTGCGATTGCGATCGGTCGCATTCGTGGACGAAAAGTCGATAGTGGCAACCGCTACCAGGGATTCAGAGTTGGCCGAAACCGGTTGGCCATCCAATTGCTGTTGTTCGAGCAGTCGCCGCTCCAACTCGGGTAACACCGTGGGATCGAGCGGCTGGTCTATCGAAACGATCGGCTGCAGTGCGGGAACCGCCTTGATCGAGGCACGTGACAACCGGTCGTCATCCAGGGTTCGCGCTGTGGGCGATCCGGTTTGAGGTTGAAAGTTTACCTGCCCAGAGCCGGCCGCAGGTTCCATGGACAGGAGCGGCTGAACCAGAGGCTCAATCGGGAAATGACGAATCGGCAATTCAGCCGTTACGATAATCGCTTGCTGGAGTTTCGGATCGAACGAATCAGTCAGCGCTTCGCTCGGGTCGGTCTGTGGCGCATCACTTTCGCGGGAAGTAGCCAGGCCCTCGCTAGGCTCGTCGGAAGAGGCCAGTGACTCCGGGGCCGTCTGGCCTGAAGAAGAAGGCGCGTTGGCAGCCTGGGTCCGTTTCGCATCCGGCTGGGGCGACTCGTTGGTATCTGCCGGGGCAAAGAGGCCAAGGACCGGAGGATTCTCAATGGAACCAACCAGTTCTGCCGGCGGAGACATCTCGATCAGGTGGCGGGATGGCCCGTCAAACTTCAATGTCATGGACGGTTTTTCAAGAGACTTTTGAGCCATTCGAGCGACTGGTCGATCCCCCGCATCCTGAGCGGCCGGCTCAGCGGGTGCGGTCGTTCCGGCTGTCGAATCGGGTCTTTGCCCGACCTGGGAGAAGCGCTGGTCGTATGCCTTAAGGAAATCTTCCAACAGGCCCTGCTCCAGGCGGGTCGGAGATTCGGTGTCTGACTGTCTCCCGGAAGTGGCAGGTGTCACCTCCACCAAGGCCGTGCGCGGTGTTCCCACAGGAAGTCTGTCATCCATAGGAGATCCACCGACACGAGCAGGCTGAAACGCGCCTCCCCACGAGCGGTTCGGGGCGACCCGTTCTGGCCCCTCAAGCTTCATCGAACCATCGTCGACTGTCGCGTTCGCCTTGTTTGTGTCCGTCGCTTGATCGGGCAACCCCAACAACGTCTCCAGGAACATTCGGCCGGCATCGGTTGCGGGATCTGGCGACGTTGCATCCGGGTTTTCCTGGGCCATCAGAGGGGTGATGGCCGGCAGCAGGCAAACCATCAACCAACCAAGGACACGTCCCATCAGATCTCTCCCATCCGTTCGTATTTTTGGCCCGACACAGCTATAATCAGCAGAGTTACGTTTTGACCGGTGAACTCCGATGGAAAATGATCCATCCTGAGCGCAACCCGAGACTCGACGTAAACCTGACAGTCCACCTCGATTCTTTTATCGGCAAAACCGGCAAAGTTTAACCAGTTTTTGTTTTCCGGTTTCCCGATTTGAAGCGCGGCTGGACCGGGAGATTTGCTAGCGTAGCATCGAATGACATCTGCAACACCAGGAACCGAAACATGGCCATGTTTGGATCTTTTACACCCCGGATTTTCCTGATCCTGGGAATCCTGCTCCTGTCACTCTGCCCGACGGCCAGTGAACTGAACGCGCTGAAAGCGGACGAAAACAGACAGCCCCCCAACATCCTGATCATCCTGGCCGATGACCTGGGATTTTCGGATCTCGGCTGTTATGGCGGGGAAATCAAAACCCCCTACCTCGATCAATTGGCCCAGCAAGGTTTGCGCTATAACCAGTTCTATAACACGGGACGCTGCTGGCCGACGCGGGCCTCCATCATGACCGGTTACTACCCCCACCAGGTCAACCGGGATCGATTACCCGGGATCAGGCAGGGTGGTAACCGCGGGAAACGACCCGCCTGGGCACCTTTACTTCCCCCACGTCTGCCTGATTACCGCGCCTATCATTCGGGCAAATGGCATATCGACGGGGGACCGGTAGCCAACGGCTTCCATCGTTCCTTCTGGATGCGAGACCACGGCCGGTTCTTTCACCCCCGCACTACGAAGCTGGATGACGTCGATCAACCGCCCGTTTCACCCGGTACCGACTACTATGTCACCACGGCGATCGCCGACCATGCCGTTGAGTGTCTCAAGGACCACGCGCAAAACCGCGCCGGCCAACCCTTTCTTTCGTTCGTCACTTTCACGGCACCTCATTTCCCGCTGCATGCTCTCCCGCAGGACATTGCCAAGTACGAAGGCCTTTACAACGAGGGCTGGGAAGTCGCTCGGGAGCAACGTTGGAAACGGCAGAAAGAGCTAGGGCTGATCGAGGGGGAGCTCTCGGCAACCGAGCGCGACCTGGGGCCCCCTTACGACTTTCCGGATCAGATAAAGATCCTGGGACCAGGCGAAGTCAATCGGCCTCAACCGTGGTCGGAGTTGACGGAAACCGAACAAGCTTTCCAAGCCAAAAAGATGGAAATCCATGCCGCAATGGTCGACCGGATGGACCAGGAAATCGGAAAAATACTGAAACAGGTCAAAGGGATGGGAGCTTGGGACAACACGTTGGTATTGTTCCTGTCGGATAATGGGGCGAGCGCGGAAATCATGGTCCGCAGCGATGGACACGATCCCCAGGCAACGCCCGGATCGGCGGCCACCCATTTGTGCCTCGGCCCGGGCTGGTCGACCGTTTGCAACACGCCCTTTCGCAAGCATAAGACCTGGGTCCACGAAGGGGGTATCGCCACCCCGTTGATTGCTCACTGGCCCGCCGGGATCCAGGGCAAGAACCAGATCAGGAGCAGCCCGGGACACGTGATCGACATCGTCCCCACGATCCTGGATTTGGCCGGCAAGACGCCCGAGCTGAAGACCGATCTTTCGACTCCCGCGTTGCCAGGCAAAAGCCTGGTACCAACCTTTGATCAGGACCGCCAGATTGCGCGCGACGACTTTTTCTGGTATCACGAAGGACATTCCGGGTTGCGAAGCGGTGATTTCAAGCTGGTTCGGTCGGAGGGGAGTCCGTGGGAGCTGTATGACTTGTCCGCGGATCGAACCGAGACGGATAACCTGGCAGCCGATCAACCCGAGCGGTTAAAAGAGATGAACGAACGGTGGAATGCGAGAGTCGAACAATTCTCCAGGGAACGGGGCCAACAGGCTCCCTGAGTTCCGGTTACCCATCACGGGCCTGAAATCGACCTGTCCAAGGGCGGGTGGACGGCTACGCGGAACGGAACCTGGACGCTAAAATTTCCTGTTTTCCATTGGCCCGAAGGTGGGCATTGCTCATCATTCCCGGACACTTTAAGCGATGACCGTAGAGCAAGAGATCATTCAGAGCCACCAGTTCGAAAACGGGCTGGTGCTGATTGGCCAATCGATGCCCTGGCTCGAGTCCGCGGCGTTCTCCTTTCAGGTACCGGCCGGCTGTCGTTATGACCCGGTGGATCAAATCGGCGTGGCTAACTTTGTGTGCGAAATGGTCCAGCGCGGTGCTGGCGAGATGGACAGCCGGCAATATATCGAAAGGCTGGAACAGCTGGGTGTCGATTATTCATCGAGTGCCTCGGTCTATGGCACCCATTACTCAGGCGCCTCCTGCTCGGCACAATTGCACGACGCCCTGACCGTGTTTGCCGACGTGCTTCGCAGACCTCACTTCCCCGCCGAACAAATGGAGGACGGGCGGCAGGTCTGTTACCAGGAAATTGCCGCCATCGCAGATGACCTTCCGCAGAGGACACTCATCGAATTGCGCAATCGCTACTACGGTCAAACGGACGGCCGTGATTGTCATGGCAGCGCTACTTCGGTCGCTTCGATCCAACTGGACGACCTGCAGAATTTTTACCAGCAGAACTACCGCCCCAATGGCATGATCCTGGGAGTGGCCGGCAAGATCGATTGGCCCCTGCTCAAAGATCATGTGGCAAGCCTCTTCGCGGACTGGCATGCCAGGCCCGAGGTGATACCCGAAGCTTCACCCGCCGAACATGGCACCTGCCACTTGCCGTTTGACAGCCAGCAAACCCATATTGCCATCGCTTATCCGGGGGTCTGTTACTCGGATCCGGATTATTATCGACAGGCCGGGAGCGTCTCGGTACTGAGTGGCGGCATGAGTTCCCGTCTGTTTACCGAGGTTCGGGAAAAACGGGGCCTCTGTTATTCGGTCTTTGCCAGCAACCATAGCGTGCTCGATCGGGGCTGCGTCGTCTGTTATTGCGGGACATCGGCCGAACGGGCCCAGGAATCGCTGGACGTGATCCTGCAACAACTGGTCAATCTCAAGTTGGGAATCACCGCAGATGAACTGCGACGACTCAAAGTCCAGGTCCGCTCGGACCTGATCATGCAGCAGGAATCGTGCCGCGCCCGAGCAGGCAGTCTCACAGGAGACTGGTTTCATTTTGGCAGGGTGCGAACGCTGGACGAATGCAACTCGCGGATTTCCAGTTTGACCGTGGAAGAAATCAACCGATTCCTGCAGGAACATCCACCCAGACAATTCGACCTGGTCACGCTCGGACCGCACCCGCTGGAGATCAACAACGATGGAATATCGTCAACACCAACTGGATAATGGTTTGACTATCCTGGCCGAATGCAATCCACGAGCCTATATGTCGGCTTTCGGTTTTTTCGTCAAGGCGGGCTCGTGCGATGAAACACCGTCCATCGGTGGTGTCAGTCACTTCTTGGAACACATGGTCTACAAGGGGACACCCAACCGCTCAGCCGAACAGGTCAACCTGGAACTCGATGAAATGGGGTGTTCCAGTAATGCCAATGCCCGGACCAGTGAAGAGAGCACCATTTACCATGCGGCAGTGTTACCCGAGTTCCAATCTCAGATGATTCACCTGATGTCCGACCTGATGCGCCCCAGCCTGCGCGAGGTCGATTTCGAGACCGAGAAAAAGGTGATCATCGAAGAGATCATGATGTACCAGGACCAACCTCCCTACGGTGGCCACGAACAGATCATGGCCAACTTTTTCGGTGAGCACCCGTTGGGGCAGAGCGTGCTGGGAACCGTCGACACAGTCTCCGGTTTATCCCCTCATCAAATGCGCGAGTATTTTGACTCCCGTTACAGCCCTGGCAACATTGCGTTCGCGGCGGCGGGCGATGTCGATTTCGAACAAATGGTAGTGGACCTGGAACGGATCTGTGGAGACTGGCAGCCGGTGGAAGTGGGACGCGTCGCCCGACGGGCCGATTACCACACCGGATTTGACTCCCTGCACCAACCATCTTCCCAGCAGCAATACCTCCTGCAATTGTCACCCGGGCCCTCAGCCGAATCGCCGGATCGCTACGCCGCGCGCGTTGCGACCACCATCCTGGGAGACGACAGCGGGAGCCGCATGTATTGGGATTTCCTGGATCCTGGTGTGGCCGAATCGGCCGGTGCCGGCTCGTACGAATACCTGAACAACGGCTTGGTGATGACGTACATCTGTTGTTCTCCCGAAATGGCCCAGGAGAATCTCGCCCGCCTGAAAAAATTGCAGGACCAATTTCTGGATCACGGAATCACGCAAAAGGAACTGGACCTGGCCAAGCGCAAGATCGCGTCCCATATCGTGCTGTCCAGCGAGCGTACCGAGCGGCGGATGTTTTCGGTCGGGGCGCAATGGTTGATCAACCAACCATTCAAACAGGTCTCGGAGATTGCTGAAATCTACGATTCGATCACGCTGGCCCAAGTGAATGACGTCATCCGCAAACACCCCCCGCAGGTCAACACGACGCTGGTCATCGGGCCCCAAGCGGATCTTCAACCCGTCCCCTGATTCATTCACTGATCTTCGGCTGGTTCGGTCAGCCGATCGACCGCCTCTTCGGTGATGGCCGTGCCCTCGTACTGAATGAGCCGCAGGTTTTTCAGACCGGCCAGATAACCTATCCCGGTGTCAGTAACCGCCGTATGGTCCAAGCCAACGCCTGTCAATTTCGGAAAAGCCGCCAGCTTTCGCAAATCTTCATCGGTCACCGAAGTGCCCGACAACTGCACCTGTTCGACATTCTTGAGACCTACCAGTTGGTCCAACAGTGAGGAATCAAAATTTCCCGGAGGAAAGACAACGGCAAACACCATCGAATCGGCATTTTTCTTGCGCATTTTTACACCGGCCTGCGACAATTCAAACAGGGACCGGGGGTCATCCAGCAGAATCCCTGCCGGTGATTGTGGCGAGGCTTCCAGGAAATCCTGTTCACCCAACTCCACAAGCCCCGTTTTCGTGCGTAACCAGAACTGATCCAGGAGCCAGGGCCGAGGATCCCGGATATGCAGTTTCTCACCCGGCTTGGCGGTCAAGGAAAAATACTGACGGAGGACGTTCCGTTCATTGGGAAACGGGACGGCCGTCCCTTGCCAACCGCGCACCAGTTCGTTCGGTTCCTGGTGATGTGTGATGTAACCATGGGGTATGTTCTCGGAATAAAGAACATGGGCCACCGTTCGATTCGCCCAACCAAAATAGAACCCGCACGGAATCAGCATGAACAGTATAAATGCAGCCAACTCGGCGCGCGATACCGACGGGGCACGAGCTGCCTGGGACAGCACCCAGTAACCCACAATTGCCGTCGCCAAATTCCAGGGGACCACACTGGAATTACTGTCGATAAATAACGGCGAGAGGAACAGGGCAATCCCCAAATGAAGCGCTGCGCAGCCACAGGCCGCCCAACGCGGACGGAAACAGGCCAGCAAACCAAGCAGCACCTCCGATAAACCGATCGCCCAAGCAAATACCAGGTAGAAGTCTCCGGGCTCCAGTCCGACATTGGATGCGGTCAGCAGGTCAAAAGAGCGGTACCCCAACCAATCGGCAGATAACAGTTTGTGCAGACCTGTCCAGATCCAGAAGGAAGCCAGGTACCACCGCGTCAAGCGAGCAACCGGTTCAAACACAACAGCGGCCATCAAAAGCCAGAGGAAAAAGACCTGGGGCACAAAACGGAACTGGTCCAATCCGACTGCCAACAACAGGACAACAAGTTGAAACCAGATTCCAACCCTTGGAAACCAGAGGACCATTCCGGTTGCCGCCATCAGCGTCCAGGTGAAGGACATCTGGAAACCGCCCAGCTCCAGCAGGGGCAAGTTGGGCGGGCTCACTCTAACCTGCCAAAGACTCCAGGTGATCCAGATCGTTACCAACTGGGCAACGACCGGTACCAACAGCAAGTAAAACCGTGGTTGCCCCCAGGAAAGAAGGTCGGGAGAAGGTCGATCCCCGTTCCGCTTGGCGGGGACAACGCCGTCGATAGTTTTGCCATCGTTGGACATTCAACTTCCCCGGACTCTCCTTCGGCGATCCATTCAACCGTCATCCTCTGACGACCTGTCAACCTCGATTTGCTCTGCACCACTCGACGGCGCATCTCAGGTGTAACGTAAAGAATAACAGGCTGGGCGAATTTCGGAACCTCTTGGCAGGGTGCTGATTTCTCACGACCAGCCTGCCCCAACTATCCTGACAGCAGGTCAAGGACAACGCTGGCCAGCATGGAGAGGGGTATGGGAAGAACTCGAGGAAAGGAGAACAGGAAACCGAATTCTGCAATCTTCCAGCGTTCCACAGTTGTTTTTCAGGGATTTAACTCGGTTTTGCGAGTCCATTCGAGAATGGATGTTGAACTGAGTTTGCGTTTTATGCGACAATTGGAAGAGAGAGAAATCCGTGACCCTTGATGGCACAGGCCTTCCGCCGGGTAATCCCCTGCGCCGCAGACCATCATATTGCAGCGGGTTGATCAAAATATTACAGACCTACTTTGACTCTGAAAAATAACTCCGTCCAGACGACGGTCATACCTGTTCAAGGAACTTCGGTTCCCAGCATCGATGACGCAAACTCCCCCCGTTGTGAATCAGCGAAAAAAAAGAGGCATTCCGGAAGGAACCTGGCTCAAGTGCCCTGGTTGTAAAGCGAATGTCATTCGCAAAGAAGCTGAAAAGCTGCTGAATGTCTGTCCCGAATGTGACTTCCACATGTACGTTTCGGGCAAACAGCGAATCGAACAGGTTCTCGACAGCGGCACCTTTGAGGAATGGGATACCGATGTACTTCCGGTCGACCCGCTGGAATTTGCCGACAGCCGCCCGTACGCGCAACGCCTGGAGGCAGAACAGAAAAAAACCGGATTGTCCGATGCGGCCATTACAGGGACCGGAATGATCCGCGCGCGGCGCGTGGCGGTTGGCATTACCGATTCCCAGTTCATCATGGGTAGCATGGGTTCTGTCGTAGGGGAGCGACTGACACGTCTGGTAGAACGCGCCACGGAGCAAAACCTGCCCCTGATCATCATCAGTGGTTCCGGCGGGGGAGCCCGAATGCACGAGGGTATTTTGTCGCTAATGCAAATGGCCAAAGTCTCTGCGGCGTTGGCTCGATATGACCGGATGGGTGGTCTGTTTATCTCCGTGTTGACCAATCCGACCATGGGTGGCGTGGCCGCGAGTTTTGCCTCACTGGGAGATGTCGTTTTTGCCGAACCGAAAGCCCTGATCGGGTTTGCCGGGCCGCGCACAATCAAGGCGACCATACGAATCGAGTTGCCAGATGAGTTCCAGACCAGTGAATTCCTGTTAAAGCATGGATTTATTGACCGGATTGTTTCTCGCAGCAAGCTCAAACAGGAAATTGCCCGCACGATTGACTATTGCGGAAAGTAGCAGCAAATACGGCTTATTCATGCTCCCGGTCCTCAAGCCAGCCCGCTTTCCTCGCTCCCTTTGGCAAGGATTGGTTTTTTTTCATTCTGGATATAATGAACGAATTCAATTTGACCTGGCTGGGTGGCGACTGGCGCTGCCAAGCGTGAACCTGGCAATTCACCTTTCCCAACGTTCTGGTTGCTTTCTATCTGTGTGGCACTGATGGGCATCATCGACAAGCTAAAATTCGCTCTTAGTCGCTCCGGGGTGGCTGGCCGACTGGACGTGGCTGGCCGATTCTCGCTCGATCGTCATGCCTACACCGGCACGATGTCCAAGTTCCATGTTGCCACGGAGCATGAGTCCGGGAGTGTCTATGGAATTAAGCTGTTGGACAAGGAAAAGGCCAAGTTGTTCCGAGACCGTTTCAAGGGACTTAACAAACCATCGGAAGGAGAAATTGGCCGCGCGATTGAACACCCACTGATCGCCAGAACGCATGAGTTTGGCCATACCACCAACGGTATCGAGTACATCCTGATGGAGTACATCGATGGCCCGGGCGTCAATGTCCTGGTCAAACAGAGAAACCAGAATTTCATGCCGTTTCGCCTTGAACTGATACGCCAGATGGCAACTTCCCTGCAAGCCGTTCATGATGCTGGGTTCATCCATCGCGACGTCTGCCCGCGGAACTACATTTGTGCCGACAACCTCGAATCGCTCAAACTGATCGACTTTGGTTTGACCATCCCCAACGAAGCACCTTACCGTTTACCTGGCAACCGTACCGGCACACCGCAATACATGGCCCCGGAAATTGTTCGCCGGCGAAAAACCAACCACCAGGTTGACCTGTTCGCCTTTGGGGTCACGGCCTACCGTGTGCTGACCTTTGAGCATCCTTGGGGAACCACCGACACCACCGGGATGGCTGCCCTGGCCCATGACACCCGCAGTTTCACCGATATCCGTGTGCATCGCCCCAACCTGCACCCCAAACTGGTTAGCGCCATCCACGATTGCCTAGCCGTAATGCCCGAGAATCGCATGGATAGCTGCAGTCGTTTTCTGAGCCGCATACGAAGCGTCAAACAGGAAGACGAAGTCTGACCCGGCAACAGAAATGTTCCAGGTGATACCGGATCAACCGTTCTTGCGTCGCGAATCCCGCAACGCGTACTGGTCACGAAGAGCCATCAGGCAGAACTCGTTCCGGTTGAATGCCAACTGGCGCGTTCGCACCAGGTTAAAGCCAAGTCCTTTGACCTTCTGAATCATATCGGGAACCTGCTGGACCAGCTCCAGGTCCGGCAGTTTCAATGTCAGCAACATCCCCCGCAAGTGGCGGACATGTTGATTGGTCGCAATTTCCGCCACCGTATCAATTGTGTAGGCGGGCGCGACGTTCAAATCGGCCAGCAACCAGCGAATGTCCCGCAGGTCACGTTTCCTGACCTCTCGAGCACGACATTTCAAATGGGTCAGTGACTCATGCGAAACGACAACAGGATCCATTTCAGCCGGGTCAACAGCAATCACCCGGGCTCCCTTCTCCAGTAACAACTGGCAGGCACCACCCGGCGCGCTGCCAATTTCGACACAGGTATCTCCCGGCTTGACCCGGATCCCTGACCAGAGCAGGGCCTCCTGCAGTTTGAGGTAGGCTCGACTGGCGCAATCCACCCGGGGATCGACCAACGGGACGCCACCGGGCCACCTCTGGGCAGGCGTCGTCGCGTAGTGAAAACCGAACCACCACTGGTTAGGCTCTACCATCACCACATCCAGAACGGCCGCATCCGCTTGTGCCAGGCGGTTCACCGGAACCTGTTTGCCAGCAGGGAAATGCTTCCTTATCTGGGCAGCCATCTCCTCGGCTAACGGGGTCATGCCGGGTTCAAATCCACCCGTTCCGGGCAGGGCCCCATCCCGCTGCCATAGATGAAGCTGATTGGCCTGGGCGATTTCTGGCAGATCGAGCACCCGTTCAATGAGTTCCCTGGAGGATGGCGATGTTGCCGATCCACAGGACCAACCGTAAGTTCGAGCCAGTGTAGATTTCAGAAAAAACTTTTCCGGCAAATCTCCCTCGTTCAGCTTGAAGGTAATGAACCCAGGCCGTGAAAACGCCAACCGCAACTCGGGATGATTTCGAGTCACCTCGCGTTTGCACGCCGACTCGGCCCCGTTCTGACAAACAACAAAAATAAACTTGGCCATGGTCGCAGCGGTCACTCGTTTTGCTAGCAGGTGAATGGACGAATCGGTCGATTCTCGTGGTTGGATGCCATGCCGTCTATGCCCCACCCTGGAGAGGATGCTCGCTCCGGTTGATTGATCTAGGACCGGCAGAACCGATGGGATAAAATTTTTGTTCTCGGTTTCCCCGTTTCGAAGCAGTTTATTTTAGATTGGTCGAGGTTAACCAGGAAGTTGCCTGCGACCAACTGGCAGCGAGCGAGTGGATGGGACCACCGATGAACACTGGCCATGCGCATGGAGGGCTGACGATGGCGGAAGGTTTCAAATTCATTCACGCATCCGACCTGCATCTCGACCGCCCGATGCAGGGCCTGACGGAATTACCTGCCCCGCTCAAACCGGCGCTGGTCGAGGCTCCCTGCCTTGCCGCGAAAGGGATTTTCGACCTGGCGATCAACGAGCGGGTCGACTTCATCCTGCTGTCCGGCGGACTGTTCGACCACCGGCGGGCTGCCCCTCGTTCCCGGGCTTTCCTGCTCAATCAATTTGAGAGGCTGGCCGACCGAAACATCAGGATTTACTGGTCGGCTGGGGAAGCGGCCAACTGGCCGGCTCAGTCCGAGCTACCTGACAACGTGACCCGCTTTTCGTCGCGCTCGATCGAAGTCATAACCCACCAAAAGAACGGCCAGGCATTGGCAACCATTCACGGGGCCTGTTCCAACCTGGGCGCATCTGACTTCTCCCAATTTTCGGCCAATCCAGACGAGCCCTTTCCGATCGCCCTCACCGCAGGTGAATTGCCCTCGGGGGAGGCCCCCTCCCACATTCGGTACTGGGCCCTCGGGGGTCGTTCGCTCCCTCACCGCCAGGAAACGGAGCAGGGAATCGTCTCGTACCCAGGGACTCCGCAGGGGAGATCCAGAGAGGAAACAGGCCGCCGCGGCTGTCTGCTGGGCCATGTCACACCAGCTGGCGAATTGCAAATCGAGCCAGCGGAAACCAGTGCCATTAACTGGCTTCAGCAAAAGGTAACCGTGCCGGAAGAGGTAACCGATGACCACCTGAAAAACATCTTTATGGATCGGGCGATCACGATTGCCAATGAACCATCCCATCGAAATACGCTCGTCGAATGGCAACTGTTGACGACCGGCGCGGTCAACCAGGACCTTCGTGCACCGGAACGCAGAAAGCAGCTGGTTGACTGGTTGCGAACAGAATTTGGCAGCGGCCAGGAGCCGTGGCTTTGGACCACCGACTTGCGCATCGAGCCGCCCGAATTCCTGCCCCAAGAATGGTATGAAGAAGACACGATCCTGGGCGAGTACCTGAGAGCGATTGAAACCTTTCGGAATGATGATTCCCAAACGGTTGCACTCCATGACTACCTGCCCGTTCCCCTCTCCAAAGGGCCGGGAACCTTGACCGATTTGACCACCATTACGGCAGAGCATCGCGCCGAGGTATTCCGGCAATCCGTCATGCTCGGTGTGGATTGCATGGGGCCGCTGACGGCCCGTCCGGGCCGGGGCCCGAATATCATCGAACGCTCTTCAACGGACCACTGAATGGGATATCCCCAAACGGAGATAACGTCGTGAAAATCAAGGAAATTCAAGTAGAAGGGTTTGGTGTCTGGAAAGGCCTGACCCTCGAGTCATTGTCCCACGATGTCAATGTCTTCTACGGCGAAAACGAGGCGGGAAAAACCACCTTGATGCACTTTGTCCGTTCGATGATGTTCGGTCCTTCGCCGGATCGCCAGGAGAAGTACCTGCCTCCCTTGCATGGCGGGCCAGCCGGTGGCACGGTGGCCATCCATTCTTCCCACGGCGCGCACCAGCTTCGCCGTCAATTCGACCAGCCCAACGGGGAGGTTACCGCGGCCGTAACCGTGACGGACCTGGAACGGGGAAGTACCCGGGGCCAAGGACAGTTAACCGAAATCCTGTCCGAAATGGACGAGACAATCTTCAACAATGTCTTCACCATCGGTCTGCGTGAAATCCAGGAACTGAATGCCCTCAACAGCACCCAGGCCAGTGAGTTACTCTATAAACTGACCAGCGGAATGGACCGTGTTTCCCTGGTCGATGTCATGCGAGATTGGCAGACAAAGCGTGAAGCGATCTTTTCCTCAACGGCCAACCACACGTCGCTACTACTGGAAGCGCAAACAAAAAAACAGAATCTGCTGCGCGAAATAGGCGATCTCGAGAAAACTTCACTGCGATGGGACCAGCTCCGATCGGAAAAGGACTCGATCGCACATGAACTGGATGAGCTTGGAATCCAGCACGAGACGCTGGAACGGGAAGCTCGTGTCTTGGAAATCGCGATCGAAATTGACGAGCGTTGGCACGCCCGGGTCTCCCTGCAGGAACAGGTCGATGCCATCGGCAGCTTGCCGAATCTCGACGATCTCAAAACCGACCATCTCGATGAACTGAACTGCCAAGGCAAATCGATCGGCGAAAAAATCTTGGAACTCAAGCAGCGGCGGCGCGACACCAAATCGGAAGCTGTCGGTTTGCCCGTCAATCGCAGGCTGCTGACGCACCGCAAGCGGATTGAAGCACTGGCAGCCCATACGCCCTGGATTGAATCCCTGTCACGAAATGCCGACCGCCTGGGCCAGGAGGTCGAGGAGATGGAAACGGGCATGGTGGAAGAAATTGCCGGCCTGGGAAACCACTTGCAAATCCGAACTGAGGTGGTACGGAAACTTGAAAAAAGAAGGCTTTCAAAACTGAAAAACGTGGCCAGGAACCTGTCGAAGCGCCAAAAGGATCTGAAACAGATCCAGTCGGATGTCGAAACGGCAGAATTCGAACAAATGCAATTACTGGAGCGCTTCGGTACTCCCTCTGCGACGGGTATTGGCCAAGGTTCCCTGGAAGAGACGGCCAACCGGGTAGCAGGGCTTCGTCGATGCCGTGAACTGAAACAGAAAATGGATCGGCTGAAGCTGTCGCGACGCGGCTTGGAAGGAGACATTGACGACATCGTTCAACAACAGGCGTTGCCGGTTAGCAAGCTGGTCATCCTGGGCGTTGTTTTCGTACTGGGAACCGTATTGGCCGGGTTCGGCTTCCTGGATTGGATCAACGCCGGAACCTACCTTGGCCAAGGGCCGTCCCACACTGGCTTCCTGCTGATGGTCATCGGTGCCGTCTGTGGCTTCGTGTCGTTTGGCATGAAACACCATTGGGAAAAAATGGCGAGAGAATCGCTGGAAGACTTTCGCCACCAGACGGAAGCCTTGCGTCAACAACTGGGCCGCACCCAATCCGAGTGGGAAGAGGTCCAGAACCAGTTTCCTCCATCGACAACCGATTTCAAAACGGAACTGACCCATGCCGAGAACCGCTTGAGGCAACTCGAGGAAATGGCCCCCCTGGAAAAACAGCTCCGCACCCTCCAAACAGAATTGCAACAGCGGCAGCGAGACGAGGCGTCCCGCCAGGTTGAAGTGGAAACGGCAAGGGAACAATGGCAAAGTGAATTGCGTTTGGCCGGTTTGCCGGATTCCTTGCAACCGAATCAAGTCAGGGAAGTACTCCAGCGATCCGGTCGAATCGGAACGACGCTGTTTCGCCTGGACGGTTTGCGACAGGAATGGCAAGCAAAACAGAAGGAGTTAAAACCGATTCAGACCCAAGTCCAATCGTTGCTGATGGACTGCGGTTTGGAATTCAATAACGTCGGTGTTCTCGAACTTCTAGGCCACCTGGAGGCTGCCATCGTCCAACAGCGATCGTTGGCCCAACAGAAAAAGCGGCTGATCGACCAACATCGGGGACTGGGTCAGCAACTGGCCGAATTACGGAGTGAGATGCAAGCCTGCCGTGAGAAGAAAGAACAACTGTTCTCGCGGGTTGGAGCCCGATCCGATGAGGAATTTCACGGCTTCCGCGAGCAACACGCATCCCGCGAAGGATTAAGGGAACAACACGGTCATCTCACCCAGCAAATTGCCGCCGCATTGGGAGCCCATTTCACCGAGCAGGAGGTCGCGCCATGGCTGACACCCGGCGGGACCGATTCGAACCAACAGCACTGGGAACAGCTACAGGAAAAAATCGAGACGGTACGCCAACGGCAAACTGAATTGCATCAGCAGAGCGGTGAATTATCACTCGAATTGAAATTGCTGGCGGAGGATTCACGCCTGGATGAAGCCCGCCTCGAGTTGAACACTTTGGATGCACAGATCGATCAACACAAACAGCAGTGGAGAATTCTGGCCACCGGTACGCAGGTACTGGAATCGATTCGTGAAGAATACGAGTCGAAGCGACAACCTGAATCCCTGCAGGAAGCCTCCACCTATCTCCAACGCTTGACCGGCGGGCATTATCAACGCATTTGGACCCGCATGGTTGGTAAAGAGCTGCTATGCGATACGGCCGACAACCAGACGATCACGGTCGACAAGCTGAGCCGCGGTACCCGGGAAGCGGTCTATCTCAGTCTCCGACTTGCGCTGGTCGGCGCCTACGCGAGGCGGGGAAAAGTGTTGCCTATGGTACTGGATGATGTGCTGGTCAATTTTGATGCCCGCCGCGCGCAGGCGGCTGCCGAGTTGCTCTGTGAATTTTCCAGACAGGGGTACCAGCTATTGATTTTCACCTGCCATCAACACATTGCAGCGATGTTTCACGAACTTCAGGCCAATGTCAAAACCTTACCTCACCATGCCGAGGTGGCCGAAATCGATGCCACAGCGACCGATTACAAGGTTCCCCAGGTCGTGGAGCAGTCCCAACCGTGGGCCAGCAGGCCGACGGTCGATCAGCTTACCCCGGGCAACCAGCGATTCGAGTTGACCCCGGGGTCGATCGACCCGGAATTGGAATACGAACTGCTGGCGATCCAGAACGACGAGCAGGCCGAAAACAGGCGGCATCACGAGTGGGTCCATGAATTCCTGGGAAATCCGGCCCAGTTCGATGCCTGGGAAACGGAGACCGATCAGGCTGAACCGAGACGGGCCACCGGGTAAGACCAGGTTGCCAAGGGGCGACTTTTCTCGCCGCGCCCCTTTTGCCATTCGATACAGCCGCTAAAACCGCAAAGACTCTTGCCACAGGCGATCTAATTCAGTGACAAGTCGGGGTAATCGTCGACTCGCCACCTGCCAGGGGTCGATTCGAAACAGGACCGGCCCCGCGGCCGCCACATCTCGTGAGAGCCCTGATCTGACAGGAGCGCGCTGTGGAAACGGCAGCCCGGTTCCCCCGGCCGGCGATCGGTTTCGAGTGGCGCTCAGAATCAACAGTTCCCATTTGGACGGAGTCAAAACATGCTACGAACGGCGATGAACACTCTTTTGATGGCTGCCCTGTTTACCCTCTGCTCGGACACGTTTGCCTGGCAGGACAACGAGGGCGAGGCAACGCGGCAAACCGAACCGGCAATCGATGCTTACGCCGCCTACCCGACCTTCTACACGGTAAAAAAAGAACCTTGCCTCGGTTGCTACCGGGCCCATTGCGGACGCCAGATCACGTCTTACCAGGCCATCGATTTGTGGCGTGGCTACTGCAATGAAGACTGCTCTTATCAACACCATGGCCACGGTGCTTGTGTCGGCTCCTGCCCGACCGGCTGGAAAAGACCGTTTTGCCAGACCCGGGCGCGATGTAGCCGAGGCGGCTGTCGAAATCCGGCCTGTGATCGCTGACAGACCGAGACGATCTCGCCGAGATCGTCTCCTGACGGACCCTTTTCCAGCGTATGGAAGAAAACAGAACATCGCACCCCGCCTCGCAAGAGGGCGGGGTTTTGTTATTGGAGACACAAATTCCTTGCCCGAATGGGCAGGATATGTGACACTGAATGAAACGGGGGCTCGTTCGAGGAACAATCCATGAAACTTTTCGGGGTGGCGGACCATCCGCGCATCATTCGCTGTCACTTTCTGTTGGTGGCACTCCTGATCTGCACGGTCACCTGGAGCTTCCAGGCAGACGGCCAGGAGATCGTTCAAAAGATCGAACAGCACCTTGAATATGGTGAATTTCCCTCCGCGCTGCAGTTAGCTGATTCCCTGGACGGCTTGCAACGCGATACAGAATTGAGAAAGATCGCCGACGCGCAATTCGAACAGGGGGCAGCAACAGCCGCCTACCGTTCCATCGACAGGATCAGTGACGACACGATTCGATTCCACTTCCTGGCCAATCAATACGATTCCCAATTCAACCCGGGTGAAGGTCAATCGGGTAACCAGGATCCCGGTTCCCGTGGCGGGGCAGGTCAAACGGGTGGAATCACCGAAGCCGACTTTGAACCGCTGATCGATTTAATCAAGACCACGATTGACCCGGA
>JAKVBG010000025.1 GCA_022447605.1 Mariniblastus sp.
AGTTCGGATGAAACTGATTTTCCATGCGGTTTCTGTTCATCGATAAGACCTTTGACAAACGAGGGAAAAGTGTGTGTTTTGAAAAGAGAAGGGCCGTGAACATCGTCACCTTTGGCCGCTACTTCATTCACGCAAAAGGCGTGCCCAAATCGACGATGCCGCAACATTGGAAATATAGGATTAAACTACCAAAAGAACCAATTTCTTTGACAAAAAGGCTGCCAAACTGTCAGTAAACCGGCCTGCAGTTATTTGACTAATTCTGGTTTCTGTTGGACAATTTAGGTATGAGTACTGCTTCACCCTCCAAACCGATCCAACAACTGGTCGATTTCCTCGAATCGCTGACCGGCCGAGCCGACATCGATGAGCTGGGTCGTTTCCTGACCGGTTTGGATATCAGTATCAAGGACCTGGAACCATACAAAATTTTTGGCGAACAGACTTACCGCCGTAACATGATCCAGGAGAACCAATGGTATGAGTTGCTCTGTATCTGTTGGCGCAGTGGACAACGAAGCCCAATCCACAATCATGCCGGCTCGACCTGTGGTCTGAAAATCATGCAAGGCACGGCAACGGAAACGACATTTGACTTTACGCCTTCGGGGCAAATTAAGGCGATCGACTCGATCGACTGTCACAAGGGCCATGTCTGCAGCAGCCAGGATGCCGAGATCCACCAGGTTTCCAACCTGCAGGCAACCGGTTCCGAGCTGGTGACCCTGCATATCTACTCGCCGCCGCTGCGGCAAATGGACACTTATTCGTTAATGGGCCAAGACACCGAGATCTACCGACCCACCAACCAGATGGTCTCCTGCCATGTCGGGGATTGCATCTAGTTGAGCAAGGGTGACCGGCCTGGACGAAGGAAGCGAATCGTTAGAGTCGCAGTCAAGTTCCCGCACCAGAGAAGCCCGTTCAGGGCCATCCTGCTCCCGCTACTCTTCCATCAGGAATTTCGATTCGTCCGGGCGCAGGGGACGTTTCATCCAGAGGGGACGCCGTAAATTCCCCGGGCCGGGAGCGGGCCGGGTCATCTCCAGCCATTGGCGGTAAATTTCCATGGAGCGGTTCGTGTCGACGACCACGTCGCCATACCGATCCTCTGGGCCCGCTACCGTGACCGTTACTTTCTGGTGCCAACAGTGCATCCCGCTGATCGGATCGGGCTGAACCACGTGGATCAGGTTCTGATGGACTCCACCGTCTCTCCAAAAGATCCGCTCCGAGTCCGAGTCGTCTGAACGGGAGGCCGATGGCCCCTCCAACTGCTTCATCTTCCAGACACCATTCTCGTCCTTGATTTCGACCAGGTTGCAGGCCCAGCGGTTGGCCTCGGCATCTTCTTTACGACGCCAACGTCCCAGGTGGTGCGAGCAGGCGATGACTCCCGGTCGAATCGCCTCGGTCACCCAGACCCGGTCGACAAAATGTCCGATCTCGGTCGCCACCCGCAGCAGGTCTCCATCCTGCACCCCCAACCGCCGCGCATCCTCGGTATGGACCCAGAGTGGATTCCGGTTGGAAATCTCCGCCAACCACTTCGCATTACCGCTCCGCGAGTGAATCAGGGTAGGCAGGCGAAACGTGGGCAGCAAGACGAACTCGGATTGCTCCGGGTCAATCTGTTCGGGGTGGACCTGCGAGTGAATGTACTCAGGTTTGGCATACTCACCCCACTTCCAGTCGGCCATCGTCTGCGAGTAGATCTCCAGCTTGCGGGACGGAGTGTTGAATCCCTGCCGCGGTTTCCCGTCGATCATGACCCCCACAACTTGTTCACCCTGCTTGATCGTGCCCGTTGCCGGATCGACCTGGGAACCCTCCAGCTTCGATTCGTCGAGTGGGTCGAGATGTTTCTCATACACGAATTTCTCGACTTCAAAAGCACCGTAACGCCTCATGTAGTCCAGTGGCGACAAACCCTCGGCTTGGGCGGCCTCAGGCAATCCCGGCGTATGTTCAAAGATGAACTGGTAATACTCATCAATCGTCACTTTCTCGCCCTGCCGGTAGGGCGAAAGAAAATGTTCGCGAATACCCAAATCGCCCTCCGGATCCATTTTCCAGGAGAGCTCAATCCAGAACTCGTCTTCCTCCCACACCTCACCCGGGTTGGCCTCGTAGGTGAATTCGACCGGATTCCCCTCGCGGCGGGCCGCTTCACGGAGAATCGGTTGGCGGAATGCAATCCACTTGCCACTGTGGGTTTCATAACTGTTGAGGTCGTGGCGTTCGCTGGCGTGCCCCATCGGCAAGACGAAATCGGCGTAGTAGGCCGTCTCGTTCCAGGTCGGGGTCATCGCCACGTGACAGCCGATCAGTTCCGGATCGCGGAGCACCTCGATCCAGGAAAACCCGTCCGGGTAGCTCCAGACCGGGTTGAAGACACGCGAAAAATAGGTGTCGATCCGGCCGCGACCCTCCTTGAGGAAATGCGGCAACAGAAAACTCATCTCGTAATGGGCCAGCGGGTATTCCTGAGGGAAATGGAGTTCATTCCAGAACTTGTGGGCAGGCGGGTTATCAAAAAACGTCGGCTTGAACTTGTTCCAGCCATTGGGTGACGTCCCCCCACGGGTTCCCACACTTCCCGTCAGAACATTGAGGAACTGCAGGCTGCGGGCCACACACCACCCACCCAGGTGACCCGCCGAGGCACTCCGCCAGGTATGGGTCGCCAGGCGACTGCCGGCGCGACCAATTTCCTGGGCGACCTCACGGATCATCTCTTCCGAAACACCGCACTCGGCCGCCGCAAACTCCGGCGTGAACTCGGAATAATCTTCGATCAGGGCCGCGATGAAGTTCTCGAATTCGACCGGCTTGTGCGGATGCAATTCCCGCAGGTAGGTCTGCCAATTGACCCATTCCCGCAAAAACGGCTCGTTGTAGTCCCGGTTGATCAGCAACTCCCGGCAGAAGGTCAACAGCAGGGCCGCTTCACTGCCCGGCTGGGTCGGCAACCAGTAATCGGCGACGCTGGCCGAATTCGACAATCGGGTATCGACCACCGCCAGCTTGGCACCGGAGAGCAGGCCCTCGATGATCCGCTGGGCGTGGGGATTGAAATAGTGCCCCGACTCGAGGTGGGCACTGATCAGCAGGATAAACTCGGCATGGGCATGATCCGGAGAAGGACGGTCATAGCCATGCCACAAGGTGTAACCGAGGCGGGCCGCCGCGCTGCAGACATTGGTATGACTGTTGTGGCCATCGACGCCCCAGGCGTTCAGAACCCGGTCCATGTAGCCTTCATGGCCAGGCCGCCCGACATGGTAAACGATTTCATTATTCCGTTCTTCACGAATCGCCTTGGAAATCCGCTCCGCGATCTCGCTCAGCGCCTCGTCCCACGAGACGCGTTTCCATTTCCCACTTCCCCGATCGCCCTCGCGTCGAAGCGGGTAGAGGATACGGTCAGCATCCTTGATCTGATTGATGGTCGCCGGTCCCTTGGCGCAATTCCTGCCCCGACTGCCGGGATGGTGGGGGTTTCCTTCGAATTTCTGGACCTGCCCCGTTTGCTTGTCGACGTAGCCGAGCAGACCACAGGCCGACTCACAGTTAAAGCAGGTGGTGGGAACAATCATGTATTCCCGCTCGACCCGCTCGGGCCAGCGGTTGGCGTCATACTCGGTCCAACTGTCCCATTGTTCCATCGGGGGAAATCGGTCGAGTTGCACCAGGTCGGTCGGCTCGGCCGGTCGATCGCCGATTTCGGGAATCAGTTTCAGCCGGGTAGCCAGTCGTTCAACAAAGGTTCGTTTTGGACGGTTCATGAATTCCCCATGGTTCAGCTCAAAGGAACCTGCTGCGGCGCCCGCACCGAGATATGCTGGGCCAAGAAGACACCGATGATCGCCAGCAAACCGGCGACCGGCAGACCGGCTGCCGGCGCCCCAGTCAAAAGGGCCAGGGGAGCGAGAGTTCCCAGGCCGATCACCCCGCCCCAGAAAACGACCCGGTAACGCCCCCGCAGAATACTCTTGGCGACTCGACCCGAGTCCGTCGTCGGGTGGGAAACCAGCAGTTCAAAGCCGGAGGACAGGAGATTGACCAGCAGCGTGACGATCAGCACGACCTGCAGATACGCCTGCCAGGATTCGCCCCCCAACCGGGCGAACAGGGCCAGCGTCGAGGCCCCGGCGATCAGGGCATGGTTCAACATGTGCACCGGCAACATCGGCGATTGCCAGAAATCCCGACCCTTGGCTTGCGCAAACAGGAAAGCGGTGTAGGACGCCGTCATGGCGGCCAACAGGAAAAGCACCCCTTGAACCAGAGGCTCGAGGATGAATGCCCGGCCGGCCCAAACCATCACTGTGTAGATCGTCAGGACGGCCATGAAGGCAGTGATGATATAGGCACCACGTACCAGCCAGCTTTTCCATTGCGGTCTCAACAGGACATACAGGAAACGCTTCGGTCGATCGAGGTCCCAGACCAGGAGGCCACCGGTTAACGCCATGAACAAAAAGGCGATCACCAGACCGGTCAACTCGATAGCCGGCGAGACATTCACCTGTTTGAGCAGGTGCGCCAGCAACGGCACCATCACGACACCCGCGGCAATTGATTTGGTCCACAGGTACCCACTCACCTGCCACCCCCACAGGACTCCCTTCTGCGGTGCATCATAGGCGCGGCGGGGTTGAGCTCGGGCCGCTTCGACAATATCGACTGCCCGGCCAGCGGCCTGCCCTTGATCGGCAGGTTCGGGGCTGATCATCTCGGATCTTTCACCGAGGCTCAACAGGTCACCGAGTCGGTCGAGAGCGTGCCGGGAATGTTCTGCATAATGCCCGACACCGGAAGACTGGGAACCCCACATCGAGGATTCCGCGACCTCGGTGGCAACCGGGTCGAGCGAATCGGCATCCGCCTCGATGTAAAACAGCGATGGCAACGTCCCTTTCTCGGTTTTGCGGGCCGTGACGGGCTGCCGGTTTCGCAGCCTGGAGATTTTCGAATCGGGATCATCCAGGTCACCCGAGACGATCGCCTGGGTGGGGCAGACATTGACGCAGGCCGGTTCGAGGCCCTTGTCAATTCGGTGAGCGCAGTAGTTGCACTTGGCCGCCGTATGGGTCTTCGGGTCGATATACAATGCGTCGTAGGGACAAGCCTGCATGCAAGCCTTGCAGCCGATACAGCGGCGGTTGTCAAAATCGACAATCCCATCAGGTCGCCGGTACAAAGCAGTGACCGGGCAAATCTCTACACAGGGAGCATTGTCGCAGTGGTTACACCGCATGACGGAGAACAACCGCTTGGAGTGGGGGAATTCCCCTTTTTCAATGTACTTGACCCAGGTTCGATTCACGCCGACGGCCACGTCGTGTTCCGATTTACAGGCGACGGTGCAGGCGTGACAACCAATACATCGACGGTTGTCGATAATGAAACCAAAATTGGCCACGAGTCAGCTTTGTTCCATGAGTATGGTAAATATCTGGATGCAATCCTTGAAAATCGATTCTAAATTCGTCTTACCCGGGCAACAACCATCGACCAGCGGAAACTGTCAATTTCGGGTGAATGTTCACTCTTCCAGCCATCGCCACCGGCCCAGCCATCGCCACCGGCCCAGCCTTCGCCATCGGCAGAAATTCATGGTGATGTCAGAGCTGGGCGTAACTTGGCCGGCAATACTGGGGCTGAATCGTCCACAAGTCATCGAACTCGCCCCGGCTTGCACGCTCTCGACCGATCGTGGCCAACATCGACGTGGTCGGTGACCAGCAATCGGACGGGGCCAGTTCTCCCACCGGCGGATCCGGCAAGCGCGACGCCAAGCGGTGCAAGCCACTGCCGGTCAGCACCTCTTTGCCATCCAGGTCGCTCAGCCAATCGTCCGCATCGACGATCGAAACCTTTTCCTCCCCCATCCCAACTCGATTGCCACCCGCGACATACCGGCAACAAAACAGCTGCTGGCGATGAGCGTTCACGACCACGTTGACGCAGCGCCCTTCCTCCAGCTGCATGCGTGCCTCTGTTTGCCGGGCGATGGCCTGTAATGTCGGCACACCGACAAGCTTGGCACCCTTTGCATAACAAAGAGTCTTGGCCGTCACCAAACCGATTCGCAGGCCGGTAAACGACCCGGGACCGATCGCCAGGCAGATCAGATCGATCTCCCCGATTGTCCAGTTCGCTGCGTGTAATAATGACTGAATCTGCGGGATCAGTTGCTGGGAACTGGATGCCCCGGGAGCGTTCGACATCGAACGCCCGGGTCCAACGGGCTGGGAAGCCATTTCACGTTCCCCGGGAACCGTTTCGAACTTTCTGTCCGATTCGTCATACAGGCCTACCTGGGCCTGTCGCCCCGATGATTCGATTGCCAAGATCCGCAAGGTTCCGCTGCCCCGACTAAGTTGCCTGTCCGGTTATCGCCACTTCGTCCCACCCCGGGACCGGTTTACGGGTAGAATTGCAAACCGACTCGATTCTCCTTAAACTAGCGGTTTCGATGAATCCCGTCGGGTCCACTTTCCACCTCGCGCTCTGTATACGTATACCATCTTCCCACAAACTTTTCATAGGGTTATTTCGTGAAGCGCGCCGTTATCAGCGATATCCACGGTAACTTCGAAGCTCTGACAATGGTGCTCAACCATATCAAAGAGCAGTCCGCTGATGAGATCATCTGCCTGGGTGACATCATCGGCTATGGCCCCGACCCGTTGAATTGCCTCGACTCAGTGATGGAAACCTGCCAGTTGACGATCCTGGGTAACCACGACCAGGCCGCCATCTTTGATCCGGAGGGCTTCAACCCCGTGGCGATGAAAGCGATCTTTTGGACACGGGAACAATTGGAAAACGACAACGCGAACATCGCCAAGTCGAATCGGCGTTGGGACTTCCTCGGCGAGCTACCCCGGCGTCACGATGAGGGGAAGTACCTGTTTGTCCACGGCTCCCCCAGGGACCCGACCAACGAGTACGTCTTCCCCGAACATATCTACGAAAAATCGCGCATGCAGATGTTGATGAAGCGATTTGAGAATTACTGCTTCCAGGGGCACACGCATATCCCGGGCGTCTTTACCGAATCCGGTTCGTTCCTGGAGCCCCGACAACACGACCATTTCTATCGTCTGGGGACCGATAAATGCATGATCAACGTGGGCAGTGTTGGCCAGCCCCGGGATGAAGACCCTCGTGCCTGCTACGTGATTCTGGATACTGATGAACAGACGGTCCAGTTCCACCGCGTCGAATACGATGTAGAATCGACACGACAGAAAATCCATGCCGTCCCCGAACTGGACAACATGCTGGGCGACCGGCTGCTGACGGGTCGGTAGTCTCCATCAAGTTTCAGGTACCAAGCCCAGCGTGACCAAACGAGCCATCATCAGTGATATTCACGGCAATATCGAAGCGCTAACCGTGGTACTGCAGGACATCCGTGAGCAGGGAATCTCGGAAGTCTATTGCCTGGGTGACGTGATCGGTTACGGCCCGAACCCGCGCGAGTGCATCGACCTCTGCCAAGATCTCGATCTCTGCCTCCTGGGAAACCATGATAACGGCGCTCTGTTTGACCCGGATGGATTCAGCAGTGGCGCCGAAAAGGCAATCTTCTGGACCCGGCGAGAACTGGAGGATACGTCCCACCCAGGTTGTGAAGCGCGCTGGAAGTTCCTGGCCGGTTTACCCCGGACCGTTCGCGAAGGTGAGCTGATGTTTGTCCATGGTTCACCGCGCAGTCCTTTGAACGAATACGTGTTCCCCGAGGATGTCTATAACGAGCGAAAAATCGAACGGATTTTCGGTTTCATTCAGCAATACTGCTTTCAGGGACATACCCATGTTCCCGGTGTGTTTACCGAAAATTGCCAGTTCTTTTCACCGGCTGAACTGAGTAACCATTACGAGTTGACCGACCAGAAGGTGATGGTCAATGTCGGTAGCGTCGGTCAACCGCGCGACAACGATCCCCGCAGCAGTTACGTCGTCCTGGACGGGCGAAATATCGAGTTCCGCAGAATTGAGTACCCGTTTGAGATCACCCGGGACAAGATTTTGGAGATTGCTGAATTAGATGATTTCCTCGGGGAAAGGCTGGCGATCGGCCACTGAGACCACGTTGACCCCGATTTCGGGAAGGCCGCACCGCGACGGTTGTCCGGCCGTTTCTTTTTGTCTTTTTTCTCGAATACCAGAATCCCCCTTTCCAATGATTGGCGATCTTCGGAGAATACCGGCTGTCGTGAACGCTACGGAGCCATGGATCGGCTGTCGTTATGCCTTGTCATGCCAGGAACCTGTTTGGTGGGACGGGTCCCAACCGTCGATCCCGAATCGCGGAATCGGCATGCTCCCATTCGCGCTAACAAGACCACCCATTACTCGACGAGTCGTTTCGTAGGACCATTTGTTCCGTGAACAAGAATACCCTTCTTTTTATCCTGCTGGCATCTCTTGTCCTGCTGACGTCGTCGATCCTGCAAAGCTATTTTTATCCGCCGGAACCGGGTTCCTCGGTGGTGGAAGAGGTTGCTCAGCCGGAAAAAACAGCGGACCGAGAGACGGCAGGCGACGAGACGACACCCAGCTCTTCGCCCAAGGGAGCGACCGAGGGCCAGGGAGCGACCGGAGACGAGGGAGCGACCGGGGGCGACCAAACGGCCGAACCTAACGACCCGGCCACGAACTCCCCCGACTCGAACAGCGATCCCGCTGCTGAGCCAGCCGATCCCGCATCGCCCGACGCCCGTTCGAAAGAGGAAACGACTGCCGGCAACGCTGAGCAGGAAACCGACCAGGAAGACTCGGCCGTCGCTCCCCGACAAGACCCGGAAACGCCCACCTCACCGGCCACTACACCGGTGGAGGAATTGCAGACCTTCGGTTCCATTGCCAATGAGGGTGGCTACCGTTTCCTGATCACGGCCAACCGGGTGGGCGGCTCGATCCAACGCGTCGAATTGAACACCCGCCTGGCCAATGGCCGCTACAAATACCGGGAGCTGGAAAACGATGGTGGCTACCTCGGCGAATTGGAACTCTTTGATACGCCGCGGGGCCCGGTCGTCGGCGTCGTCGGGCATGGCACCCCCGCTTTCGACGCCAACGTGCAGGCCGGCGATGTCATCCGCGGCGTGAACGGGGAACCGGTCTCCAACAAAGAGGACTACCTGGAAATCATGCGGATGACCGAGCCCGACCAGACGGTTTTCCTGGAACTCCAGGGACCCTCGGACGAGGCAACACGCTCGGTGCCGGTCGATTTGACCAACAAACCGATGGAGATGGTTCGGGTCGAACCGGACACGATTGACCCGGGCTGGATTTCTCCCAATTCGTTTATCCTGACCCTGCGCCGCAAGACAAACGACGACGCCTGGCCGGAAATTGACGCGAACATGGTCACGGGGCTGTGGAATGTCGAACAGCTCTCAGCAGGTTCGGTGACATTCAGCTACGAAATACCGGAACAGCTGCTGGCCGCCAACGGGCTGCAAGGCCCGCTCAAGGTGATCAAGCGATTCACGATCCCCCAGATCAGTGAAGAGGAGCTACTCGATACTTCGAGCCGCACCTTTGATATCCAGTTCGACCTGCAAATTGAAAATGGATCGTCCAGCCAACAGGATATTGTGTTCCAACTCGATGGACCGACGGGAACGCCGTCGGAGGGCTGGTGGTACCAGAACAAGATCCACGGCCGCTCCTCGGCCATCGGTTACGTGGCCGGTGCCCGTGACATCATCAGCTCCAGTGTCGCGGAGCCGTTTAAGTTCTTCGGCGGACCGGAAATCGTACAGAATCAACTGGAAGACAATCCAAAATACCTGCGGCTGTTCCCCATCAACGAGGGTCCTGAATACCGGGAGGTCAACTACATCGGTGTCGACACTCAGTATTTCAACACCAGCCTCATACCTAGCGGCCCCAAACCGTTTTTCGTCTACTCCGCTTTGGCCATGACCACCGGGGTTGAGATCCCCGAAGACAACGGCCGGCTGCAGAGGCTGGTCGACTGCTCCTTCAAGATGTTCTCGGACAACACCCTGATTGCGCCGCAGTCAAGCTACCAGCAGTCCTTTGAGATTTTCAGTGGCCCCAAGGAACCGGAACTGTTGAAGCAATACGGGCTCGAGGACGCGAGAACGTTTGGCTGGTTCGCCTGGTTTTCCAAGCCGCTCTGCTGGTTACTGGTCGTGTTCTACAACTTGACATTCCAGATCGGTTATGGCATCCCGATCATCCTGTTGACCGTTCTCGTCCGCTGCATGATGATCCCGGTCAGCCGCAAGGCAGCCTTGAACGCCCAGATGATGCAGTACCTGCAACCGCAGATCAAGGAAATTGCCGACAAGTACAAGGACAACATGGAGAAGCGTTCCACGGCCCAACGCGAGTTGTTCAAGAAATACAGCTACAATCCATTCGGCGGCTGTCTGATGATGTTCTTCCAGTTGCCCATCTTTATCGGACTGTACCGAGGACTATCGGTCGACATTGCCCTGCGCGACCAACCGTTGATTCCGGGAATTTCCTGGTGTTCCAACCTGGCCGCTCCGGATCAGTTCCTGTACTGGGGTGATTGGACCTGGATGCCCGGCTTCCTGGTCGACAAGACCGGCTGGCTCGGGCCTTACTTTAACATCCTGCCGATCATCACGATCTTCCTGTTCCTCGCCCAACAAAAGCTGTTCATGCCACCCGCCACGGACGATCAACAGAAGATGGCCCAGAAAGTCATGAAATTCATGATGATCTTTATGGGGTTCCTGTTCTTTAAAGTCCCCTCCGGTCTCTGCCTCTATTTCATCACGTCGAGCATCTGGAGTATCGTCGAAAGGAAGATGCTGCCCAAACCTGAACTCGATACGTCCAATCTGGATTCGGCCGATTCGAATTCCCCACGCAGCAAACGTTCCATCGGATCGCTGCTCAGGAATTCGCCCGCCTCGGGAGGATCGAATTCGAATTACGACAACTCGTCCCAGCTGGCAGAAAAGAAACGACGGGACAAGGAAAGAAAGAAAAAACTGAAGCAACGCGGGTCCTGATCGCTTGACTCCCTCGACCGCAGTCCCCGTTTGGACCAGGCCGCGATTGCACTGACCCGCCAAGGCGAGATTCCCAGATGTCCCGACTGTCCATCGACGACACGATCGCCGCCATCGCCTCCCCACCCGGACCCGGAATACGGGGAATTGTCCGGCTCAGCGGACCGGCCACCGAGCGATCCGTTTCCCGACTGGTCCAAACCGAGCCGCCTCTGTCGTCAATTCTTTCGGCCCGCTCGCTGGCCGGTACCATACGTATCGATTCATGGGGCGAAATCCCCTGCCAACTCCTCTACTGGCCGGACAGCCGCAGCTACACCCGGCAACCCTCGGCAGAGATCCATATGACCGGAAGCCGCCCTCTGCTGGAATGGATCCTGGAACGGATTTGCCGTGAAGAAGCGGTCCGCCTGGCAACGCCTGGCGAGTTCACCCTCAGGGCATTTCTCTCGGGCCGCATCGATTTAACCCAGGCAGAAGCGGTGCTGGGGGTGATTGAAGCGGCCGGGTCGCATGACCTGGAAACAGCGCTCTCCCAGTTGGCCGGCGGACTGGCAACACCGCTTTCGGACGCGAGGAAGGAACTGTTGTACCTGTTGGCCGAACTCGAAGCGGGACTTGATTTTGCCGAGGAAGATATCGAGTTCCTCTCTCGCCAGGAACTGTCGACACGATTGGCAAGTTGTCACCAGGCACTCGAGCGGACCAGCCAGCAGGTGGCCGGTCGAAAAGTCAACCAGAGCGATTTGAAGGCCGTGTTAGTGGGCTGGCCCAACGCGGGCAAAAGCAGCCTCTTCAATCAGCTCGTCGACGGTCAGGCAATTGTCTCGGGAGAGGCCGGAACGACACGGGATTACCTGACCGGCAAGATGTGGGCAGACTCCATCCCGATCGAACTGGTCGATACGGCCGGACTCGAATTTCACGAGCAGCCAACCCCGATCGAATCGGCCGCCCAGGCGGCGACGCGCCAGCAATTGGAACAGGCTGACCTACGGATCCTCTGTCTCGATGGCTCACGACCGATCAACCAGTGGGAGCGGGAACAACTGGAGCGAAGCTCGTTTTACCACATCCGTTTACAAACCAAGGCGGATCAACCCGTCTCGCCAATCGACGCCGAACAGATCGACTTACGGACCAGCACCGTCACGGGAATCGGGATCGACCAGCTGAAGTCAACGATGGGCCAGGTCGCCTGCCAGCTGCAAAACAGTGAGTCCTCGGTCGTTCACGCCACGGCGGTCCGAGTGGAAAACAGCCTGTGGCTCGCCACCGAATCGATCCAGCGGGCCCGGGAAACCGTCCGGGCAGGGCTGGGGGATGAGCTGGTGGCCGCCGAAATGCGTCGTGCACTCGACCAGTTGGGGCAAGTCGTCGGTACCATTTACACGGACGACCTGCTGGACGTCGTATTCGGAAAATTCTGTATCGGGAAATAGTTTTTTCCAGCGAAACGGGGCGGGCCGGCAGGATCTGATTGACTAATGTGGGTCAAAAACTAACCTGATAACTGAACCTGCTCCTGTTGCTCCCCTTGGAAAGTATCTCATGGTTTTTCCCCGAATTTTCCGGTTGCTGCCCGCCATCCTCTGTCTCGGCGCCCTGCTGAACGGCCCGGCAGAAGCCTGGGGACAAACGCCCGGTCAGCGGGTCGTGGTCACGGCCAATGTCGACACCAAGATCTACAAGGAGAACGTGGACAAGGTCTACACGGGCGATATTCACACGGTGATCGCAGTGGAAGGAAAGTGGTGTGCTCTCAGCCGGGTCAAGGGCTGGCTGCCGGCCCGCTACGTGATCAGCCTCAAGTCGGCCATGCAATTGTATGAAAAACGGATCCAGGACAACGAGAACGACTCCGATGCCTTTGCCTTCCGCGGCATGCTCTATTACGAAATCGATGATTACGAAAAGGCGGATGCCGACTTCACCCAGTCACTCCGACTGAACTCGAAAAACGCGGCCACCTGGAGTAACCGAGGGATGGTTCGCAAATTGATGCAGGACTACGCGCAGGCGCTGGCCGATTTCGAACAGGCCCTGACCCTCAACCCGAACTACGCCGGGGCCTTCTACAACCGTGGTCTGGTCCAGTTCGAGTTGGGGCAATTCGAGGAGTCGGTCAACAGCTATGACCAGGCGCTCATCCACCAGACAGACGATCCCTGGACCCTCATCAACCGTGGATTTGCCAAACAGAGCTTGGGGGACAACCCAGGGGCAGAAACCGATTTCCAGGCGGCGATCGAACTCGACCCGAACCTGTGCGAATCCTACATCGGACTATCCAATATTCACCTGGGCAAAAACGACCTGGCCAATGCCCTGAACTACGCCGAACAGGCGGTAAAAAAACACCCCCGTAACGGGATGGCCCTCAACTCGCGCGGCTGGGTCAAGTTCAAACAGGGAAACCTCGAAGAGGCGATGCTGGATTTTGACCTGGCCCTGCGCCATGCACCCCAACAATCGATCATCTACAACAATCGGGGCGTCTGTTACGCAGAACAGAAAAAATACGAACAGGCAATCGGCAACTACAGTCGAGCCATCAAGCTTTTCCCACGCTCCGCGGTGGCCTACGCCAACCGGGGAACGGCCTACATGGGGACCAGCCAATTTGACCAGGCCCAGCAGGATTTCATCAAAGCGATCGAGTATGCACCGCGATTGACCGATGCCGTCAACGGCTACGCCTGGTTCCTGGCGACCTGTCCGGCCGACCAGTACCGCAATGGAGAAAAGGCGACCGAATTGGCCAACAACGCCTGTGAATTAAGTGATTGGAAAGACTGGAGTCACATCGATACGCTCGCCGCAGCCTATGCGGAGCAGGGCGATTTCAAGAAAGCGATCGAAATGGCCGAACTCGCGGCAGACCTCGCGCCGGACACGGTCCAGGACCAGTGTCGTGAAAGAATTGCGATCTACCGATCCGGCAAACCACTGCGTAGCCAACAGGGCAAGCACTCAGCGGGTCAGCCCTGAAACGTCTCACTGGAGGGAAAGGGAGGGCCGCACGGTCTATCTTTTCGCCGACCCGTCGCAGCGGGTTACGGGGTGTCAAACACCCGCGTTTCCGGGTTGGGAACCTGGAATGAAAAATGGCGACTCTGTGAGAAAAACTGGTATGGGTTGTCGAACACGACCTGCTGAATCATCCCTTCAGTATGCCCCCGTCGCCGCATTTCCATGATCAGGTCCGGCACGGCCGTCGGCTTGGAGGGCCCCCAGTCACCGGCCGAGTTGACACAGAGACGGTCGGGCCCCATCTGCTCAATGATGTCGGCAGCCCGAGCCGGCGTGCACTTCGTTACCGGGTAGAGCGTCATCCCGGCCCAATAACCGGCATCGATGACTTCGCGGACCGTATGTTCCTCGACGTGATCGACCAGAACCCGCGAGCGATCCAGCCCGGTATGGCCGGCCAGCATGTCGAGGATCATCCGCGTCCCCTGGTACTTGTCAGCCAGGTGGGGCGTGTGGATCAAGATCTGTTGCTCATGTTCAATCGCCAGTTCGACATGTTCCTGAAAAACGATCGACTCGTTGCGGGTGTTTTTATTCAACCCGATTTCACCAATCCCCAGAACATTGGGGCAGTCGAGGAACTCGGGAATCAACTTCATCACCTCCCGGCTCAACTCAACGTTCTCGGCCTCTTTCGCATTGATGCACAGCCAGGTGAAATGCTGGATTCCATACTGGGCCGCCCGGGCTGGCTCGACTTCGGTCAGCTGCCTGAAATAGTCCCGGAAACCATCGGCACTACCACGATCAAACCCTGCCCAGAACGCAGGCTCACTCATGGCGACACACCCCATCCGCGCCAGCGTCTGGTAGTCATCGGTGGTGCGGGAAACCATGTGAATGTGTGGGTCGATATAGTACATAGGATCTCTTCGGGTCGTTCAGCCAAGGATCATCGTAGTTCTTTTCCGCCGTTCCGTGAATCCACCGCGCTTTGCGCAGGCGATCCATCAGGTGCGTTTTTGCAAATCGAAATCGTCCTGCCAGCCGTCGTTGTATTCCCTGGAAAACAGCAACTGGACCTGCTCGGCGCGATCCGTCTCATTGGATTTGAGCAGGTCAATTCCCCGGTCCAGCAACTGGCGATTCGGATCGAGCGTCAGGTCACCCTCTGCCCGATCCATCCGGTCCAGGCTGGCAGCGATTTCCAGAATCTTTGCCCGGACTTCCAGGAATTCCCTTTCGAGAATTTGCGATGCGTTCATTTGGCCGATTTCCCTGCGAACATGGTTGAGGATCGGTTCGGCTCGGTTCTTTTCCCAGCCGCGTTCGATAATATAATATGGTATTCGAGACCCCTCCTTCCAGCTAGGCTTGGCCATGCGTCAGACAGCGATAATCTCCATAGCGATGGGTGGCCTGTGGTTCATGCTGCCAGTCCTGACCGTCCAGGCGAGTCGCTGCGCCGCCCATGAAATTCCCGATAATTTCGTGGAACGCAGCTTGTCGATCGTGGTCCGTGACAACACAGCCCTGCTGACGTACCGGGCCGGCCTGAACATCGATACGATGAGGGTCGCCATGCAGCGGTGGGGCTGTCCCGCTGCAGAATTTGCGGAGAACCTAAGTGACCAGGCCCTGACCGAGAACTTTCGGTTGGTGGCGTTTGGCAGAATCGCCAACGGCTTGAAGATTTCCCTCGATGGCGAACCGGTCCACTTACAGCAGGTCGACTGCGAGCCCTCGCCGCGGCACCATTTCTCGCTGGTGGCTCGCTACGAGCTCTCCTTGGGAAAACCGGGAAAGCCGATTGATCTGGAACTGGTCGACGAAAACTTCGGCGACTACGACGGCGCGGTGCGCTACTCGCTCAAGGCGATGGGAACGGCGATGGTCTTGCGGTCCAGCGTAGCCCCGATTATCGTTCGGGCCGAGCGACACGAATTAGCCGACCTCCCGCCCGGGAAACGGGCGGAAGTCTGCCGGATCAAAGCGAGACTCGGGTTTACGGACCAAAACCCGGATTCAACAAGGTAATACGGATGGACCAACCGCAACGTGCAGAGCGATCAGGTCACCCGTGGCCGATCCGCCCCAAGCAAGTCGGAGTCGTACCCGCCATTTGGCAGTCCATGACAATCCCCACTCATTTTGAAACCTGACATACATGCCCAGGACGATCGCAATCGGAGACATTCATGGCTGTGCCGTGGCCCTGACCCGCCTGTTGCAGGAGCTGGCGCCACAAAAATCGGACACCATCGTAGGGATCGGTGATTACGTCGATCGCGGCCTGGACTCCAACGGCGTGATTGAGACCCTGGTCGACCTGGTCTCCGTCTGTCACCTCGTTCCACTGATCGGCAACCATGAGCTCATGATGTTTACCGGGCTACAGAACCGGCAAGATTTCGAATTCTGGGTCCAGCACGGGGGAGGTCAAACACTCAGCAGCTACGGCGGTAAAACAGAGAACATCCCCCAACACCATATGACCTTCCTCAACCACTGCCTGAAATTCTACGAAACCGATACCCATATTTTTCTACATGCAAATTACGTCCCCGAAATCCCCTTACACCAGCAGCCGGACGAGGTCATTTTTTGGGAGCATATCAAGGAAACGGTTCCCGGGCCGCACCAGAGTGGTAAGACCGTGGTGGTCGGCCATACACCACAGTCGGATGGCTTGGTACGCAATTGCGGCCACCTGCAAATCATCGACACGTTCTGTTACGGCGATGGCTGGCTGACTGCCCTGGATGTCGACAGTGGTAAGATCTGGCAAACCAACAACGCGGGCGATTTTCGAGAATCGATGCTGGGTCCACCGGAGCCAGCCGCCTAATCAGCCGCCTAATCAGCCCCCTGTGCGATGCGCCCGGACTGCTTCGTCATACGGGTCGGCCAGCGGAAACGACAACCTTTTAGCCGTTTTCGTGGTTTGCCCGGGGCGGAATTGCATTACGATAAAGGAGCCATGGTTGGTGTAACACCGCATTCCCGCGCCGCGGATTCGCTGCGGGAATTGCCCAACTTGATCCTCGATCATCCTGAATTCGTCCCCTGTGTCGATTCCCTGCTTGCCGGTAAGGGCGCCACGTTCGATTCAGTATGGGGTTCGTCCTGCGCGCTGCTGGCGGCAGCCCTCTCCCAACGGTTTGCCAACCTGCTGGTGGTTTGCCCCGACAGCCGGGCCCTCGACAACCACCTCGACGACCTGGAAACCTTCCGACCGCAACCGGCTGAGCGGCTGCCTGCCGTCGATTCCATGACGGGTCCCGGGCTGACAATCGACCAGGACTACGGAGAACGATTGCGGATGATCAAGGCCTGTGCAGCAGGCGACGTCCCGGGGATCGTCGTCGCCTCGGTACAGAGCCTGCTGCAAGGCGTCCCTTCCCCCTCATCGATCCAGAATCAGACCCGGGTCATTCGAAAAGGGGATACGCTGGATCTGGAGGATCTTCACGCCTGGCTGTTGGATCGCGGCTTTCACCGGACGAGTGCCGTGGAACTCCCGGGTGAGTACTCGGTGCGGGGTGGCATCATCGACCTGTTTTTGCCCGACTGGACCGAACCGGTTCGCCTCGAGCTGTTTGATAACGAAGTCGAGTCGTTGCGGAAATTCTCGATCGGCTCCCAGCTGAGCCATGACGAGATGGACCAGGTCGAGATCACCCTTCTGTCACCCGGCGACCAGGAAACTTCCCATTTCGTCGATTACCTGCCGGCTGAAACCCTGGTTCTGCTGGTCGAACCGGCCGAGCTGCAAAACAACGCCCGCTCTTTCATCGAGCGATCAGAATCTCCCACCGATTTGTACAGCTGGAACGAGGTACGACAGCGCTGGTCGCGCCACCCCGTAGCGACCATGAACCGCCTGGCAGTGGGAACGATCGGCCAAGCATGGAAAATGCCGATCGAAACGGTCGAATCTTTTAGCGGGGACATCAGTGAAATCCGCATGCAGGTCGACCGTTTGTCCGGGGCAGGGGAGTTCTTCGCGGTGGCCCGGGTGGAAGGGGAGATCGCGCGGGTCAAGGAAATTCTTTCCCAGAGCAAGACTGCGGCCGACGGACGGTTGCACCTCTCCACCGGCTGCATCCACGAAGGTTTTCAGCTGCGGCAACCGGGACTGACCGTGGTCGGTTGTGACCAGCTCTTTCACCGGACCGATGTGCGCCGCACGCGCAGCCGCCATCGCCGAATGGGTCGGGCGATCGACAGTTTCATGGACCTCAGGGCGGGTGACCTGGTGGTCCACCTGTCCCATGGCATTGCCCGCTTCCGCGGCTTGAAAATGTTGGAGAAGGATGGCCAGACGACGGAACACCTGGAACTCGAATTTCATGGCGGCACCAAGATCTATGTGCCCGCCTCCAAAATTGACCTGGTACAAAAGTACATCGGTGGCACCCGCACCTCACCCAGCTTGGCCCGTATCGGTGGCAAGGCCTGGGTTCGTCAACGACAGGCCGCCGAGACCGCCGTGGCCGACCTGGCCGGCGAGATGATCGAACTGCAAGCGTCCCGCAGTAGCCGACCGGGGATTGCCTTCCAGGACGACACCCAATGGCAGGGCGAGTTCGAACAGTCCTTCCCCTACCGAGAAACACCCGACCAGTTATCCGCCATCGAATCGATCAAGCAGGACATGCAGCGCCCGCGACCGATGGACCGGCTGTTGTGTGGCGATGTCGGTTACGGCAAAACCGAGCTGGCCATGCGGGCCGCCTTCAAAGCGGTGGAGAACGGCTACCAGGCGGCCGTGCTGGTGCCAACGACGATCCTGGCTGAACAACACTTTCGCACGTTCACCGAGCGCATGGGCGAATTCCCACTCGACATCTGCAAGCTCAGCCGCTTTTGCTCCCCACGGGAACTCCGGGAGACGGTCGAACGATTGAAGACCGGCCAGGCCGACATCGCCATTGGCACCCATCGCCTCGTCTCGAAGGATGTCGATTTCTACAACCTGGGCCTGGTCATTATCGACGAAGAACAGCGTTTCGGGGTCGCCCACAAGGAACGGCTGAAGTCGTTGCGCAGCTCGGTGGACGTTCTCACGATGTCCGCCACGCCGATCCCCCGGACCTTGCACATGTCGTTGGTCGGAGTTCGGGACATTTCCAACCTGGAAACCCCGCCGGAGGAACGAATGGCGGTCGAAACGCGGGTGACAAGGTTCGACCCGGAGTTGATCCGTTCGGCGGTCCTCCGTGAATTGAACCGCGGTGGCCAGATTTTCTTTGTCCATAACCGGGTCAATGACATCCAGAACATCAAGCGACAACTGGAAAACATTGTCCCCGAAGCGTCGATCTGCGTAGGTCATGGCCAGATGCATGAAGCGGATCTGGAACAGGTGATGACTGATTTCATTCACGGGCGTTATGACCTGTTGCTGGCCACCACCATCATTGAAAGCGGCCTGGACATCCCGAACGCCAACACGATTTTTATTGATAACGCCGATCATTTCGGCTTGAGCGACCTGCACCAGTTGCGGGGACGGGTCGGCCGTCACAAGAACCGGGCCTACTGCTACCTGTTGCTGGAGCCCCACAAACACGTTACCCCCGTGGCAGCCAAGCGTTTGCAGGCGATCGAGACCTTCAGCGAAATGGGCGCCGGTTTTGCCATCTCGATGCGTGACCTCGAAATCCGGGGAGCCGGCAACCTACTGGGAACCGAACAGAGCGGACATATCTCGGCTGTTGGCTATGAACTGTATTGCCAACTGCTGGAGGCGGCCGTCCGCCAACTGAAGCGGGAGCCTGCTCGGATCACACTGGATGTAGATATTGACCTGCCACTGGAAGCCTTTATCCCGGATACGTATGTGCCGGATGGGCGACAGAAGATCGATCTCTATCGCCGACTTACTCGGCTGGAAGCGTTCCACCAGGTCAAAGAATTTCGCGAAGAACTGGAAGACCGTTTTGGCAAGATTCCACAGCCGACCCGGCGGCTGTTAAAGCTTTGCGAGATCAAGCTGGAAGCGGCCGTCTGGCAGATCCAGTCGATCTTTCTACAGGACAAGTATCTCGGTTTTCGCTTTGAGAACCGGGGAAGGATCGAACAGCTAGCAAAGCTGAAAAAGGGCGTGCTGAGGGTGGTCGACGATCAAACGGCGTTTGTCAGCCTGAAAACCGGCAAGATCGGGCCCGACAAATTGATCGCCCTGGTCAAATCACTATTGCAAGTCGACTCGTAGATCGCCTATTCTCCGCCACCCATTTTTCGGTGCAGCTGTTGGTTTCCTGCGGGATCCCGGAATCGACCCGGTGTCCCTTGCCGTCGCGCTCGCGACTCGAAACCCGGGTCGCCAACCTGCCACTGGAATCGCGTCCATTATCGAGGGAGCCGGAATGCGTCCAATCCGCAATCACCAAGTTCAATCGCTCTATGTTCTTCCGTTTCGATCCGGGCTGATCGCAATCTGTTTGCTCTCTACGTTGTTGGCGTTCGGCCATTGCCAAGAGTTGCGAGAGTCGACAGATCCCTATTTTGACGCCAAGAAACCGGCCCACCAAAAAGACCAACCAGCCGACAATCTCCGCTCGGACCTGACCGCCCAATTTGAAAACAACGCCACCTACACACGGTATGTACCACCTGCGAAACCGCCCCTCCCAAAGCAGGAACCGGCCAAGAAAGAAACACCCCAATCAAAAAATGTGCACCTGCTTTCTCCTCTCGAAGCAGGGGAGAACAGCCAGGACCGTGTTTCCCAAGCCACGTACCTCGCGACCCCGGCCCGGCCCGGTACGAGTTTTGAACCGAGTCACCTGTTGGCCGTCGTAGGCACCGAACCGATCTTCGTGGGGGACCTGATGCTGGAAGTCAACCAGACGATCGAGAATTTCATGCCCTCGGCTCCGGCAGACTTGAAACAACAACAGCGGCCAATGCTGATTGAAAGACTGTTGCCAAAGTACATTGAACAGAAGCTGTTGCTGGTCGACACCCTGCGGCAGTTGCCCGAAGAGGTCGATTTCGAAAGTATTGTCGAGCAGGCTGTTAAGGAATTTGACAACAACGCGATGGAAAAAATGATGGAGGCCTTTGGCGCCACATCAACGAACGAATTTGACGCGGTCCTGCGAGCTCAGGGATCCTCCCTCCGCAAACTCCGCAGGTCCTGGAGTATCGACCAACTGGTCCGATTTTTTCTCAAGCAGAAGATCCAGGCAGACGACGAAATCAGCCATGCCGACATGCTCGAATACTACCACGAGCACATAGATCAATATGCTTTTTCCGCCCGCTGTCGCTGGCAACAGGTAATGGTCAAGTTTTCAGAAGCTGGCTCCCGCAGCAGCGCGCAGGAGAAAATCGTCGAAATGGGTAACCAGATCGTTTACGGGGCATCGATGGATGCCGTTGCCAAAAAAGAATCTCACGGGTTCCGCGCCTCCGGGGGTGGCATCCACGATTGGACGAACCAGGGGAGCCTGGTGAGCAACAAGCTGGATGAGGCAATCTTCACCCTGCCGATCGGTGTCCTGAGTGACGTCATCGAAACAGACCGGGGGTTTCATATCGTGCGTGTGATCGAACGAACCGAAGCGGGAACCAAACCGTTTCTTGACGCGCAGGTAGAAATCCGTGAAAAACTGGCGGCCGAAAAGCAGGCCGAGATGATTCAGGAACATATGAAGAAATTGCGGGAGGAAATTCCCGTCGAAATCTACGGTCTGTCGTCCAACGATTAACCCAGCCCCTGCCCGCTTCCCCGATCCCCCAAACCGGGTCGACGCCCTTGGCCATGACCAAGGGGAAAACCGGTGATCGCCCTTTCCGGTGCAACTGACCGACCCGCTCCGTCTGGCGTATCACGCTTTCCCATTGGTGGGAAACCGGTCCAACCCGGTTTTTTCACGCCACTTCACCGGAATCCAGGTCACCTGAACCTGCCGGCCGAACCGAGCTCGTTGACACTGCTTTGACAATCCAGCATGACTGAAACTTGATTTTCGAGTCAGTTGGGCGCCGCGGTTGTTTTCCAAACCCCGGTTTGCGGTTAGACTGGTGCTTCTGGATGTACCTTGGGAAGTGAGGGTCTAACCCGGTCCCCGGCCGGTCCTGGCCAGATACCCCGATCAGGGTATCCAGGCGGTTTCTTTCGCATCGTTAAATAATGGTGACAGTGGTGAGTGTTGTAGTTTCAGGGAAAAAATCTATGCCCGAATCGGCAAAATTGAACTGTGGTGATGTCGAATTGGATCTTCCGGTCATCGAGGGTACGGAAAACGAAAAAGCCTTGGATGTCAGCCAACTCCGCCGAGAAACCGGGCTGATCACCCTGGATGAAGGCTATGTCAACACAGGCTCGACTCGAAGTGCCATCACCTTTCTCAACGGGGAACAGGGAATTCTCAGGTACCGCGGATATGCCATTGAAGATCTCGCCCAGAACTGTGACTTCGTGGAGGTCTGTTACCTGCTGATTTATGGCGACCTGCCCAACGGAGAGCAGCTGGCAGAATTCCGCAGTGCAATCCATAGCCACACGATGCTGCATGAAGACATGCGGATGTTCTACGACGGTTTTCCGCGTGACGCACACCCGATGGCGATCCTCTCCAGCGTGGTCAGCGCCATGTCGACGTTCTACCAGGATGCACTCGACCCGGCCAACCCGGAACATGTTGAAATCTGCATCCATCGCCTGATCGCCAAACTGCCCACGATCGCCGCGTACAGTTACAAGAAATCGATTGGCCAGCCGTTCATTTACCCGGAAAACGATCTGACCTATTGCGAGAATTTCCTGAGGATGATGTTCGCGGTTCCCTGCGAACCGTATGAAATCGATCCCGACTTCGTCACTGCATTGAACATGCTGCTGATCGTGCATGCCGACCACGAACAGAACTGCAGCACCTCCACCGTCCGTATGGTGGGTTCTTCCAATGCCAACCTGTTTGCCTCGATCGCCGCCGGCGTCTGTGCCCTGTGGGGACCGCTGCACGGCGGAGCCAACGAAGCCGTAGTGAACATGCTGACGCAGATCATGGAAGATGACGGCGATGTGGAAAAATATGTCGCCATGGCCAAGGACAAGGAACACGGCTTCCGATTGATGGGTTTTGGCCACCGCGTCTACAAGAATTTCGACCCGCGTGCCAGGATCATCAAGGCGGCCTGCGACCGACTGCTGGACAAGATGAATATCGACGATCCGCTGTTCCACATTGCCCAACAACTCGAAGAAGTCGCCCTGCGGGACGAGTACTTTGTTTCGCGCAAGCTGTACCCCAATGTCGACTTCTACAGCGGGGTCATCTACCGGGCCATCGGGATTCCTGTCCCGATGTTTACCGTCCTGTTCGCGATGGGCCGTCTCCCCGGTTGGATCGCCCACTGGAAGGAGATGCACGCGTCGAAAAACAAGCGAATCTGCCGTCCACGACAGGTCTATACGGGTGAAAACATCCGAGAATTCGTGGAATTGTCGGATCGCTAGAGCGAGTCCAGGCGAAATTCGCTCACCTCGTCCTGGTCTGTTTTCCTGCCCGGTTGCCTAGATCGTCAAGGGCTCGATCACTCGTCGTTCCACGTCGGCAGCCACCCACTCATCGCGCCGCGATTGGTTGAAAAAGAGGTACAGCGCGTAGCCGCCCCAGCCACCGCCGCAATACTTCCAGGCCAGGGCCGTCGAAACCTCCGCCAACGGTGACATCCCCTCGGCCAATTGCGTCTCGTACTGCAAACGGATGCCATCGCCAATCCGAGCGACATTGGCCGTTAAGACCCCATCCCGGGCGAGTCGTCCCGCCTCGGCAATCTGCCGGTAATCACGGTGACGGTCGGCCAGCGCCGGCGTATCGTGGGGCACCCCGGTCCAGGCAATCGCCATCCGGCCTGACAGGAAGGAACCGTTCCGTTTGAAATCGAGCACGGGCCTGGGGCCACTCTGCCAGACACAACAACCCGTCTCACGGATCACAGCCGGGTCCTGCCAGCCAACACCCATTTGAAGCTCGGAGGCGACCCCGTCGGAACCGTTGAGCAACGACCAGGCAGCACTCCCCCCCAACCCGGACTTCTGATGGTATCCCCAATCGACCAGGCTGACCGTCGGCTGGATGGCGCAATTGACGATGTACTCACCCTCGATCGCATGCCGGGGGACATCCAACCAGCCCCCGGCAAAATCGACACGCAGGGGTGCGGTCACCGGAGCTTCGATCATCCTCACGATCTGCGAGCTGGAGACCGGGTCAATCGTGGGCGGGGTCTTGGGCAAAATCACGAATTCGGCACCCACCTCCGCGCAGAGCTGTTTCTTTTCTGCCAGGTACCGACTGTCTTCGGTAACGACCAACAGATCGGGTCGAAGCTGCCGAAAGGGTTCGGCGAAGTCGAGGCCCATCGTTTCCCCCTTGCCCACGACAACCTGGTCGACCATCTGCAGCGATTCGAGGATCGCCCGCTTATGGGCATCCGGCAAGGAAGGTTTGCGGCTCTTGTGCTTCCAGAGCACCTCCGTCGAAGCGAAGCAGACCACCAGACGATCTCCCAAGGCCCGCGCCTCGTTGAAAAACTGAATATGCCCGGCGTGCAGGATGTCGTAACAGCCGGAAACAAACACGGTTTTCATGGGAAGTTAATTCGGAGGCGGGAAATGTCAGAACCGACCAGATCGGCTCAGGAAGTCACCTAGTTTTTACCGGGCATGTCCTTTTTTTTGAACCTGCAGGCCACAGATCGGCGCGCGGCGGAGATGGACCGTTCCGCCCAGACAAATCACCGGAAATCAGCGCCCCGTGGCAGAACCGGCAAAAATAAGTAGAGAAACATTGGCAAAACAACGTAAAACGGTTCAATTGACCAACCGGCATAAATTGTTACCGGCTGCCTCTTTAGTTACGATGGGTGATCAAAATTGTCTGTTATGACGGGTTTTTTTGATTAGATTAATCCGTTTGTTAACCCCTCTAAATGGTGAACCCGGAGCCACCCATGTCAGGTGACACAGCTGCCTCAAACGACGCTTCCAGCCCGAATCAACAGGACTATCCCCAACTATTCGGTCACCCGACCGGCCTGTACACGCTGTTCTTTGCCGAGATGTGGGAGCGGTTCTCCTATTACGGCATGCGTGCGCTGTTGCTGTTCTACATGATCAAGCAACTCGGCTTTGGGGACGGCGATGCGTACGCCATCTACGGGGCCTATACGGCCTTGGTCTACATGACACCTTTCTTCGGCGGCATGATCGCCGACAAACTGCTGGGCGGTCGCACGGCGGTCGTGATCGGTGGCCTGTTGATGGCCGCAGGCCACTTGTTGATGGCCATTGAAACCGAGTGGATATTCTTTACGGCGCTCAGCCTGTTGATCGCCGGGAACGGTTTCTTCAAACCGAACATCTCGACGATTGTCGGTTCCCTCTACCCGCCAGGCAGTTCCAAGCGAGACGGTGGTTTCACGATCTTCTATATCGGCATCAACCTGGGGGCCGCCATGGCACCTCTGTTATGTGGATACGTCGGTGAAACTTACGGTTGGCACTACGGATTCGGTCTGGCCACGATCGGAATGCTGGTCGGCCTGGCCGTCTTTGTGGCACCAACGATTGTGACCCAAATCCTGATCCTCGGTACGGCCTTGTTATCGGCTTTCGGCCTGATCGCATTCAACCCGGGCGATGTGTTCACATTCTGGACCAATGTAGCCGTCGCGTTGGCCCTGATCGCGGCCGGCGGTGTCGCCGTGCTCGCTTTGGCCAAAGGTGGCCTGCCACAAGAAGTCGGTCGCACGCCAAAACCGGAAACCTACAACGGCAACCTGACCAAGGTCCTGATCTGTACCGCCGTGATCATCCCGATCCTGGTTCTGCTCGTTTCCGGAGGTTCGGTACTGCCCGGTATTCACGAAATGCAAACCTTGATCCCCGAGTCGGTGATCAAGCCGATGGAGGATTCGGAAAGCAAGCTGGTCGCAGGCCTGGCTGAATTTGTCAAGGAAGCGAGCCGACCGGCCGGACTGGTCCTGATTGTGGCCGGACTGTTTGCCTCGCTGTTCCTGATCCGGGAATCTTTGCGGATGGACAAAGTCGGCCGGGAAAGGATGTACGTCGTATTTATCCTGACGTTCTTCTCCCTGATGTTCTGGGCCTTCTTTGAACAGTCCGGGAGTTCGCTCAACAACTTTACCGACCGAAACGTGGACCGGGTGATGGAGACGAGCACCGCTTCCCAGGAGGATAACGGCAAAACGGCCAAGCTCCGCCTGGTGCCCGAATCGTCCCATGAATCGCTGGCCGGGTTGGATTTCCTCAGCCAGGAGTACCTGGGGCAGGTCAACAGCCACCCCTCGCTCAATGACAAACTGGCCAAGGCGGTCACGGGCGTCGAAATGGGCAAGGAAGAGGCCAAGCGTCCCACACCGGAAGAACTCAAGCAGACGATCAAAGACGTCCAGGATCAGAAGAAATTCACCATGTCCAGCCTGACGTACCTGCGCGAATTTGCCAAGCGTGAGGAAGCCAAACCGGAAGACAAGGTGATGAACTGGACCTACACCATCCCGGAGAACGCCGACAGCGCGGGGTCGCTCGGGCTGGGTGGCGTCGAAATCCCCGCCTCCGTTTTCCAATCGATCAATCCGATTTTCATCATGATTTTCGGGCTCGTATTTACGGCCCTGTGGGCCGTGATGGCCGGGTTCGGCATGGAGCCAAGCACACCGGTCAAGTTCGCCCTGGGCCTGGCCCAACTGGGCGTTGCCTTCCTCTGTCCCTGGATTGGTGCCGAGTACTACGCGGACGCCAACGGGATGGTCCCGGTGATCTGGATCGTGTTGACCTACCTGTTCATGACGACCGGCGAACTCTGCCTGTCGCCTGTGGGACTGTCCATGGTGACCAAGCTTTCACCGGCCCGCCTGGTCAGCACCGTGATGGGTGCCTGGTTCCTGGCCACGGCCTTTTCCCAGTTCCTGGCGGCGATCATCGCCCAGTTCACCAAGGTGAACGATGGTGGCAATATCGTGCCCCCGCCAAGCGAAACGGTAGACATCTACAGTGGCGTATTTGAAGGCATCGGCTGGCTGGCGATTGGCGCCGGGTTTGTCTGCCTGTTGCTCTCTCCGCTGCTGACTCGATGGATGCACCAGGACAAACCCCAAGCGGATTAATGAACCGACGAATCGAGGCCGCGCTCTACAGGCGCGGCCTTTTTTTTTGCCGCCCTGGTTGGCACTCGGCTAGCGCAGACGATCGAACAGGACCGAACCGACCCGGACCATGGTCGCCCCTTCCTCAATCGCCACCTCGAAGTCGGAGCTCATTCCCATCGACAATTCGGTCAGCTGAAGGTTGTCACCCACCGATCCCTGACAGGCCTCCAGCAGCTGGCGCAACTGGCGGAATTCGTGGCGCCGTGTATCGAGGTCACCTGCCAGGCTGCCCATGCCCATCAGGCCGACCAACTGAACCGATCGCATTTCCCGGATTACGGGAAGGGCGGGCGCAACTTCCTCGGGCCGAAACCCCTGCTTGGCCGCTTCGCCTGAAATATTGACCTGCAACAAACATTTGACCTGTCTCTGGGTCTCGGCTGCCACGGCATCGATGGCGTGTAACAACTTGAGGCTGTCACAGGAATGCAGGTAATGGGTGAAGAGGAGTGTCTTGCGAATCTTGTTCCGCTGCAGCGGTCCGATCATGTGCCACTCCACGTCCAGGTCCTGGAGTTTTTCTCCTTTTTCCCACAGGACCTGCGGCCGGCTCTCCCCCAGGCAGTGACAGCCGGCTTGGACCAGCTGCCGCGTCGCCTGGGCATCAATGTACTTGGTGACGCCGATCAACCGCACGTCGCATGCCTGCCGACCACTCTTGACGGCCGCCTGTTCGACACGCTGTCGAACTGACGCCAGATTTTCCTGTAACACATCGTCTGCGAACTGGCTCATTGTTCAACCTGGATTAAATCTTCCACGGTACCATTCCTGAAGAACCTACCCATGAAAAAATCGTTCGAAAAATTCTCACCGAGGAAGGTCCGATTCCCATTTTCTGCGATGGACCGGTAGATCACCCACTGCTGTTGGTCCAACTGAACGCGGTAGGCGACCGCGCGATCACGGTTCACCAGTTCCAGTTTTTCCATGACATGCAACCGTCGCCAGGTTCGGGGTCGCACACTCCGCCGACGATTCAAATCGAACAGCAAGCTGGCACAGAGCCCGCTCCCATCGATCGACTGGTGCAGCTTGAGCTCATCCGGGTGAACACCCAGCGTCCCCTCGTGCCGGTCAACTTTCCACTCGCTCAGCCCCAGGGGCACGACCAGTGACTCGATTTCACGTCCCGACCTGAGGTAGACCTCGGCCGTTTCCGATTCCCCCAGCGCCGTGATCCCCGGCGCTAACGGGACGGTACACTCGTAGTCGATACGCCCAGCCGTCTCACTCTTGACCGAATCCAGGACGACCAGGATCTGGTCTTCGCGGACCAGGATATACTGTCGCTGGACAGCGATCCCGGCCGACATGTCAAATTCAATCTCGAGGTAGTCAACCTCCTCATCCTGGTGCCAGCAGACTGCGACACAATCGCCCCGGTTCAGGGCGACCTGACCATTGAGAGAAATCTGGGGAGTCAGGTCACCGGCCAGTAACGTAACCTGGCTGGCCAGTTCCACCCGGTTCTGACCGCAGGAAAAATCGACGGCCAACTTCGGTAAACCTGCCTTCCAGTACGACTGCAAAACGGCCAACTCTCCCCACTCCGAACAGGAACTCGTCTGGGGCAGCTCACGGCGCGAAAGCTTGTCTCGTCCCACGGGCGGAAAACAGTACTTCGCCAGATGTTTGTCGATCGGATCCGACGACATCTTGAGAATGAATTTCCAGAAGTCATCACCCATCGTTGAGATTTCCGGACCGGCCAGCATCAGGGAACCTTCGGGGGAGAGGAAGCGGAGCACCTGCTGGACCAAACTCTCCAGCACCTCGGCCCCCTCCGAATCGATCTCGAAACCGAGCTTCCGAAACAGGCGGTAACTGCGGGCCCAGCTGGCCAGCAACGGCGCGAAGACGGGAATGACACCGGACCCCGGCATCCCGTCCCCATCCAGGACCAATTGGACGAGTTCGGACATCCGCTCGATCGCCAAACGGACCTCACGGTCAGCCTGTGACCAGGGGAAAGCGGCTGCCCAGGTCAACGGCAGCTCGATGGCTGCCAGCTGGAAAAACAGAACCTGTTCAGGCGATGACTCCTCTGCAGGCTCTTGATCAGCCTTCGATGAAAGAAGGCGGACCCGCCAGTCGCCCCAGTCCGGCAGGTCGGAACCATCCGGGCTGGATGCTTGCCAGACACGTTCCAGCAGTTGGTACGCGGCCGGGATATCGGCTCTCTGCAACCCGATTTCGATCCGCTCGCACCAATCCGCCGATTTTTCTGCCGTGGAATACGGCCCGGCCCGCCGCTTCTCGGCCAGGGGGCCGAATTCCGACCCAACGGAACGGCCCCAGTTCAACGGCGACTCTTCGGCAGCGCCAAACCACTTCACCAAACGCGCGCCTGCCAACGCTGGGCGGGACGCATCGCGCCCCGCTTTCTGTTTTACCTTGACTCTCTTTTTGCCTGCCATCGAAACGTCAATCGCCCTGCTGTGTGTCCATCGGGAGGTAGTTCATCGGGACATCGAATTCAGGTGAAAATCACGAATTCGCAACGACCTGATCCGGGAAAAACCGTATGATATCAGTAAGACAAGAGTTGACCATGGGACAACCGGCTCATCCCGCAAGCTAACCCGATCGGAATTCAGGAATGCCTAAACGGCAAATCAATCGACTCATTCCCTGGGTGGCGACTTGTCTATTCTGTCTGTTCTGCATGGGATGCGGCTCGGACTCTCCCTCGGGCAAGGCAACCGCTCCCTCCTCCGAAGCGACCGGGGAGCAGGAAACGCAGCGCCCGGGAAACGCTCCCGCAGTGACGAGTCCAAGCCACGCGCCAGCCGTTTCCCCCGGAGAGGCAACCGGAGACCTGGCGCAGACCGGTGAACCGCCCGGGGACAAACCGCCAACAGAACCGCAAGCCTCAACGCCCGACGAGAACAGCCCGCCCGACGCCACACCTGGCGAGACCGAGGCTGAAACAGAGCAACAGACGATCCCGATTACCGACAACTGGGTCCGCCTCAGTAAACAGCACGAAATATGGATCGACATGAAAGCGAAGCAGGTGATGGTGGCCGGTCAGATCTGCCTCGACCGGGGAGGCCTGGAAGTTTTCGCCTGCCCGCGTCAGACCAAGGAACACGAGTCAGTAGTCTCGGTCAACGCTCTGGCCCTGGAACTGCATACCTGCCTGATCGCCATTGGGGCCGACCCGGGCAAGCCGGTCCAATGGACGCCGGAATACCAGCCGGCAAACGGACCCAAGATCAAAATTCAGGTCCGCTGGTCCGAAGAGAACCAACAGGTCACCCGCAACGCCAAGGAACTGGTCCGCAATTTCGACACCAAAAAAGAACTGGACATGGACTGGGTTTTTTGCGGCAGCCAGTTCTACGTCAACCCGGAAGACGGGTCGAAGGTCTACTACGGTGACTCGGGCGAGATGATCTGCCTCTCCAATTTTTCGACCGCCACCCTCGATCTCCCCATCGAGAGTTCCGGGTCGAACGAGAGCCTCCTGTTCGAAGCGAATACAGAAAAAATACCACCGCTCGGCACCAAGGTTTACCTGGTCCTCTCGCTTCTCAAACAAGATGCTCAAGAGTGATCCCGTTCATGAACCCCGTTTTCCAGGCCTGGGCCTGAAACGGTCCTAAATGAGTAATTTTTTACCAACGTTACCGGCCCGCTTCGGCGGCGGGTATGTACGCGCCAACTTTTTTTGATCAAGATACTATCAAACGATTCACTGGACCGGATCGCGCCTGAGCAACAGGACGGATCCGTTTCGAAAGGAGCCCCAGACCAAACGTGCTGGAACGAAAAAAATCACAGGCCGTTGAACAGGAAATGGCGATCCTGGTGCGGATTATCCTGCCCAGTGACGCCTCTTTTCACGACCCACTCGATGAATTGCAAGGCTTGGCCGAAACGGCTGGAGCGAGGGTCGTCGGCGGTTTGACGCAGCGCCGCGAAAAGCCCGACATCGCCACGTACCTGGGCAAGGGCAAAGTAGAAGAATTGCAGCGACTGGTCGAGTTCCATGCCGCCGACATCATCATCTTCGACAACGACCTGTCACCGGCTCAAACGCGCAACCTGGAACAGACGCTGCACGTCAAGGTGCTGGACCGGACGGAACTGATCCTCGATATTTTCGCCACGCACGCGCAGACTTACGAATCCCGACTGGCCGTCGAGTTGGCCCAGTTGGAATATTCGCTGCCCCGCCTGAAACGGATGTGGACGCACCTCTCCAGGCTGAAAATGGGGGTCGGCATGCGGGGCCCCGGGGAGAAACAGCTGGAAGTGGACCGGCGCCTGGTGGAAAAGAGGATTCACGACCTGAAAGCGGAACTGGGCAAGGTAGAACGCCGCAAGGAACTGCAGGTCCAGTCACGGCGGGGGATGATGGGGGTCTCCCTGGTCGGCTATACCAATGCCGGCAAAAGCACCCTGATGAACGCCCTGACCGATGCCAATGTCCTGGCCCAGGACAAGCTGTTCGCCACGCTCGACACCCGGACGCGGCGCTGGCAATTGCCCAGCTGGGGCCCGGTCCTGCTGAGTGACACGGTCGGCTTCATCCGCGACCTGCCCCACCGCTTGATCGCCAGCTTCAAAGCCACCTTGGAGGAGACGCGGCAGGCTGACCTCCTACTGCACGTGGCCGATGCGAGCAGCGACTCGGTCTACGAGCAGATCAGCGCCGTTTACGAAGTGCTGGAAGAGCTGGGGATCGAGGAAAAGGATACGCTGCTGGTACTCAACAAGATCGACCAGATCAAGTCGTCCACCGCCTTGGAGGGCCTGATGAATCGCTACCCGCATGCCGTCGCGGTCAGCGCCAAGACCCGTGAGGGATTTGCAGCATTACACGGGGTCGTGAGCGACGCGCTGAGCCGTTCGTTTCGAAACGTGGACATCATCCTGCCGGTCCAGGATGGCAAGCTGCTGGCATTCCTGGCAGCCCATGGTGAAGTCGTTTCGACCCATTACGACGAAGAGACGGTCACGGTCCACTGCCGGATTCCCCAGAAGTACCTGGGACGGGTGGCGGACCAGGTGATTTCGATCCACGACCGGGCTCAACCGGCCGACAAGGAAGCAACCGACGAGAAAGCGGCTGGCAACACCGATCCACCCGACCTGGACTCCGATAAGGACGACGTCTGTTCGGTCGACGACGTCGCGTAAACATGCCCCCACGTCAACTGAAAAATCGGCGAGCGATCGTGACGGGCGCCTCGAGCGGGATAGGCTGGCATCTGGCCAGGCTGTTGGCCAGGCAGGGTGTCCGGCTGGTCGTCAATGCCCGCCGTTCCGACCGGTTGACCGAGTTGGCCGAAACCATTTCTGGCGAAGGCGGGACCTGCCTGACTTACCCGGGGGACATCACCCAGCCGGAGGTTCGCCGTGGCTTGCTGGAACAGTGCACGGGCGAACTGGGGGGGGTCGATATCCTGATCAACAACGCCGGAATCGGCGCGATGGGCCGGTTTGAAGAAGCGGACGAGCAACGGATGCGACAGATCTTTGAAGTCAATTTTTTTGCGGTCGCGGAAATGACGCGAATCGCCATCCCTGCCCTGAAACAGGGGGAGGACCCTTTGGTGGTCAATATCAGCAGCGTCCTGGGACACCGCGCCGCCCCGCTAAAGAGTGAATACTGCGCCAGCAAATTTGCCCTGCACGGCCTGAGCGACTCGCTGCGAGCCGAACTGGCGCCAGTTGGTATCGAACTGCTGCTGGTCAGTCCCAGCACGACCGACAGCGACTTCTTTGACCACTCCATCGAAGATACGACGGGGAAAGACTGGAAAAAAGGTGGAGCGATGTCCGCCGAAAAGGTTGCCGCCAAGACGGTCCGCGGCATGACCAAGCGCCGCCACGAGATCATCCTCACCTTCGGCGGGCGGATTATCGTCTGGCTCGATCGCCTGTTGCCGGGGATCGCCAACAAGCTGGTCGCCCGGTTTGGTCAGTAAGGCCTGTCCTCGGTATTTGCCGGAAAGCGCGATTTTTACCTTCAACCGTCGCCGAGACTTGTTTCTGATTTGCAGCGGCGCGGTTAAAATCTGGTGGCTTGAAACCGTCGTCCTGTTGTTTCGCCATGCCGCGGCAACGGCCCGTGACGACTACGAACATTCACCGATCCTGGAATACCATGTCAGAAACTGCTTCCCAAACCGATTCCTCCCAACCGGAAGATGCGATCGACGAGGAAGGCGTTCTGGCGGCCCGTCGAAAAAAACTGGAACAAGTCATCGAACTGGGCCACGATCCCTGGGGTCACCGATTCGATGACCGCTCCTACATCGAGGAGATCCGTCAGAGAGAATCGGAGATTGAGTACGTGCTGGAGGATGGCGCGGAAATCCAGCTCCCTGCACCTGACGATTGGGAGGGATTCGACTTCAAAGGGTGGAAGGCCGAGCAGGGGAAAGGCAACCTGCGGGGACCGCACGTTCGCGCGGCCGGACGAATCATGCTGCAACGGGGCCAGGGCAAGCTGACCTTTCTGAATATCCAGGATTGGACCGGTGGGATCCAGTTGTTCGTGGGCAAGAACCAGGTGGGAGAGGAAAACTGGCAACTGATCCAGTGCCTCGACCTGGGAGACCTGGTGGGCGTCGAGGGAGAACTGCGCCGCACGAACACGGGTGAACTTTCCATTTTCGCCGACCGGATCTACCTGCTCTGCAAAACACTCGACCCACCACCGGCCAAGCACAAGGGCCTGCAGGACCCGGAGCTGCGCCAGCGCCGACGGTATGTCGACCTGGCCTACAACGAGGGGACCCGCGAGCGTTTCATGAACCGTTCACGAATTGTCCAGTCGATCCGGCAGACCTTGACCGACGAGGGATTTGTCGAGATCGAGGGGCCCACCCTGCACGATATCGCCGGCGGGGCCGCCGCTCGGCCGTTCGTGACCCACCACAATACGCTCGACCTCGAACTCTACATGCGGATCGCCCTTGAGTTGCACCTCAAGCGGCTGATGGTTGGCGGCATGGAACGTGTCTTTGAACTCGGTCGTGTCTATCGCAACGAGGGGATCAGCCCGAAGCATAATCCGGAATTCACGATGATGGAGGTCTACCAGGCTTACGGTGACTACGAATCGATGATGGACCTGACCGAATCGATGATAGCAAACGCACTGCAAGCAATCGGTTCGCCAGCAGTCATCCCCTGGGGTGAGAAACAGATCGACTTTTCCACACCGTTTGCCCGCGTTCCCTACGATCAACTGCTGGAACAGCATACCGGCGTTGACCCCACCGACGCCAATTCGGTAAAAGATTACGCTCAGTCGATCGGTTTGGAGACCGAGGGCAAGCACGCAGATGTGATCAAGAACGAGGTTTTCGAGACCAAAGTCGAAGACGAATTGTCCGGACCTGTTTTCGTCATTGATTACCCTGCCAGTATCTGCCCTTTGACCAAGCGGAAGAGTGACAATCCCCAGATAGCCGAACGCTTTGAACTGTTCATCGACGGGATGGAGTTGGCCAACGCCTATACGGAATTGAACGACCCCGACCTGCAGGAACAACTGTTCAAGACCCAGTTACAGGGAATGTCTGACGAAGACTCAATGGCCAAGATGGACCATGACTTCGTCAGGGCACTGCGTAACGGCATGCCACCAGCCGGTGGTCTCGGGCTCGGCATCGATCGACTGGTGATGCTATTGACGAATTCACAAACGATTCGGGAAGTGATCCTGTTTCCGTTACTGCGACCGGAAACCAACCCGGGACGTTCGTGATCGACGTCAATTTACTGGAAACCTGATGTGGATTGGGCCGCTTGCGCAACGGCCTGAACAGCCAAAGGATTGGCGATGTATAAACTCCTGCTCTCGTGGCGGTATCTGAAGACAAGGTTCATTGCCCTGGCATCGATCGTGAGTGTCACGCTCGGCGTGGCGACGTTGATTGTGGTCAACAGTGTGATGTCGGGTTTCATCGGTGAGATGCAGGACCGCCTGCACGGTATCCTTTCGGATGTAGAAATCGCCAGTCCGGGCCTCGGTGAAATCAGCTGGCCCGAGTTGCATGTACGAGAAATCGAGCGGATTGTGGGCGACGATCTGCAGGCCGTCACCTACGTGGTGAGAGTCCCGGCCCTGATGAATTTTGAGTTCCGCGGACGACAGTGGACCCAGCAGATCATGCTGATGGGAATCGACGAAAAGACCTTCGGCCAGGTCACCGACTTCAACCCCTACCTGCTCAACTCGAATAACCGCAACGCAATCGACTTCCAACTCAATGAATCAGGTTACGACGAACGAATCGGCGAATGCGGTTGGGAATACCGTCGCCAGAAAGAAGAAAACCGCCAGCGAATCGAGGAGATGATCGGTGGTTCAATGAATGTCCCCACAACGGAACCGGTACCTGACGAGCAGGTTGCCCAGGCGGCTCCGGGAACCGTGACGTTTGCCCCCTTGCCCAGCATCGCACCGACACACCAGCAGGACGGCGAATTGCCACAGGCAAGCCCACCGGGCCAGCAGGATCCACCGGTCGAGTTGTCGGCGTTTGATCCGCACGCAGACTTGCGTCAGCATGTCTCCCCCGAGGAGATGTTCAACCCGGCCCGGGACCAGCACACAGGCATCGTTCTCGGCATGGCGATCGCCAGTCGCCAGTTCATGGACCAGGAGGGGGAACGGCAGGAACTGTTCATGGTGCGCCCCGGGGATGACATCCAGATCACATTGCCGACATCCGGCCCCACCCCTTCTCCCATTACAGAGAACTGCACGATTGTCGACTTTTATTCGTCCAACATGCACGAATACGATTCGACGTTTGCCTTCATGTCGCTCCGCAAACTGCAGGAAATCCGCCGCATGATCGACCCGGTGACCGGTTCGTCAACCGTTTCTTCGATCCAGGTCAAACTGAAGGATGGTGCCGATCTCGATGCAGTTCGCGACAAGCTGATCGCGTTCTTCCCCCCCGACCAGTACCCGTACGTCATCCAGACATGGCAGGACACCCAGCGGCCCCTGTTGAGCGCGGTCAACATGGAAGTCACCATCCTGAACATCCTGTTGTTCCTGATCATCGCCGTGGCCGGTTTTGGAATCCTGGCGACCTTTTTCATGATCGTCGTGGAAAAAACCAAGGACATCGGAATTCTCAAGGCCTTGGGCGCACCCAGCCATGGTGTGATGTCGATCTTCCTCAGTTACGGCGTTTCCCTGGGAACCGTCGGGACCGGGGTCGGAATCGTTCTGGGCCTGGTGATCGTCTATTTCATTAACGATATTGCCGCGGCCATTCAATGGGCCACCGGCCGGGAGATTTTTGACCCGACCATCTACTATTTCTCGCAGATCCCGACTGCGGTCAACCCGATGACCGTTTTCCTGGTCGCCCTGGGCGCCGTTGCCATTGCCGTATTGGCCAGCGTTTTACCCGCCTTGCGAGCCGCAAGACTTCATCCCGTCGAGGCACTGAGATATGAGTGAAGCCGCACAAACCAGGTTGCGTCAGACGAACAAAACCGGTCGCCGAAACAAAGGCTCCCGTGCGCCCCTGAGCGTCAACTTCCCGAAAATATTGTCCGTCTCCAACTTGCACAAGAGTTACTACAAGGGTCGCATGGAAGTCCCCGTGCTGAAGGGGATCGATGCGCAGTTGTTCGAGGGAGAATTCACGGCGATTGTCGGGCAGAGTGGATCGGGAAAAAGCACCCTGTTGCACCTGCTGGGAACCCTCGATGCGCCGGACCAGGGAGAGATCTGGTTCCAGGACCGCCGCGTCGACAACCTGCCGGCCCGCCAGCAGGAACGAATCCGCAACCGCGACTTCGGCATGATTTTCCAGTTTTACCACCTGCTGCCCGAATTGACGACGGTCGAGAACGTCCTGGTCCCCCGCATGGTTCAGGACAATTTTTTTCAATACATGCGAAACAAGAAAAAATACCTGGATCGGGCCAAGGAACTGCTTGATACAGTCGGCCTGTCCCACCGATTGAACCACCGACCGAATCAGTTGTCCGGCGGTGAGATGCAGCGAACCGCCATCGCCCGGGCACTCATCTCCGAACCGACCGTCCTGTTGGCAGACGAACCGACGGGCAACCTGGACGGAGACAGTGGCGGCGAAGTGATGGAGACGTTACTCAACCTGCAGAGGACCGAGAGCCTGACCATCGTCATGGTGACCCATGACAACGCAATCGCGGAAAAGGCGGATCGCATCATTCGACTCGTCGACGGCAAGGTCGAGTAAGCCCGCTCCGCCCTACCGCCGGGGAAACGAACTTCTCCGTTCATCCCCCTCTCTTCTCACCGGGAAAAGGCGTAAAAACCCAATGTCTCGGCCTGTTCTGCGGAAATTCAGCCATCGGCTCGGGCTGGAGGGCTATGGAAGATAAATGCCTTCTTGCGTAAAATATCGCCCATCGTCGTTAAGACAAATCAACGCCTTTAGAAACGCTTAACGACACGATCGGAACCATTAACTGAGTATGCGGAGAAGTCCATGGCCTCCTTGATCGAGGAACCGAGTGTGCAAGTCGACAACGTTTTCAATAAGTATGCCGACGAATTCGGCCCTGAAAAAATCGTCTACCTGTACGAACCCCGCTGTGGACTGCGTGGCATCGTCGTAATCGACAACAGCAGTATCGGACCGGCCATCGGCGGTATCCGCATGACGCCCTCGGTCAACACGGAAGAGGTCTTCCGCCTGGCACGGGCGATGACCTGGAAGAATGCCCTGGCCGGCATTCCTCATGGCGGTGGCAAGGCTGGCATCATTGCCGACCCACGCAACATGAGCCTCGAAAAGAAAGAGACGCTGATCCGCCAATTTGCCCGCGCGATCGAAAGTCTCAACCAGTACATCCCCGGTCCGGACATGGGGACCGATGAGACCGCGATGGCCTGGGTCCGGGATGAAATTCGTCGCTCAGTCGGTTTGAGCAGCGTGTTGGGTGGGATCCCCCTGGACCAGGTGGGGGCGACCGGCTATGGCCTGGCCGTCTGCGCGGAGACAGCCCAGGAGTTTGTCGATTGCGACCTGAAAGGGGCACGGGTTTCGATCCAGGGATTTGGCAACGTGGGACAACATGCGGCGCGCTACCTCGTCCACCCAAAGCGGGGAGCAATCGTGATTGCCGCCAGCGATCGGGATGGCACGATCTACAATGCCGACGGTTTGGACGTGGAAGAGCTGTGTGAATATATGCAGGAACACCGAGGCGTCACCGGGTTCGCCGGTGGCCAGCCAATGCCGATCGACGCGTTTGAGACGATCGACTGCGATATCTTTGTACCGGCGGCCCAACCGGACGTGATCACCGAGGAAAACGCTAGCACCATGAAATGTAAACTGATCCTGCAGGGAGCCAATATCCCGGCCACCCGCGAAGCGGAACAGATCCTGCACGAGCGGGGCATCGTTTCGGTCCCGGATTTCGTGGCCAACGCGGGCGGCGTGATCTGTGGCTCGGTCGAATACCGAGGCGGAACCAAGAGCAATGCCTTCCATGAGATCGAAGAGAAAATCAAGGAAAACACCCACGATGTCCTCCGTTTTGCCAGGATCCACAAGGAGACCCCACGGGCCGCAGCACTCGTCCTGGCCCAGGAACGGGTCCGTGAAGCGATGAGCTATCGTCGCGCCAACTAGCTAGCAGGTGCCAGGCGGCATCACGGGCCTTCCCACCAATCCGACTTGGAACCGGGCCCAGACCTGCCCGAATCCGGGGGCTTTCTCGCCTCGAAATGGAATAACCGCTACGACACCTATTTTCCAAAAAATCGTTATCGTCGGAATCTTCGTTAAATTCTAACACCAACCCTTGGCGATGAATGGGTTGAGGACGTGTACCTGCACGTCCCGTCCATTGGGATATGTCTGTTCCATTGGAGATTGATCGTAGGGGGAGACGATGTTCAGCGATTTCTCTAAACCTGAAAACGGGAAGTGGCGACCTGCCTTACCGGGGTCGGTGACAGCCATTCAGCGTTACCTGCTGTTTTCTCTGGTGGCCGTCCTGCTCTGCGGATCGCTCGGCTGCCGATGCATCGAGACGTTTCACACGGCCTACGTGGATGGCCCGATCCGCTGCTACCGGGACCGCGTCTGGGCCGAACGTGCCTACAACATCCGCTACGGGAAATGCCATCGCGGTTTTGAAAATCACTTTGAACGGGGATTCGTCGAAGGTTATTCCGCCGTCAGCCAGGGGGGAGACGGTTTCGTGCCGGCCATGCCACCCCGGAGCTACTGGGGAAGTGAATACCAGACGGACGATGGAGCCCAATGCGTAGATACCTGGTTCGACGGCTACCCGGCCGGGGCCTCCGCCGCCCAACTCGATAAGGCGGGTACGTATCACGAGATCTTCGTCTCCAAAATGATGGACTCGGCCATCACCCAACAGAAAGAGACGCCGGTCAAAAAACGGAAACTCCGAATCGGTGCCAACGGCAACAACGGCAACAACGGCCCTGACGGTGTACGGGAAGCCTCCGCCCGGAATGCTCCCATCCCGGTTTCCGTCGATCCAAGCGTCGATGAACGATCGAATGTCATCCCGGCCCGTTGGAAGATGCGTTAAACCACCCGGGCCGGATCCACCTTAAACCACAACCGAAAACAGAAAATGCCGCAGTCAGAAGGAGAGTCGAAAGTGCAGACTTCTCAGCAGAAACATTTTGCCGATCTGTTTCGATACCGATCGATCGTAACCTTGCTGGCCGTTGCGATCTGCAGCTGCCTGAGTGGTTGCACCGCGGTGCTTTCCCCGATTGACGCGGTCCCGGTGGAACGGGTTCCCAAGCAGTTCCTGGCCGAACCGCAGGCCGACAAAGTACCGATCGATGTGGCCCGACTGCGCCAACCGAAACCGGAATACTACCTGCTCGATTCGGGCGATATCCTGGGCGTATTTATCGAAGGGGTCCTGGGCAACCTGGACGAATCCCCGCCTGTCCAATTCCCCACGGCCGACAGCGACCTGCCACCGGCGATCGGCTACCCGGTCCCGGTTCGCGAAGATGGAACGCTCTCGCTGCCACTGGTCGACCCGATCCCCGTACGGGGCCTGACGATCTCCCAGGCCGAGCAACTCGTTTCACGGGCGTACCTGGACGGACCGGAGCCACTGCTCAAGGGGGATGGCCGCATCATCCTGACCATCATGAAAGAACGGACGTACCGGGTGTTCGTCGTCCGCCAGGACAACACGTTCTTCGCCAACAGTGCCCAGTTCTCCAGTCAGCGATCCCAGCGGGCCGTTACCGACCGGTCGGACCAGAGTGGTCGCGGCTTCGTGCTACAACTGCCGGCCTACAAGAACGACGTCCTCAATGCCCTGGCTACCACGGGCGGGATGCCCGGCGTGAATGCCAAGCCGGAAATCCGTATCCTGCGAGGCGACCGGATTGAAATCGCCAACCGGGATAACCAGATCACTGAATTCTACCGGTCCAACAAACCGGAGTCCTTCCCGTATGAATTGGTGCCGGACATGCCGAACGATGCCAACACGGTCAGCATTCCGACCCGACTCAATCCGGGCGAGGTGCCCGATTTCCTGCCGGACGACATCATCCTGTTGGACGGTGATATCGTCTACGTCGAATCCCGCGACACCGATATCTATTACACCGGTGGCCTGATGGGAGGCGGCGAGTGGTTGCTGCCGCGTGACTACGATCTGGATGTGCTGGGCGCCGTCGCCATTGCCGGGGTTTCGGTCGGTGTCGGTAACGGCAGCGGTCGGGGCGCCATCGCCAACTCGATCTCCGTCCCACCCACCGAACTGTTGGTACTGAGAAAACTGCCAGCCGATCGACAACTCGCTATCCGCATCGACTTGGGCAATGCGCTGAACGACCCGAAACAGAGGCTATTGGTCAAACCGGGCGATACACTAATCCTGCGCTACAAGCCGCAGGAGGAGTTGATCAACTTCGGCTTTGCCACCTTCTTCACGTACGGCATCCGCCAACTGTTCCAGGGCCGTTAGGCGAAGTGACATCCACAAAAAACAGACAAGCCCGGTGGGAATCACCGGGCTTTTTTCGTGGCCTCAAACGAGGGTCCATCCTGGCTGCGACATCCCTCAGGATTCGGCCGAGGCCAAGTGCCGTTCGATCAGGGCGGCGATATCCGCGTCGGTAATCTCTTTCTGGTTATCCGCCAGGATCTTGAACTGCTTGAACAGGCTCCGAATCTGATCGTCATCCAGGTCAAACCCGAGCGAGCGGGCCCGGTCGGCCAGCGCTGCCCGGCCGCTATGCTTGCCCAGCACCAGGTCGGTCTTGTCAAAACCGACATCCTCGGGCCGCATGATCTCGTAAGTGGTCGGTTCCTTGAGCATCCCATCCTGGTGGATCCCCGCCTCGTGGGCAAACGCGTTGCGACCGACGATCGCCTTGTTCCGCTGCACCTCCAAACCGGTAATCCGTGTCAGCAGTTGGCTGGTGGGGACCAGCAACTGGCTGTTGATCCGCGTATCGCAACTGTAGAAATCGGAGCGGGTCCGCATCGCCATCACGACCTCTTCCAGCGAGCAATTGCCGGCCCGCTCACCGATCCCGTTGATCGTGCACTCGATCTGGCCCGCCCCCGCTTCGACCCCGGCCAGGCTGTTGGCCACGGCCAGCCCGAGATCGTTGTGGCAATGGACACTGAGCACCGCATCGCCGGCGTTGGGGACCCGGTCGATCAGTTCCTTGATCACGTCGCCCATATGGGCCGGCGTGGCGTAGCCGACCGTGTCGGGGATATTGACCGTCGTCGCCCCCGCCTCGATCACCGCCTCGACCACGCGACAGAGAAAGTCCATCTCGGTACGGACCGCGTCCTCGGTGGAAAACTCGACGTTGTCGCAATAACCCTTGGCCCGCTTCACCCCCTCGACCGCGTTCTCGATGATCTCCTCGGTCGACATATTCAGCTTGAACTCGCGGTGGATCGCACTGGTCGCCAGGAAGACATGGATCCGCGGCGCGTCGGCATGCTGCAGCGCCTCCCAGGCCCGGTCGATATCCTGGTCGTTGCAGCGACAGAGGCCGGCGATCTCGGCCCCCTGAAAATTCTCGGAGATCTCTTTGACCGCCCGGAAATCATCGGGCGAGGCGATCGGGAAACCGGCCTCGATCACATCGACACCCAGGTCGACCAGCGCCTGGGCCATCTGCATCTTCTCCTCGTGATTCATGCTGCCGCCCGGCGACTGCTCCCCATCACGCAGAGTCGTATCAAAAATCTTGATCATTCGTTTATCGGACATCTCGCCACCCAGGACCGGGAGTGTTGTGCTAATACGCCCCATTCTACCGTTTCGGAAAGCCAAAGGGAAAGGGCAAGCCACAGGGAAACGTTTCGGTGATGTTCCCTCGCGAGGTTCCCCCCGTTTCCCTGTCCCGGGCGCTCCAACCGAGCAGCCCGATAACCGACCGGATCTGCCCAACCGTGGGCAATCGGCCGTCGATCTGCGAAAACCACGTCGATCGGGGCGTTAGCAATGTTGACAGTTTCCGCTGCAGACTCAAAATCATCAGTGCCCCCTTCGTCTAGCGGCCTAGGACGCTGAGTCTTTTCGACTCGGTAACAGTGGTTCAAATCCACTAGGGGGTATTTTTCTCGGCCCCGGTCTTGCCACCGGCAGCGGCCCATCCTTCCCGGCACCCGGCAGGAGCCCGACCATCACGCTGCAATTGCCCGCCCACGAATTCTTGAGTGACACGACCGATCACCTGATCGTCGATGTGCGGGCCCCCCTCGAATTTGCCGAGGGCCATATCCCGGGCGCCGTCAACCTGCCGCTGTTGGATGACCGGCAACGGGCCGAGGTGGGCACGCTCTACCAACAGCAGGGGAGGGCGGTGGCCACCCGCACCGGCTTGCAAGCGGTGCGGCAGCGACTGCCCGAATTAAAAGGTGATCTGGACCGATTGCTCGCGCGGTCCGGTGACGGGGTCGACCTGCGGATCAACTGCTGGCGTGGCGGACTGCGAAGCCGCAGTTTCGCCTGGCTGGCCGAACAGTTCGGCCACGGGGCGAGCGTGCTGGAGGGAGGGTACAAGGCGTACCGGCAACACGTGCTGGAGCTGTTTCGCACCCCGCTCCCCCTGGTCGTACTGAGCGGGATGACCGGCGCGGGCAAAACGAAACAATTGCAGCACCTGCAGCGGGCCGGGGAACAGGTGATCGACCTGGAAGGCCTGGCCCACCACCGGGGATCGGCCTTTGGCGGGATCGGCCTGCCCCCGCAACCGACCGTGCAGCAGTTCCAGAACAACCTGGCCGCGGCGATCGGCCAGCTCGACACATCGCGGCGGACCTGGATCGAAGATGAGAGCCAGAAGATTGGCCGCGTGGTGATCGACCGGAATTTTGTCGAACAGATCCGCCAGGCGCCCGCCATCTTCCTCGACGTCCCGCAAGCGGTGCGCGCCCAGAACCTGGCCGACGAGTACGGCCGGCTATCGCGCGACGAACTGAAAGAATCGACCCTGAAAATCGCGAAACGATTTGGCGGGCAGAACGTGCAGGCAGCGCTCGAGCTGCTCGAGCGGGGGGACCTGGCCGGCTGTGCCGGGCGGCTGCTCGATTACTACGACAAGACGTACGGCGTGGCCCGCGCCCGGCAGAACCGCCCGCTATTTCACGAACTGGCCACCGAGCGACCGTTGGATGCGGCCCTCACGGCCGAGCTGATCGAGATCGCCGATCAGCAGCGCTGGTGCAAGGCTAAAACAAGCGGTGTTTGATTCGAGATTGAATCCCTTTCAAAGCGAACTATTAGTCCCAAAAATGATAGGTGGCAGTGTTGCGCGATTGGTTCACGTTGATGTAATTTTTATTTTCATCTTCGCTTTCATTTGTATAGGTAACGACGAAGCCGTTTACATTCTCATAGTCATGGCTGTTTGCAAAATAAGGAATTTTGGCCTCGCCGGATTTACCATTATGATCAAAATACCAATTATCTCCGGAGTAAGATGGGAGGCTGCCTCCGTTTACAATACTATTATCATTGAACGCGTAGAGAAGTGCTTTTCCAGAACCACCAACGAAAAGTGAACTGTTTAAATACAGGTCCCCAAAGTCGTTTTTATTAATGCCAAAAGATACGTCCCTTGATGTAAATGAGCCTCCGGGTGCAAAATCGGCATCGACGGAAAATACATCATTTTTGTTCAGTGCGGAAAAAACTCCCGTATCGAGGATCCTATTTTGATTCAAACCAGCCTGATTTACCCAAGAATCGACGCGGACTTTTTCTATTGTATTATCGAAGATTCCATTTTTATTGAACCAATACCCTTTTCCCACTAGCGGGGTGCCATAACAGGACTTATTCGAAATGACCCCATTAATGTAGTCAAACGGTTTCGCCTGAGTAATTCGGGGCACCCAAACCTTATTAAGACTATTTTTGGCCACAGGCCCATTCGTATATCCGTAAGAGGCAAAACTGATCGCCGAACCGGTGTTCCCTTGGATTAAGGTCGTGTCGTTCCAGGTGGAAAAACTGCTAAGGACTTTCAGGTTGTCATCAGCCGTCATCTGGTAATTTCGTTCAAAATAGCTGTACGGCGAGAGGACCTCGGGACCGTCAGAACCATCACTAAACGTGAACATCTGATTGTCTTTCATCCAAACAGGGCAGGTCGTATCCCCACCTCCATCTAAAAACTGTGTTGCAATTACTCCCTTTGCATTTGGGTCAAATACATTCCACCCCCATCTATTACAGATTGCAGTGGCAATTTTGTCTTCATAGGTCAGAGCTGGGCCTGGGAGGGTCCAATCGTAGGAGTCTGCATACGCATTGAGCTGGATCCCCGACCCGTTTCTCTTTGGATTAGCCTTAAACGTAACACCTGCCACTGCGATTGAACGATCGCCCGGGTTGTTGAAGACGTCTGGTGTGTTTTTATGATAATCTGCCCAGTGATCCTTCTGAAAAGACGATTGCAAATCAAGCATCAAATTTTCAAACTTTTGCGTAGGCGTAAGTTGTTTGTTTGGCTGTTTATCCACAACGGCAGGATTCGTAAGAACCGACCTACTCCATCCATCAATAACACCCTCATCCACATCACTCGTAACGGCCCACTGGTTACTGTTCTCCAGAAGAATCGGTGTCCACTCACTCAGAGTTTTGTTTCGAACAAAAATTGATTGCGAAAGTAATGTTTCGTTGGTATCGATTCTTTCGTCGATATTTAAATGAAATGTTGTGGCATTCAGTTGGGTGGGTGAAAGATTCAACATCCAATGGGCGATTGAACCTACAGCGTATTCCCAATCATTTTCGTATGTTAATAATCTCAGTCCGTCTTTCAATTTCTGGTTGGTAATCTTTGAAAAATCCAATCCCGTTCCCTGAACCTCATATTGGTTGATCCCTTCTTTTTTCCCTGTTAACTGCCAGCCTAAATCAGCTTTCCCTTTTAAACGTGATGCGGCAATTGTTTGTAACTGGTCACCTGAAAGCGTAGATGACTGAGCGATTCCGCCGGGCCCGTCTACTGGATAGTTATGTTTGTTTCCTGTGTTGTCCGTAATGTTGTCCGGACCAAAGGAAACAACGACGGCGCGTTTACCGTAAAAATTTGTATTTACATTTTGATCATACGGAATAAATGTGAACTGTTTTATTGCTTGGGTATCACCGTACCATTTTAGATTTTGAAAATCGCTCAGATGAAAATAAACAAATGGATAAGTTGTTTGAGCTTTGAGTGTTCCCGGAATCGATTCACCATAATGTGACAGCCAACCGGGCTTGTCATTACCACCCATCGGTTGCCCTATATTAAATGTGAACCCAAGTGAAAATTGGCTCAGATCTAGATTTTCACCCGCGTTTTTAATCGAGAAATAGTATGCCTCAACATGGTCAAAATTTTCAGATCCGTCCTTTTCGTTAAAATTCCAACTGTTGCCCTTGTGGTAAACATTGCTGAGTTGAATCGTTTTACTGTCGGACCTATAAAATTGGTCCATGGCAGAAGTGCCCGTACTTGTGTTCCAGATATCTATGTCAAATTCCCAATCTTGATTTTGCAACTGAACTCCATCTTCCAGGATACGGACCGAGTAGATCTGCTCGGCCGGGGTGGTGCTGCCGACAACCCGCCGGTTGATCGCGTCGACCACGTCGCTCCCCTCGATCACCTCGCCAAAGATGGCGTGCTGACCATTGAGCTGCGTCTGCGGTGAGAGGGTAAAGAAGAATTGGCTGCCGTTGGTGTTGGGACCGGCGTTGGCCATCGCCAACAGGTCGCGGCGATCAAACTCGCCCAGGGCGGTCGCTTCATCGGCAAACTGGTAACCGGGGCCCCCCGCACCGAACCCGGTCGGGTCCCCCCCCTGGGCGATGAAGCCGGGTCCCAGGTCGACCACCCGGTGGAAGGTCAGACCGTCGTAATAGCCGTCCAGCGCCAGGTTGACAAAATTATTGACCGTGATCGGCGCCTGGTCATCGTTGAGCAGGACGCGGATCTGGCCATCGGCCGTCTGGAAGATCGCCTCGTACTCTTTGGCCGTGTCGATCGACATCTGGGGCGCCTGGTCGTAAAGTCCGTTTCGCAGTTCCGGTTTCACATTGGAGAGCTGCCGCTGCCCGGAAAACGGTTCAAAATTGGGCGGCACGTCCGCGTTCCGCTCGACCGTCAAGCTGAATTCCTGCGTGACGGGCACCCCGAAGTTGTCCGTTGCCGTGACGGTCAGGTCGACGATGCCATCCCGGCCGGGCTGCCAGAAAATCCCTCCGTCTCTTGAAATGTAAGGTTGGTGTATTCCTCCGCTGACCGGTTCTCCACCCGACGTGATCTCGTACGTCAGGGGCGTTCCATCCGGGTCGCTGGCGGCGATATCCAGATAAAAATCATTTCCCTGCGTGATGACGGCGTCGGCGATCGTCGGGATCTGGGGCAACTGGTCCACCTTGTCGATACGGATATTGTCCAGCAGTGGCCCGTGGCCATCCCCTTTGCCCAACTCCCCACCGGCCGTTTCACGCAAGACCAGGCGGGTCAGTTCGCTGTCCGCTGTGAGCAACAGACCGTATGTCTGCCAATTGGATGTGCCGACGAACGAGCCAGCCCACTGGCCATTCCAGCGGATCCGCAGCTCGTTATCCATGCCCGGTTCATCGGCGCCCTTGATATCGAACGACAGGTAGTACTGGCGGTCCGGTTCGGTCGCCAGGTCCTGGTACAGCCGATCGAGTCGTTCGGCGCTCGAGTCGAGTGCCAGTACGCCGGCGCCCTCGGTCGCCTCGGCCGATTGAACGATCTTCATCACCCGGTCGTCGTAACTGCCCATCGCCTGCCAACCGTCGACGGTCGACTGGTGGTGCAGTTCGCCCGATTTATCGGTGACCAGTTCGAAGCTGCCGTTGGCCACAAAGCCGGTATGCATGCGCGTGGCGATCACGTTATCGATCAGCGGTCCGCGGCCATCGCCCAGATCCTGTTCATCCTGGCCCACTTCGCGGAACTCGAGCCGCGACATGTCGGCCCGACCGGTCACCGTCAGGGCGACCGTCTGCCACTGCTGGGTACCGCGGAAGGTGCCGAGACTCTCGTCGTTCCAGAAGACCTCTACGTCGTTGGTCGACTCGGCCGCATCGGCGGCGACCGGCCGCTCGCGCAGGTCAAAGGCCAGCGTGTACTCGATCCCCTCGCGGGTGGCGAGGTCCTGGAAGACCTGGTCAAAATGACCGGCCGTCGCATCGAGGTTCAGCACGAACTCACGTTGGTGCGAAAACTTCAAGACGTTCAGTCGCTGGCCCGCCTCGGCGTTGACCGCGTTCCAGCCCTCGACCTCTTCGTTGGAATAGAAGGTCGTTTCGGACTCGGCCAACGGGGTCAACGTACTGTTGCTGACCAGGTTCACGCCGCCCGGCAGGGAGACTGACAGCAGGTGCCGCGGCTCGAGGTGGCGGTAATCAAAACGGGAGGCATCAGGGGCAGAACGACGTCGTTTGGAAGCGGCCATCGGGTGGATCCGTTTGCTCAGGTGTGTGGGATGCTTTACAGAGAAAGGCTCTGCAGGCCGTCCATTGTAGCCAAACAGGGGCCGGGGTGGAAAAAAAAACGAACCACAGAGACCCCGCCTTGGTGGGGGATTTCAACAGGTACGCCCCGGAGAACGGGCTGACCTGGTCCCGCAGCAGCGCAGGATCGGGCCGAGTGAGAACAGACCGAGTTGGGAGCAGCTCAGAGAGGGGCGTTGTCCAGCAACTCTACCGGGCAACTCTACCGGGCAACTTCACTGAGCAAATTCACCGACCCATTTAAGGATCGGTAACCACGATCTCGATCGAGTAGATCCGCTCGGCCGGTGTGCTACTGTTTGGATCCCGCTGGTTGATCGCATCGACCACGTCGCTCCCCTCGATCACCTCGCCAAAGATGGCGTGCCGCCCATTGAGGTGCGTCTGCGGTGAAAGGGTAAAGAAGAACTGGCTGCCGTTGGTGTCGGCGCCGGCGTTGGCCATCGCCAACAGGTCACGGCGGTCAAAGTCGGTCATGGCGGCCGCCTCATCGTTAAACCGGTAACCGGGTCCACCCGAACCGAAGCCGGTCGGGTCACCCCCCTGGGCAATGAAACCGGGACCGAGCGAAACGACGCGGTGGAAGGTCAGGCCATCATAGAACCCATCCTCGGCCAAATTGACAAAGTTGTTGACCGTGATCGGCGCGTCGTCATCGTTCAGCAGAACTCGAATCTGACCGTCGGCCGTGTGGAAGATCGCCTCGTATTGCTTCGCCGTATCGATCGACATCGCGGGCGCCTGGTCATAGATCTGGTTCCTCAATTCCGGCTGCACGTTGGAGAGCTGACGCTGACCGGAAAACGGTTCGAAATCATCCGGCACGTCCGCGTTACGTGCAACGGTGATCGAGAAATCGCGCGTCGCCGCAGCGCCCGCATCATCAGTGACGGTGACCGTCACGCTGAGCACGCCGTCCCGTTGGGGTGTCCAGCTAATCTGGCCGTCGGAGGAGATCGTCGGCTGCGCACTGCCACCGCTGATCGGCTCGCCGGCGGAGGAGAGTTCGTACGTCAGCAAATCGTTGTTCGGATCGCTCGCATTGACGGTCAACTGGAAGTCCTGGCCGAGTGTGACCAGGGAGTCCCCGATCGCGCCAATTTCGGGCGGCAAGTTGTCCGACTGGACATTCAATCGGATCCGGGTCATGGCCGATTGGGCATCCTGGCTGTGCAGGGTCACCGAGATTTCTCGCTCGCCCCCGGTCACATCCGTCTTTGTGTTGTCATATCGCAAGGTCTGCAGGACCTCGGTGTAGACAGCCGCGCTGCCGTTTCCGCTCAGCAACAGGACACCAGTCGGCAGATCGTACGAGGAGCTCAGCCCGCTCGACCCCACGTCGACCGAGAGGAACTCTTCCTGCCCGTCCGGCCGCGTATCGAGCGCGATCACGGCCGAGGTTACGTATGGTCGTAGCCGGTTCTCGACGGTCAGCTCCGATGTGGCGATCAATGTTGGTCCGGCGCCTTCGGTGTAGAGCGCATTCGAGTCGGTCCCATCGGCCACGCCGTTGGCGTCAACCGCGAGCAATTCACTCGACGTGTCAATGCTGACCAGGCGGACGTTGTCCAGCAGCGGTCCATGTCCATCTCCCGCACCGAATTCACCGTTGGGCGTTTCCCGCAGGACGAGCCGGGTCAGGTCGCTGTCCGCTTCGAGCAACAGCCCGTACGTCTGCCATTGGTCGCGTCCAAAGAACGTGCCAGCCCATTGGTCGTTCCAGCGGACCCGCAGTTCGTTATCGGAGTCCACCTCGTCGGCAGCCTTGACATCAAAGGAGAGGAAATATTTGCGACCCGCCTCGGTGGTCAGGTCCTGGTACAGGCGGTCCAGGTGTCGGTCGCTCGTGTCGAGATCGAGGTACGAGTTGCCGGCGGTCGCCTCGCTGGAAGGGACGATCTGGATCAGGCGTTCGTCAAAACTCCCCATCGCCTGCCAGCCGTCGACCTTCGACTGATGGAAGAGGTTGTTGGTCGGGGAATCTTCGCCCCCCTGGAAACTGCCGTTGGCCAGGCCCCCGGCTCGGTAGTTGACCAGGCTGACGTTATCGATCAGCGGACCACGGCCATCACCCAGGTCCTGTTCGCCCGAACCGACTTCGCGGAACTCGAGCCGCGTCGATCCGGCCTGACCGGTCACCGACAGGGCAATCGTCTGCCATTGCTGGGTCCCGCGATACGTGCCGACGCTCTGGCCGTTCCAGAAGACCTCCACGTCGTTGGTCGTCTCGGCCGCGCTGGCATCCACCGGCCGTTCGCGCAGATCAAACGCCAGGATGTAGTCGACGTCGGCACTCGTGCCGATGTCCTGGAAGACCTGGTCGAAATGCTCGGCCGAGGCATCGAGGTTCAGCACGAATTCGCGCTCATGGGAAAATTTCAACAGGTTCAACTGCTGACCGGCATCTGATTCCACCGTGTTCCAGCCCTCGACCTCTCCATTGGCATACATTTGCGAGTCGACTTCGGCGATCGGCACGAAGGGACTGTTGTTGACCAGGTTGACGCCTACCGGCAGCGAGGCCGATAGCATCTGGCGAGGTTCCAGTGGTTGGAAATCGAACTTCGGGGATCGATAGTTTGGGCGACGTCGTTGGGGACCAGGCATCTGAATTATCCGCTGCTTGCAAATCGAGGGAAGTGTCGGAAAGGGAGACGACTGAGAGAGGAGTTTTCCCAGACGTTCATTTTACCTGAAAACATATGTTTTTATTTGGCAAATGCAAATTTGTCGTCCGTTTTGAACCAGGTCCGAGCGGCGGGGAAACGGTGACCCTTACAAACCGCAAAATAGATGATTCGGAGCCTGAATTGTGAAAATAAAAACAAATGCGGATTGACAATCGACCACCAGAAGTCAGGCTGTCGCACTGATATTGACGATATTTTGGGCCTGTTGGAAGTTACCTTGAAACTCATCGCTTCATGCGCGTTCGCCCTGGAGACTCCCCTCAAATGGGAGTTGGAGCAACTCGGTTACCAGCCGCACGTCATCCAGCCGGGCCAGGTCCAGTTTGAGGGGGACTGGCTGGACATTTGCCGGACCAACCTCTGGCTGAGGATCGCCGACCGGGTCCAGATCCAGGTGGCCGAATTCGCCGCTCCCGATTTCGATGCGCTGTTCGATTCGATTCGGGAAATGGACTGGTCCGAGTGGATTCCGGGCGACGGCCGTTTCCCGGTGCACGCCCGCTCGCGACAATCGCAATTGACCAGTCTGCCGGCGATCCAGCGGAGCACCAAGCGGGCCATCGTCGAGTCCCTCTACCGCCATCACCAGACAGAGACACTACCGGAAACGGGTCCCGAATACCGGGTCGAGACCATCCTGCTGAATGACCAGGCGCGAATCCTGATCGACACGACCGGGCCGAGCCTGCACAAGCGCGGTTACCGGAAATGGGTCGGCGCCGCCCCGATCAAGGAGACCTTGGCCGCGGCCTTGATCCGCTTGAGTGTCTGGAATCCGGAGCGGCCGTTGGTCGATCCGTTCTGTGGCAGTGGCACCCTGCCGATCGAGGCGGCCCTGATCGGGCTGAACAGGGCGCCCGGTCTCGAGCGGGAGTTCGCCAGTGGCACCTGGCCGCAGATCGACCCGAAGTTCTGGACCGAAACGGTGGAACAGGCCCGGGCCGAGATCCGCCACGACGTCGAGCTGCAGATCCAGGGGACCGACCAGGATCCGGAGGTCCTGCAACTGGCACGACGTCACGCCGAGCGGGCCGGGGTGTCGGAGCAGGTCCATTTTCAGGAGAAGTCATTCGACCAACTGCGCAGCAAGCGGGAGTACGGCTGCATCATCACCAACCCGCCGTACGGCGAGCGTCTCAACGAAGTCCGTCGTCTGAAGCCGCTCTACCAGTCGTTCCCGCATGTCTTACAACGACTCCCCAGTTGGTCCCACTTCATCATCACCAACATGCCCCGCTTTGAGGCGATCCTGCAAAAGAGCGCCACGCGGCGCCGCAAGCTGTTCAACGGACGGATCGAGTGCACGTACTACCAGTACCTCGGCCCCAAGCCGGGGAGTTTCACGGGTGCGGCGATCGCCGAATCCTCCGACGCCAAACCAGCGGCACCGGCCACCCCTGCACCCACGCAGGAAGCGGAGCGAACCAGCCCGCAGGCCGCCCCCGCCGTCACCCCCGTATTTGGCGGATTGGTCGACCGAGACCAGGAGCAAGCGGAGCTGTTTGCCACCCGTCTGAAGAAACGGGCCAAGCATCTGCGGCGCTGGCCGACCCGGCGAGAGATCACCTGCTACCGACTGTACGAACGGGATATCCCCGAATTGCCGTTTGTGGTGGACGTCTACGAGGATCACCTGCACATGGTGGAATTCGAACGCCCACACGAGCGGGACGCCGGCCGTCACGGCGCCTGGCTGGAGTTGATGAAGAAGACGGCGGCCCAGGCGCTCGACATCCCGATCCAGCGGGTCCATTTCAAGACGCGGCTCCGCCAGAGCGGCCTGTCGCAACATGAGAAACAGGGGGAACGGTCACAGAAAATCGAAGTCCGTGAAGGTGGCTTGACGTTCCTGGTGAACCTGGATGACTACGTCGATACGGGCCTGTTCCTCGATCACCGGATCACCCGCCAGATGGTTCGTCAGGAGGCGGCCGGCAAGCGGTTCCTGAACCTGTTCGCCTACACCGGCGCTTTCACGGTTTACGCGGCCGATGGGGGGGCCCGCCAGAGCTGCACGGTCGACTGGTCGAACACGTACCTCGACTGGGCCCGACAGAACTTGCAACTCAACCAACTGGCCAGCGACTCACATCAGTTCCAACGGGAAAACGCCGTTGAGTTCGTTACGCGTTGGGCGGGGCAGGGGAGAGAACCGTTCGACCTGGTCGTGGTCGACCCGCCGACCTTCTCCAACAGCAAGCGAACCGAAAACGTGTGGGACGTACAACGGGACCACGAAACGCTCCTGCAACAACTGAGCCAGATCGTGGCGCCGGGGGGGACGATCTACTTCTCGACCAACTTCCGGAAATTCAAGTTGGACCCCACCGTTTCGAACCACTACCGGGTGATCGAGCTGAGCAAACAGACCGTGCCGGAGGACTTCCGCAACCGCCGCATTCACCAGTGCTGGAAACTGATCCGGAAAACGTAGCTCACGGCCGTGTTACCAAACCGGCAGCGGCCAGCGGCGACACCACGCCGAGCCGCTCAGCGACCCGGATCGCCGATGCGACCCCCGTCTCCAACAGCGGCACCCCCGCCGCGGCGTAGGAACCACAAAACCACAATCGCCGACCTGGTCGTTCCAGCAGCGCGGCCATCCGCTCCCAACCGAGTTGCGTGCGGCGGTTGACCACCGGTCGTTCCAGCGAGGCTGAGCGAATGACCGTGGCCGGGTCCGGCTCCCACAACGGATGAATCGTTTGGAAAACGGCCGGGGATGACAACTCCCAGTCGGCGTGAAATCGGTTCATCCAGACCGTGCACATCGCCGCCGGCCGTGGTTCCCGTCGCGAGACGATATTGAAGGTGGCCCAATCGGCCGGCCGAGCCGGCATCAGCCGCTCATCCCGGTGGACCACGACCGGCACCCGCTCGTAGTCGAACAGCGCCAGGACCTCCCGCTCCTCCTGCGACGATTGGCTGGCCGTTGGGTCCAACAGTTCGCGGGCGTGGTTCGCCTGGATCGCCACCACCACCTGGTCGAACGACTCGGTTTGAGTTTGACCACTGGGCAGCCTGATTTTCATTTCCACGTGCCCCGACCGAATCGCCTCGACTCGCTCGACTCGCTCGACTCGCGTCTGCAGCCGTAGCTTCACGCCGCCCTGCAGCAATCGCTCGACGACATCCCGCGTCCCGTGAGCCGTCTTGAGCAGCGGTTCGTTCTCGGCGGTCAAGCCGCTCAACAGCTGCAGGACCCGTGACGCCGGGTAATGGTCCAGGCTGTCGTAGGAACAGGTACAGACGGTCGAAGCGAGGGAGGGATAGAGGACCTCGAACACAAACCGGTCGGGCACGCCCAGCTGGGCCAGGTACGATTTAAGGGTTAACTCGTCCGCCAACCCGGCAGCCAGATCGCGGCGGCCATCCCGCTGCAGTGAGGCGGCCGCGCGGAGCAACTGGCGGGCAGATCGATCCCACAACAGGCTGGCTCCCCTACCGGGTCGCAGGGCGTTGTCCAGCTTGAGGTAACACGAGCCCCGCTCATCGCACAACGTTTGCGACGGGTCGACCGGTACGGTCGACACACCGAGCCGATCGTACAGTCGGCAGAGCTGCGGCCATTGCTGGCGGTTGAACATGCGGGAGGGGACGTCGCCGCACCGCAACGTTCCAGCCAGGTCGAGGTCGAGACTGTGGGCCGCCATTCCGACCGAGTCACCCGCTTCCAGCAGCTCGACGTCCCGCCCATCGCCGTCGAGCGCCCAGGCAGCCGTCAAGCCGGCAATCCCACTGCCGATCACCCCGATTCTCATGATTGCCTGCTCATGATTTTCATTTCCCACCCAACTTGTTGCGGCCCACCTCGGACCAGGCCTTCTCTCAGCATCCTGTCCGCTCGCGCGAGGCGTAGCAAGGCCCCGACCGACATTCGGCCTCTCCCTGCAACCGTCCTCGTCGCACGGTCACAACCGATTTTCTCCCGCTTCAAGCCCACCACAAGAGGGGGTGGAACCCGCGTCAAGCCGGCGGATCGCTGGCCGCTTGCCGAAATTCCGACTCGAGCTGTAAGGCTTGCGCCACGACGTCGTCCCACGGTTGTTGGTAGTCCAGCGGGTCGCGGCGGCCCAGTTGGTGAAAGGCCAGGATCCGCTCCACATCGGACCCGGTCATCCCGTGAGAACGCCCCGCGGAATCCGGTTGATAACTTGTACACGTATTGCGAAAGATCGTTTCAAAATCGAGACCCAAGTCAGCACATGCACGCACCGCATCTTCCAGAATCGCCCCTTTGTTCGCCGCCAGGTAAGGCAACTCGAGTGAGACCTGTTCCGCATCCCAGTTACCGAGGGCAAAGGCGTGGTGAATCGCCTGGTAAAACTCGGGGCGACAATCGGGATAGATGGCGTGATCGCCCGCATGGACACCGAGGCAGAGCTCGACCGGGCGACCGGTACGACCATGGATCGAAAGTGCGTAGGCATAAGCGATGGAGGCGAAGATCGCGTTCCGGTTCGGCACCACGGTCGCCTTCATGTTCGCCTCTTCGTAATGCCCGGTCGGGACGTCCCAATCTTCATTGACCAGTGCGGAGTGCAGCAGATGACTCAACGATTTCAGATCGACCAGGTGCCAGCTGATCCCCAGATCGTTTTGCTCCAGATATTCGAGGTTGGCCTGCAGCCGTTCCAGTTCAACCCGGTGTTTCTGGCCGTAGTCAAAACTGATCCCGTAAACATCGTGGCCACGGGCCAGCAGATGGACCAACAGACTGGTCGAATCCATACCACCGCTCAGGCAGACCACCGCCGGGCGGGCCGCCTCCTGCCGGTTGTCCTGCCGGTTATCCGTTTGATTGCTACGTCCATTCATCGTGAAAAATGGTTCTCCCCTGTCGCTGCTTTCCCTGCTTGCCCGGCAGGACGCCCGATTCGGATCGGACCGGCGGATCGAACCGACTGGCTCCCGGTGCTTGGCGACGCGTCCTCCAACGGTGATAATTCTAGCTTTCCTCACCCCGGTTCGATAGAGTTTTGTCCCGATGGCCAGAAATGAACAACTGATTCGTCAACACAAGATCCTGCAGATACTGGAGCGGGTCCGATTTGGCAAAACATTGCAGGAACTGCGAGAGGACATCCTGGAGGAACTCGGACTGGCCTCGCTGCACACGCGGACCTTGCGCCGTGACCTGGAAGCGTTGCAGGCGGCCGGCATCGACGTGGCCCCCCACGACTCACCCCGTGGCAAAATCTGGAAACTCGGTCCGCGTGCCAAAACCGCCACCAAGATCAGTGCCTCGGCCACCGAACTGATCTCCCTCTCGCTGGGCCGTCAACTGCTCCACCCACTGGCCGGGACCCCGTTCTGGATGGGGATCGAGTCGTTCTGGAAAAAAGTCCAGGAGGAGATCCCCGAGGCCGTCCTCTCCCACTACGAAAAGTACCGACGGACCTTGCGGGTGCTGGGGATGCCGGCCAAGTCGTACGAACGGCAACATGGCATCATCAAGACGCTCAACCGAGCCATCCTCGAACACCGTGTCGTCGAAATCAAATACAGCAGCGTCGGCAAGGCGCCCAAGGTCCGCAAGATCGAGCCGTACACGATCGTCCTGTTCCAATCGAGCCTGTACATCATCGCCGCCGCGTGTGAGGTCGAAGACCCGGAGGAACGGGTACGAACCTATAAGCTGGACCGATTTCAAAAAGCAAAAATCCTGGATGAATGGTTTAAATTTCCTCGCGATCTCGATCTCGACCAGTTTGTGGGAAATAGTCTGGGGATTTTTATTGGCAGCAAGCCAAGAAATTATAAAATCAAGATCTCGCCCCATGCGGCACAGTGGGTGATCGAAGACCCCTGGCACCCGGAACAGAAGATCAAGGAATTGAAAGATGGCAGCATCGAGCTGTCGGTCAAAGCGGTCCATGAAATGGAGATTATCCCCCGGGTCCTGAACCTCGGGGCCCATGCCGAAATCATCTCGCCCGCCTCGGCCCGCAAGCTGATGCGTGAAATCATTGAACAAATGTCAGAAAAATATGTCAGCTGATTCCCCTCATCCCGGAATTCAATCAGGCCGCTCGCCGTGCCGCCTGGCCAAGCTGAACACATTCTCCTTATTGGGCATCCGCGCCCTGCCAGTCGAAGTCGAAGTCGACATCTCCCCCCGCTCACTCCCCAAGACGATTCTGGTAGGGCTGCCCGAAGCGGCCGTGCGGGAGAGTACCCACCGGGTCGAACGGGCCCTGGTCAACTCCGGGTTCGAGCGACCGACCGATCGGGTGGTGATCAATCTGGCACCGGCCGAGTTGCCCAAGCAGGCCGCCACGTTTGACTTGCCGATCTCGCTCGGCATCCTGGCCGGTAGTGGGCAAATCGAATCGACCAAACTGTCGGATTACGCGGTGGTGGGCGAACTCTCGCTCGAGGGGAATACCCGGCCGGCCAAAGGGGTCCTGTCGATGGCGATGGCCGCCCGCCAGCAAAAACTACGTGGCATCGTGGTGCCGAGTGAAAACGCGCACGAGGCGGCGGTCGTCAACGGGATCGAGGTGATCGCCGTCGACTCGCTCGGCCAGGCGATCGCGTTCTTTACCGAACGGATCGAGATCCCGCCTACGCCCTCCCAGTTGGACGAACTGTTCGAGGAATTTTCCAGCTACCCGTTCGATTTCTCCGATGTTCGTGGGCAGGAGATGGCCAAGCGCGCGATCACGATCGCGGCCGCCGGTGCCCACAACATCCTGATGCTCGGCCCACCCGGCAGTGGCAAGACGATGTTGGCCAAACGGATCCCCACCGTGCTGCCGCAGCTGACTTCCAGCGAGTCGATCGAGACGACCCGTATCTACAGCGCTGTGGGACGACTGCCGGCCGGGCAGGCATTGATGGCCCAACGTCCGTTCCGCTCACCGCACCATACGATCAGTGAAGCGGGCCTGGTGGGAGGGGGCAGCCTGCCCGTACCGGGTGAGATCAGCCTGGCCCATCATGGCGTGCTGTTTTTGGACGAATTGCCGGAATTCAACCGCCGCACCCTGGAGCTGCTGCGACAGCCACTGGAGGACCGGGTCGTCACCATCTCGCGGGTCCTCTCCTCGACGACGTTCCCGGCCGACTTCATGCTCGTGGCGGCCCTCAACCCGTGTCCCTGCGGCTACCGGACCGACCCTCGCCGAAATTGCTGCTGTACCCCACCGCAAATCGAGAGGTACATGGGAAAGATCAGTGGACCGCTGGTCGACCGGATCGATATCCACGTCGAAGTGCCCGGCACTGATTTCGAGGAACTCTCCTCGCAGGTCCCCGGCACGTCGAGCGCCGATATCCGCGAGCTCGTCACCGCGTCGCGGAAGGTCCAGTTCGAACGTTTCTCGGACACCAGCATTCTCTATAACGCGCAGATGTCTTCGCGGCAGATCCGCCAGCATTGTCCGCTCGACGACCAGGGGATGGCACTGCTCAAGACGAGTTTCGACGAGCTCGGCCTCAGCGCGCGGGCTCACGACAAGGTCCTCCGGCTGTCCCGTACGATCGCCGACCTAGATGCGTCCAGCAACATTCGGGTCGAGCACCTGGCCGAGGCGATCAACTACCGCATGCTCGATCGCGATCTGTGGAACTGATTACCGGCCCGGCCGATTCGCTCCCGATCACCTACCAACCAAAAACGCCACGGCAATGACCGTGGCGTTTTTATGTTGGGTGGCACCTCGACGATACCTTGTATTGGTGACCTCACCCCTCGGATGATCGGGCGAGCACATCTCCAGCAGCAACCCCGCAACCAGGGTTGATCAGCAAACCTATCAGGAGCCGCCCTCGCTCCCCTTGGTCGCATCGCATGACGCGCCTTCCTCGGCGGTCGTGCTGGTCTCGGCCGGCTGGGCGTCACCTTCCACGGTTACCGGCGGCACATTCCTGAGCGTCGTCCCCAGGGCCAGCAGGGCCGCCCCGTAGAAGATCAGGTTGATCCCGAACAGGATCCCGACCGCGTACTCTGACGAACTGGGCCATTTAGCGAGGATCAGAATCGCGATGATCAAGGAGAGCCCACCACTGATCAGCATGGCGATATGGCCCTGGGCCTGACGGGCGGACATCGCCACGATCAAGGTCCAGAAACCCTGGATCAGGAACAGGAGACCGATGATCACGGTAAAGAAGGCCAGCAGCGAAAACCAGCAGACGAGCACGACGATGCCCATCACGGCAAACAGAGCACCGACGACCAGATTGAACGATTTATCACTGGCATCCCCGGATCCCAAACCCTTGATCGCCTGGGTACAACCGCCCACGATCATCAGGATACCGATGATCCAGAGCAGTCCTTGTTCCACCATCAGGGGCTGAACCACGGCGATCAAACCGATGATCAACAGCACGATCCCCAGAAGTAAAAACCGATTGGCACTCGCTGATTCAATTTTCTTGATCACGACGAACTCCCATTGAAACGAAGTTTTTATTTCGATGACACGGCAATAGCTGATTCATCGTATGTTTCCCGATCGTTCACGAACATTTGTTTATCGTTTGCCCACAAGCGGATCGATCGACAGGACCCCATGACGTTCAGGCCGGTTGGCCAGATTAAGCAAGGCCTACCAGTTCTAGGTCCGTTAACGGTTCTTCCAGCGGCCCCGCTCGCCTAGCGATCATGTCGGCGGTAATAGGTGGCCAGGCGTCCGGGCGACACGCCAGCCAGGTAGGCCAGAGCGATCGAACGGTTGCGAACCGTCTGACGAAGGACACCATGTCGCTGCCAGCGGCGGGGGTCGACCTGCAAGGGGCCGGGCAACAGGACCGGGTGAAGACGTTTCTTGAGCCGCCGGGAGAGGATGTAATCCTCCATCAACGGTTCCTCGGGGAACGGTCCCTCTTCCTGCCAGGTCGCGCGGGTCACGAACAAACCCTGGTCCCCGTAGACCATGCCGCACCGCCGCACCCGCCAGGCGTTGCCCGCTTCGATCCAGCGAAAGAGATGACCGGGATGGTCGATCCGTTGCCGAAACCCGCCGTAGCCGCGCGGGGCTTTGACTGCCTGACGTACTTGGCTGGCCGCATCCACCGGTAGCAGCGTATCAAC
>JAKVBG010000026.1 GCA_022447605.1 Mariniblastus sp.
GTGAAGGTGGTTGAACGGTAACCTGTCAGGCCTGTCAGGCGGCCCGGTTTTGAGACTCCATACGGGACTTTGCCAACAGCATGTTTTCAAACATGGCGCGGTGGCCGCGTCGAACAAAGCAGACACGGACGCGCCGGCTGAGGGTCTCGACCCGGTCACGCAGCGGGATCCAGGCGGCAGTATTCTGCTCCCGCTGGGTCACCGGTTTCAGGCAGGCTTCAATGAATGGATCCTTCTCCTGCATGAATCCGTGTAGCAGGGCTTTGTCCGGGTCCAAAAGGTCCCGGCGTACGCGACCGAGTGTGGAAAATGAAATTTGCCGTGTGGGGCGGACCTGGTCTTGTTTCCTGGCGTATTGATAGACAGCCATGTCAAACACTCCGTCACGTGCCTGCGGCGGCATTCGTTTGGCGAAGTCGGTGGCATAGCAGGCGCCCCCGTTGACGTGGGGTTGCAGCAACAATTTGGGCCGGCGGAAGAGACGGTGCTTGTAGACTTCCGGCACGTAGCAACCCATCATCAGAGGTGGTTCCCCTTCGTACCATTCAGCAGACAGGCGATCGATCCAATCCGATTTGATCGGGGCCATGTCGGATTCGAACCAGAGGCTGAAGCCGTCACTCCCGGCGAAATTCTCGGCGATGAATTCCATCGCATCCCAGTACATCGCCGTCGGTCCCTGCGGATAGCCAAATACCTGGGTGGGGCATTGGAACGAGGTGCAGGGGGCGAGCTCGGAGTAGGCGGCATACAGTTCGGGGCTGGGACTGCGGCGGGGGCTGCAGGCCAACAGGTAATGGACATCGACCTCGGGCTGTGGAAACGTGCGAAGCTTGTCCGCGATTTTCAGGTATCGTTGGATTTCGTCATCGCAAAAGTAAGGGAGGATGACGACGTTTTGGTTGTTTGGCATCGGTATCACTTTCATATCGCCGACACGATGAGGTCGTGCCAGTCAGCTCAAATTTTTACCCAAACAGAAACCGCATCGTCAATAACAAACCGCCCGGCCCGGGTGCTAGCAAATGTATTGCGTGGTCTCTCGCCCTGTTTGCAATTGACCCTTACAAATCAAAAAAACTAGGATGTTGTCAGACGACTTTGTTGTTCCAAGGAGCCATGGATTGGCCAATTTTTATCTGATCGATCAATCTCTGGAAAAACTGGGCGGTCACCATTTTGACTATGTCCGCTGTGTGGCCGAGGCGTGTCAGGTGCGAGGTTTTCGCAATGTGATCGGGACCCACCAGCGATTCCAGCAATCGGAGGGGCTGAGGAAGTTCGGTGAGATCCGAAATGTCTTCCAGAAATCGACTTACCTGGCCGATAGCTATCTTTCCGGCTTGCGGCATCTGACCCGATCGGGCGATCGTTTCATCGAGTTGGAGGCTGATGAGCCCTCGGCCTGGCGGCATCCCTGGTCGGCTGTCCAATTACGGCGGCATCGCCGTCGCAGAAAGTCGTTGGTTCAAAATTTTGCCAAGGGTTGCGAGGAATTTTTCCAGTCGGTAAGCGGTTCTCCTCAGGACCACGTTTTCTTTACCACGGTCAATGAAATGGAACTGCTGGGACTCGCCACATTCCTGTCCCAGCACCCCGAGACGATCGATTTGAATTGGCACCTGCAATTCCATTTCAACCTGTTTGACGGAAGAACTCCCGAGTATGAGTCCCAGCACCAGGTGGCCCGCATCGTGCAGCGGTGCTTTGATTCAGCCTTGGCCATGGTGCCCTTTCACAAGATCCATTTTTACACCACCTCCGACGCTTTGGCCGAGCAATACAACCGCTTGGGTGTCGGGCAGTTCGAGGTGCTGGCTTACCCGGTTCGGCCCGATTTTTTTCATGCTTCGACAGTTCCGCCCGCTGGACGTTCATCGGACACCTGTGATCGTGCCGAGGTTCGTCGTTCCGCACCGGCACCGCGCGAGGAGCGAACCCTGCGGCTGACTTGTCCCGGTGAGTTTCGCCGTGAAAAGAGCAACGCGGACTGCCTGCAAAACCTGGTGAATCAGGTCTGGGACCGCTACCTGGTCAATGGCCGGATCTGCTTGGCTTTGCAAAGGCCCGTCAGGCGATGGCCCGCCAAAGAGAAGATTGAATTGCAGCCACCAGCGGGGCAATCCCCGGGGGACCGTGGATGGGTGGAGTATTATTCTCACCCGCTCGATGAATCGTCGTATGTCGAGTTGATTTCCAACACCGATTGCGGATTATTGGTCTACGACAGTCGGGCCTATTACGGCCGCCGTGCGGGCGTGCTGGGCGAGCTGTTGAGCAACGGGAAACCGGTCATTGTGCCGGCGGGATGCTGGTTGGCGGACCAGATTCAGGACTCGGTATTTTCCCATGTGCGCCGCCTGGTTGCGCAGCGTGACGTGGCGACCGTGGAGTGGTCACAATGCGAAAGCGACGCCCGCAATGTACCGTTACCGGGGGGTGTGCTTTCCTTTGACCAGTCACGTCATCCCTTTTTATTCGGTTTTTCGCGTGAGCAGATCAGCCTGCCCCGTTTCAACGGGTTTGCGGTCGAGTTTGATTGGCATTGGCCCCAGGTTCGTGGGGTTTATTGCCGGATCGAAGTCGAATTTCTGGACGCAGTCGGTAAAACCGTCGGTTCGTCCATTCAAGTCATCGGCCACTCCAGTCGGGCGATCAAGCCATCGGTCATCTTTCAATGTTTCGAGCCGTTTGAATCGGTGCGAGTGAAGTTGAACAATGCCTTTCACGATTCCAATGCCAGCGTGCGGAACCTTGAGGTAAAATGTTTCGAACTGGAGCAACCGGTGGCCAGCGGGGGGGTCGGGGTGATCGCAGCTGATCAAGCGGAAGTTCCGAGAGCAGTCGATGAAATCGTCCGGCACTATGACCACTACCGCGATACGGCGGAGGTTCACAGTCGGGACTGGCGGACTCGGCATGAACCGGGTCAAACGATCGATCACATCGTGTCGGGGGCTGCACCCCTGAGTCGAGCGGCTTAAGTTTTGGATAGGTTTCTCATGCGAGTACTAGTTGTTGGAGGTGCCGGTTATATCGGCAGCCATATGGTTCGCCTGCTCGAAAAGGCGGGGCACCACGTGGTCGTGTTGGACAATCTGTCGACTGGTTTCAAACAGGCGGTGACTTCCAGTCCACTGGTCGTGGGTGATATGGGGGATCGTTCGCTCGTCGAATCGACGATGCGGGAGCACCGCATCGATTCCGTAATGCATTTTGCCGCCTGTGCTCTGGTCGGTGAGTCTGTGGAGCACCCCGCCAAGTATTACCAGAACAACGTGGCCGGGACTCTGTCGCTGCTGGAGGCGATGCGCGAGGTCGGCGTCGGGAAGATTGTTTTCTCGAGCACCTGCGCCACGTATGGAATACCGACGGAGATGCCGATTCACGAGGGGATCGTGCAGGCTCCTGTGAACCCTTACGGGTTCAGCAAGCTGGTTTGTGAACGGATGCTTGATGATTACGCACAGGCTTACGATTTCGGATTTGCCGCTTTGCGTTACTTCAATGCAGCCGGAGCATCGCCCGCCGGGGACATTGGTGAAGACCACGACCCGGAAACGCACCTCATCCCTATCGTGTTGCAGGTCGCCCTGGAACAACGTGATTCGATTACCGTCTTTGGTGAGGATTGGCCGACGCGGGACGGATCTTGCGTTCGGGATTACGTTCACGTGGATGACCTGGGGATGGCCCATCTGGCCGCGTTGGAACGGATAGAACCGGGGGCAGGTATCAAGGTCAACCTGGGCACCGGTCATGGTCACACGGTTCGCGAAGTGATCGATGTTTGTCGTCAAGTCACCGGGGCGAAGATCGAAGTCAAATCAGGTGCTCGTCGACCAGGGGATCCGCCGGAATTGGTGGCCGACCCGGCGCTGGCTCGGGAAATGCTAGATTGGACGCCCCGCTACAACGATCTCCAGGCAATTGTTGAAACGGCTTGGCATTGGCACCAGGGGCACCCGGGCGGTTACGGCAATTGAGGGACAGGGGGTGGCCCGCTGGCAAAGGCTAGGCAGCCCTAGATGACATGTCACCGGTCGGATCGTGCCGCTGCTCATCCCGGGATTCCGGGTTGGGCTGGGGCAAGGCGTGGTTCAATTCCCATAACCTCGCCTGCTTGGTGAATGAGTACATGGCGGCGATCCAAGCTGTTTGCACCCCTTTTCTCCCGTCGAGGATAGCCCCCTGCAGGATGTATTCGCGGATGAAACGGAGCATGGGTCGTACCAGGAGTTTGAAGTAGGTTGTGTCTTTGCCCTGTTCCTGCCACTGCTTTGCCTGCAAGGTCGAATAGCGGTGGATCTTGGTGAACAGTTGGTCGTAGTTCCAGGCCGAAAAGTGCAGGAAGCGGTGTTTCAGTTTTCCAACACGCCTGGTTTCGATTTGGATTTCTCCGTGGTCGCTGGGGCCAGAGTAACGCCCAAAGTCCCGTCGAAACAAGCGGAGGACGCTGTCCGTGCGGGCGTCTCCAAATTGAAGTGCGTGACCCATGAAGTAATTGGTTCGATAGATCCAGTAACCGTCGTAGGCAGGTCCGCGGCTTAGTTCGAGCAGTATTTCATTGGCCAGTTCCCTCGTTACCCGTTCATCCGCATCGATGATCAGGACCCATTCATGGGTTGCTTGGGGGATTGCCCAGTTCTTGAAATCACCAGAGGTGATGTACTCCCGTTCGATGATGCGAACCTTGTCGAATTCCCGCGCAATTTCTATTGTTTCATCGGTCGAACCGGAATCGGCAACCAGGATTTCGTCCGCGATGCCGTAGCAGCTTTCGATACAGGAACGGATGTTCATCCGTTCGTTCTTGCAAGGAATCAAAACCGTTAACGGCAATTTCATGACGACTGGTTTGGTGTTGATGCGGGAGTCAATGACCAAGCTGAGAAGTGAGATTACCCCACCTGAAAATTGAAGTCAACGTTGTTTTGCATTGTCTTCCGGTGACACGCTGGGGCGCCGTTGTCCCGACTTGGAAACGGCGACTGTTGAGGATCGCCGGGGATGAGTGCTAGCGTTTTGTGGTCGCCTCGAAAACTGTTCGATTATTTCAGCAACGCGGTTTTTTCACAGATTCCACGAATAGATTCCTGGTCCTTTAATTGAGAGACCGGGATGCCCTGTTCGAGCAGTGCAGAGGATGTCCGGGCAAAGACTTCGTCGGAGAACTGATTGACGATGGCCGTCACCCGGAATCCCTGTTTCTTTAATGCTTGCAGGGCTACGGCTTTTTCGAGGTTCATGCTCGACAGGATGGCGACCACGGTGGCACTGCGGCTCAGTCGGGAATGGGCTTCCATCAATAGTTGGGGAAACGTCAGTGCATCCGTCAGTTCCAGCCGTGCCAGTGATCGCAAAATCTGTAAGTGCTGAATCGGTCCCTTGCGAGTGGGGACCATGACTGGCTGGATTCGTTCACTGTGGGCAGCCATTCGGGCAGAGGATTCGGCCTGGCCCCGTGTTCGCTCGTCCCCCTGCCAGCCTTCCCGCCGAATGCGGTCCACGGCATCCCGTCCGTTAGAGATCAGGCCGCACTGCTGCCCCATCTCGTGCAGGGCATTGGCGAGGCTGGCGGCCGTCGTGATGGAAAGTTCGCTCCTGACGGGTTCGTCCCGCTGTTCAAATGAGTCCTGGTGGAAATCAACGACCAGTGTGGCCCCGGCCAAAGAGGACGGTTCGTACAGTTTGCTCTGCAGCGTTCCGGTGCTGGCCGTGGCCCGCCAATGAATCCGGTTCAGTGGATCACCGGACTGATAGTCCCGCACGCCGGCGATCCGGGTGGGGTCTTCAAACAGCCGGTTGGTCATGATCACTTCCCCGATGGGGCGTTTTGAATCGATGTCGTAACCGGCCAGGGGGACAATTTCCGGGTAGACCAGCAGGAATTGCGGTTCATTGAGAACGCGGAATTTTCGATTGAAACCAAACATATCTCCTGTTTCTACCAGCGTGGGACCAATCTGGTGGTAACCGCGGCGGTGGCAACGGATCTGGTACATCCAGCGTTTCGTTTCGCGGCCCCGAAATTTACAGATGTCGATCCGTTTGCCGCTGATTTCCAAAGCCGGCGAATGTTGGCTCAGTGATTTACGGGGAATCAGGTCCTCGATGATCATCCAGGTAATCGGCCAGGCGGATTGATTGGTGATCTCCATTTTGACGGTGACCTGGTCTCCAACATTGGCCGTCGTGGCTGAGGACTTGCGCTGCGAGGTGACATTGGCTGCCCAGTTGCGCGTGACGACACGCGATACGACCAGAATCAGGGCAATGGCGTAGATCGCATAGACGAGCAGGCTCAAGTCAAGCGCGGCGGCAAGTATAAAAAGGAGAACGGCCGTGAGCAGCCACTTCATGATGGTGAGCCCTCGTTGCCGATGACGGGGACTGCCAGTTCTCCCAGAATCTGGGTGATGATCTGGTCGGTTGTAATTTTTCGCAGACGACTTTCCGGTTTCAATATGAGGCGATGCCCCAGCACGGGGGGGGCGATCATTTTGACATCGTCGGGAAGCACGAAATTTCGGCCCCGGATGGCGGCCAGCGCCTGTGTCGTGCGAAAAAGTGCCAAGGAGGCCCGCGGGCTACCTCCCAATGAGAGATGCTGGTGGTGACGGGTTAAATGGACAATTTGCAGCATGTACTTGCGGATTTTCTGGTCCACATGAACCTGCCGAACCTGTTGCTGGCAATCGACAATCTCCTTCCCGTCTGCCACGGCCTGAAGCTGATCAATCGGGTGCGCCATTTGCAGGTTGTCCAAAATTTTCATTTCGTCTTCCAGCGCAGGGTAGCCGATCGAGAATTTCATCAGAAAACGGTCGAGTTGGGCCTCGGGAAGTGGGAAAGTCCCTTCGTGGTCGACTGGGTTCTGGGTGGCGATCACAAGGAAGGGGGCGTTCAAACGGTGGGTTACACCATCGACGGTGATGTGGGATTCCGCCATCGCTTCCAACAGTGCCGACTGGGTGCGGGGGGTTGTCCGATTGATCTCGTCGGCCAGGACAATGTTCGCGAACAGGGGGCCAGGTCGAAATTCGAATTCGGATTGTTTCTGGTTGTAGATCGAGGCGCCGGTGATGTCCGTGGGTAAGAGGTCGGGTGTGCACTGGATTCGCTTGAAATCACATCCAACACTTTGCGCCAGCGAGCGGGCCAGGATGGTCTTGGCGACGCCCGGGACGTCCTCCAGTAGAAAATGTCCCTCGCAAAACCAGTTGACCAGGGAAAAGACAATCGACTGTCGCTTTCCCACAATCACCTTTTCGACATTTTGAATGATCCGTTTCGCCGTTTCTTTAACCTGTTTCACACCTGACTCGCTGGCAGTTGGACAAGGGACCTTCCCGGTTTGCTTTGTTGGACGCCCTCCGTGGCCCCTGAATTATGCTTGCTTTTGTTTGCCATTGCCAGTAACTGCATGGAAGGAGTTTCGCTGGCAACGGTCGCCATTGACGGATGGCGATGGAATTGGCAGGATTCGCCGTCCCCAGTTTTCTTGTGAAGGTGGTTCTCATGATTTTTCGAATTGGTTTGCTCGGTTTTCTCTGTTGCGTGACCGGCTGTCAGACGATGGGGCCCAACGAACAGCGGGGTACGGCCCTTGGCGCCTTGACCGGGGGTATGGTGGGTGCGGCCGTCGGTAGTTCCCAAGGCAAGAGTCCGGAGGGCGCCCTGATCGGAGCGGTGGCCGGGGCGGCTACGGGTAACGCAATTGGAAATGCGACCGATCAGGAAATCCAGCAGGCGAGATACGATGAACGGGTGCGGGCGGAGCAAGCTCGCCAGGCGGCCTTGACGTTCGACCAGATTGTCGAGATGCAAGTGCGCGGATTGGGGCCGGATGTGATCGTTCGACAGATTCAGGCACAGGGTCTGCGGCAATTGCCGACGGTCAACGACCTGATTTTTCTCCAGAACAATGGATTGCCTGACACGGTATTGATCGCCTGCCAATCGGCGGTCCCTTTCCGGTCGACGCCGCCGGCCGGGTCCGTCAGGATCGTCCCGGAATGCGAAGTGGTTTACCCCGTGGTTCGCCCCTGTCCTGTCGTTCCGTGGGGACCACCGCCCCGGCACTTTCATTATCAACGCCCCGGCAGCATCGGTTTTCATTTCGGCTTCTAGTCCCGCAGCGGGCGACGGATAAGGTCCGCGGCTGTTCAATCCTGATCACGTTTGTTACGCTTTTTTCAGCGGTTGGGTAACGTTTGCCCGCTGAGCCGCGTTCGATCGGGTCGGAGTAGTGGCTTCGTTGTGAATGAGAACCAAGTGGATAATGAAACAGCCAGGCGACGCGGTCGATTCCCGCTGAAGCTGGTGCTGTGGACTCTGTTTGTCGCCGCCCTGCTCTGTTTCCTGAATGCTCGATTTGAGTGGTTGAATGATCGGTTCAACCTGGACATGGGTGTTGTCCGCATCGGCTCTTTCGTATTGTGTGGTTTGACCTTTGTCCTGTGGTGGGTCTGGTTGACGTTTCTAAGTGGTGGTTCCCGTCGTCTTCGGCTGCTGCTGGGGGGCGCGGTGATTCTGCTGGTCGGACTGTTCTTTCTTTTCAACAAACGGGTCCTGGATGGCGATATGGGGTTTGTCCGTTTTGAACCGAGGCTGTGGAGCCTTGGGGAAAAGCCGATCGAGGTCGAGGCCAATGGTTCGCAGCCCGGGGTCGACCTGGTGACGACCCGTGAGTTTGATTTTCCGCAATTTCTGGGTCCTCAGCGGAATGGAGTGATCTCCGGTCGCCAGCTCAAGCATGATTGGGAGGCGAACCCGCCGCGCGAAGTCTGGAAGCACCCTGTCGGGTTGGGATGGTCGGGGGTCGTTGCTGTCAACCAGCATGCCATCACTCAGGAACAGCGAGGCGCAGATGAGTGCGTGACTTGTTATGACCTGCTGACCGGTAAACTGTTGTGGATCAACCGGATTGCAACGCGGCACGAGGACACCATGGGTTTGGGGCGCGTTGGGCCACGGGCAACCCTGGCGGTGGATGAAGGGCGGGTTTATGCCCAGGGGGCGACAGGCTGGTTGCAGTGCCTCGATGGCAAAGACGGGTCGGTAATCTGGAAGGTTTTCCTGCCGGACCTGCTCGGCATTGAAATGATTACGGCCAGGAATCTGGAGGGGTTCGAGTACACGTACGAGGATTCACCTTTGGCCTGGGGCAGATCCTCGGCACCGCTCATTTTTCAGGACAAGGTGATCGTGGCGGCTGGCGGTCCGACTGGCGGGCCATTCCAAACCTTGATCGCGTTCGACAAGAAGACGGGAAAAAAAATCTGGAGTGGCGGCGACAGCATGATTTCGTACGGTTCCCCCTCGGTGGCACAGCTGGCGGGTGGGCCACAAATCGTCGTGATGGCCGAGGCGAAGGGGATGGGGTTTGATCCACAGGACGGCAGGACGCTCTGGTGGTATCACCGCTCGGGCTCAACCAACGGCGATGCCAATTGCTCCCAGGTAACCGTGGTATCGGACGACCAGTTGCTGATGAGTAAAGGGTATGCCAAGGGAGGCGAGCTGGTCCAACTCACCCCTGAGGGAGATTCTTTTAAGGTCGAACGGGTCTGGAAAAACAAGCGGGTTCTGAAGACGAAGTTCGCCAACCCGGTGATTCTCAGCGGGTTTGCCTATTCCCTTTCCGATGGCTTCCTGGAGTGTACTGAGTTGGCGACCGGCAAGCAGCAGTGGAAGAAACGTGGCCGGTTCGGGCATGGGCAGTTATTGCTGGTGGGCGATGATCTGCTCGTCCAGTCGGAGCATGGCAGGTTGTACCTGGTGGCGGCCTCGCCCGAAGGTTACCAGGCTCGCGGGGAGGTAAAGACGATCGACGGTATCTGCTGGAATACATTCTGCCTGGCGGGGGATTACCTGGTGGTCCGGAGCGAGACCGAGATGGCCTGTTTTGAATTGGCGTTTGAACCGACGGGTGATGAGCCGTTGGCGGATGCGGAAAGCGGGGATGGGGGCTGAGCGATGGATAAACTGTTGGGCAACCAGGTTTGCGTGGTGACCGGCGCCTCCAGTGGCATCGGTCGGGCCACCGCTTTGACGCTGGCCGAGCAAGGGGCGAACCTGGTGGTCCACGGTCGAAAACCCTCTGAGCGACTGGACAGCCTGTTGCACCAGGTCCGTTCGATCGGGGTCGAGTGCGCGACGCTCTACTGTGACTACAGTGAAAGCCCTGATTTTGAACAGTTGGTCGAAGCGGCCTGGCAGCCTTTCGGACGGGTCGATCACTGGATCAACAACGCGGGCGGTGATGTGCTGACGGGTCCCTGGGCGGAACGTTCATTCGAGGAGAAACTGGAATACCTCTGGCAGACGGATGTCGTTTCTTCGCTGGTCCTCTCGCGCCGCGTGGGCGCACGGATGCAGCGGGAAGCACCCGTGTCCATGAAAAACGGGTTCTCCCTTGTCAATCTGGGTTGGGATCAGGCGGAGCAGGGAATGGCTGGCGAGTCAGGTGAGCTGTTTTCTACGACCAAGGGAGCGATCATGTCGATGACGCGAAGCCTGGCCCAGTCGTTGGCGCCCCAGGTTCGTGTCAACTGTCTGGCGCCCGGTTGGATTCAGACCGAATGGGGGCGCGGGACCTCGGATTATTGGGACGAGCGTGCCAGGGATGAGTCGTTGATGCAGCGATGGGGCACGCCGGAGGATGTGGCCGCGGCGGCCCTGTTCCTCTGTACCCACCCTTTCATCTCCGGTCACGTGTTGCCGGTCAATGGCGGATTCAAGTACGGAAAGGACTGAGACAAGTTGATTGCGAATTTCGAAAAAGCGAAGTACGGCGAACTCGATACGCTGGTCGCTTCCCATCGCGAGGCGGGGGATCACGTGGCCGGGGCGGTGGTCCTCTGTCATGGCTTCGGGGCGCCCGGCACCGATTTGGCGCCGATTGCCGATGAGTGGTTCGGGTCCTACCCTGAATTGAAGCCTGTTCGTTTTCTGTTCCCGGCGGCCCCGTTGGAACTCGACCCGGTCTATGATGCGCGAGCCTGGTGGGAGATCGACATCGAGCGGGTGCAAAAGCTGATGGAGACAGGGGAATTCCGTGAATTGCGGAACAGCCAGCCACCCCGCCTGGCCGAATGCCGACTGATGGTGCAACAGTTGGTAGAGCAGGCTTGCGATCAGTGGAAACTCTTACCCGGGCAGGTGGTCGTAGGCGGGTTCTCCCAAGGTGCGATGCTCACCACCGATCTCGTGTTGAACGCACCGACGACCCTGGGAGGCTTGATCTGTTGGTCCGGTTCCCTGATTAACGAGGCTCAATGGAGATCGCAGGCCGCGGCCAATCAGCAGACGGCGGTGGTTCAATCGCACGGTACGATGGACCCGATCCTCCCGTTTGCCGGCGCCGAAGCCTTGCGGGATCTGCTGCTGGAAAACGGCTACCCGCTGGAATTTATCCGTTTTACCGGGCAGCACGCGATCCCGCCGGAGGCACTCAAAGCGGCTGTGCAGCTAATTCGATCCGTTTGCTGCCTGGAAGCGGATTGAGCGAGTCCGATCTCGCTGCATCGGTCAGCCGGATCTGTCCGCGGTCCGAAAGTTGCAGACAGATGGTCACGATCTGATGCCGGGCTTCCTCGGCGGCCGATTCGGAGACGGGGCCCATGTTGGCCATCTCGTAGTTCAGTAACTCCGCCGGTTTGGCCGCCAGGTTCTGAAGAATTTTCTTCTTCAGTTCGAGGCCGCCCTGCTTCAGTGCCGGGGCCCAGTTCGATGTATCCACACTCTTCAGGATGACCTTTAAATCCCGGTCGCTGAGGTGCTGCAGGTCGGTAAACCCGAATACCGACTGCTTGAGCTGATGGGCCAGGTCGGGGTCCTTGTGGTCGAGATTGGAAAGGATCGAGTCGTACGTTTGCGGGTCGACGCAACTGAGCAATCGAGTCGCCACATCGACGCCCTTTTTCCGATAGAGGTTCTGATTCAGCAGTTTGGTCAGCCGCTTCTTGAGGATGTCTGCCAGTTGCTTGCCACGTTTCCGATCGAATTCATCGGTCTGGCACATCCGCCGCAAAATGTTGACCCGTGTCTCCGAGGGCAGTTCGTGGATGATCCCCGACCCGACCTCGACCGGTAACAGGGAGAGGACCAGGGCAATGTTCTTGGGGTGTTCGTTCTCCAGCAGTTTGACCTGGAGTTGGGGGGAGATGTCGACCAGGAAATTAAACATGCCGACCTTCAGGCCGTCGTCTTTGCCGGGTGGCGTCTCTGGCAACTTGGTTGGCTGGTTTTTTCGCTTCGGTGATTTTTTAACCTGCAACGATTCGGTGCCCTTGACGAATTCATCGTAGGCTTGTCGCAGCTCCTTGGCGGAAACCATGTCCACCATGCTCATATGGCGGAAAACCACCTCCATCTCAGAGGGTTCCAGGAGCATGAAGATTTTGGCAGCCTGTTTCTTGGGCAGGGAATTGAGAAGAATGGCTGCTTGTCGAAGGTTCTGTTTTTGGTTCATTTTCCTGTTCCCCTGGGCATCCTGGCTCGTGCAGTTCAGACGGATCCAGTTGCGCCGAATTGATAAGTCGGCCTGCCGATACGTCTCGAGCGACGGGACGGTGCGGCAGGCGATCGTTGTCGACTATTCAACTCTAGGTCACGTTTGGATCGCACGCCGATCCGTTTTGTAGCGAAAATGCCGGGTTTCTGGAAAAACGGAAATCGCGTGGAAATCCGGGTAAATAAGCTCTTGTTTTTTATTGGAACGATCCCGGTTGCCCGAATATGGGGCGCTGGGACGGGGTCTTGGCAGCCGGTGCCTGGTACTTGGAAGCGGCTGTTTCATCCGTGTTGGAACCATGGGCTGACCGCGCGTTTCTTGGGCCGGGTAAGTTCCTGGCTTGGAACTGCTGGACAATCGCTTCCAGTTCCTCCGGTTGAATGGCCGGCTTGTTCCGAACCGGCGCGGGAAGTTGGGAGAGACGTCTCCCCATCTCCCTGGGGACAGCAATTGTGGTCGTCTTAATGCGGGTGGAAGGATTGGTGGTCGTGTTGGGAGTTGCTTCACCTCCTGCCAGCACGACTTGGGAATCTCCAGTTCCATCATACGTGGCTTGTCGCGTGGTGGTCGATGTCTGGCTCGGGTACGGGAAGATCTCGGTTTTGGCCAGTTGTTCTTTTTGCGGTGCCTTGCCGGGCAGGACCACGAGCGCTTGGTGGCCTCGAATGATCCGGCCATCGGTCGTCTTGAAAACAGGGAGCAAGCTGATGCTCTTCCGGTTGCCTCCCAATTTTTCCCAGGGGACCCAGACGCCGTAAGACGGACCGAGGCCACCATCGTCGTAATGGTCTTGGAGCTCTTCCTGTCGAATGATGAATTTCTTGTCGGCCACACTGGTTTTGTTATGGTCTTCGTAGCCGTAAATGGTCAGTTCACCGTCCGCTTCCACCGTTTCGTCGTCCATGTTGTAAAAGTAGACGCGGCCGCCAAACCCAACCGTTGGCGTGGTGCCGACACCGTGGATCACTGAATCCTTCCACATGATGGCCATCCGCAGGGGGGTCAGTTTCTCTTTCTCAGATTCCGCATTGAATTTTTCGAGCGGATTCCACTGGTTGATAGGTGCGTTGAGTGAACTGCATCCCGTCAGGTAAACGGTCGTCGCCAGTAAAATCGACAGTGAAATCAGTCTGGCCATGGGATCTTCCTTGATCATTTCGGGAAAAATGGATTGTATCGAACCACCGCGTTTTGAAACGAAGTGTTGCCTTTTAAAATGTAAACCTGGGCAGTGCCAAGTTCCCGCAACATTCCCTGGCTTCACCTAGAATCTTCGATCCTCGATGGTTCGATAAATGTTTCATTGATTTTGGTTGGTTGTTCTGTTCTGACTCGCGGGACCAAAGTAAGTTCCGATCGGTCGAGAGGAATCCCGCCTTGGTGCTTTGGTTTCCGGGTTGTTTTGCGGCACGTTGGACGGCCTGGCATGGCTGGCCTGGAGCGGTCGAGGCGGTTGGTTGACGTCCTGGGTGATGGACGTTTCCTTCATCGGTTGCAAAGGTTGGCCACCTGTTTTGGTTTCCTGGATGAACTGGGGATTGTCACCTGTCGGATCGCTGTCAGGGTAGATGATCTGGGTTCTGCCCGAGACGTGTCCCCGATCGGCGTAGGATAGGTCGCCGTAAATTTCAGCCACGTCGCAATAGCACCAATGCATCCGGTCGACCTCGTCCTGGTTGGCCATTTCGATGTCTTCGTCACTGTCCACCAGGTAGGGGGTCATCACGATCATCAGTTCTTTTCGGTCGGAGGTGTCTCTTTGGTACTGGAACAAGGGCCCCACATACGGCAGGTCCATCAGGATCGGAATTCCTGAATCGTCCGCTTCCTTGGTCTCTTGGAGTAGTCCGGAGAAGACCACCGTTTGGCCCGATTTGGCCATGATGGCGGTCTGGGCGGTTGTGGTGTCAATCGGTCGCTGTTCAAACGTCGGTTGGCCGTCGACGGACCCGCCGCCCAGGGCGCCGTCTGCCAGGCTTCCCAGCTTGGAACTGGTGGCGTTGACAAACATTACGATCATGCCATCGGGCGTGACGCGAGGGGTAATCTCCAGAATGACGCCGACGTCCTGGAACTCGATGTTGTTGGTGACACTCCCATTGTTGGCGATCGTCTGGCCTGTTTGATAAGGGACCCGGGACCCGACCTGGACTCGGCCTTGCAGGTTTTCCAGGGTCATGATGTGGGGTCGACTGAGTACGGTGGCACAGTTCTTGTTCTTCAGAGCCCGGATCAACAGATCGACCGAACGGTTGCCGGCCGATACGGTCAGGCCGCCACCGCCGTCGGCGTATTTGGTCATGCCGTAACTGCCCAGCATTTGACTTAGTAAGCCTCTCGTGCGGTCGATCGGAAAGTTACCTGATTTTTGGCCAGGTGTGTTGCCCAGCCCGTTGTCACCCTGAATGAAATTTTGCCCGATCTCGATACTTTGATCGATGGCGGCACCGGGTGGCGTCCATAAAACTCCATCCTGAAGTCCGAATTGAACTCCGAATTCCTCCAGGTAACTCAGGTCGACCTGAGCGATCAATACTTTGACCTTGACCATTGGCGGTCGGCGATCAAGAGCGCGGATGATCGACTCGACCTGATGGTAATATTCCGGGCGGGCGCTGACGATCAGGCTGTTGCTGATCACTTCAGGTACCAGGATCACGTCCCGTCGTTCGGACAGAACGTTGTTGACCAAGGTGTCCGTCTGGCTGCCACGTTCTTCCAGCCAGGCATTGATGGCATCCGAAACATCCAGTACCGGGGCATTGCTCAGTCGGTAGACGGAAACCCGTCGGTTGGCAATGTCGTCTTCGTCCAGCCGGATCAGCAAGTCCTCGACAACATTCAGATCCCCTTCTGGGCCGGTTGCCACGATCGAATTCGTCCGAGTGTCCACGCCGAAGCGAAGATTGACCAAGCTGTTTCCATCACCGGCGGACAAAGATTGCAGGGGGAGTGTATTCAGGCTCTGGCTGGTTTGGGCTCCCCCACCCCCTTGTTGCTGGGTTGCGGAAAACAGCGACTCCAACATGTCCAGCAGAGACTGTGCGTCGCCGTTGACGATGGTGAATACCTTGATCAGTGTTTCGGCATCAGGCATGCGGTCGAGCTGTTTGATCAACTCCTCGATCAACGGCATCGCCTTGGCCGGGCCGGTGATCACCAGTGAGTTGTCGTTGGCGCTGGTGGTGATCCGTACGTCAAACATGATGCCGCCGTTGATCTTTTGGCCGTTTCGGTCGATCGTCATCATCTCCAGTGCGGCGGATCGTAACTGCGATCGATTGAGCGAGTCCTGTTGCTGCCCCTGGTTCTGCTGGTTCTGTTGCTGTGCCGTCTGGTCGGGGTTGAAGCCGTTCCCCTGATTTTGCAGTTGGCCGTTGATGGCGTCCTGCAGGACGATCTGCAGATCCTGGGCCAGCACGTTGCGGATCGGGAAGATCTTGATCAGGTTCTTGGCCCCCGAGTCGTCGACATCCAGATCCTTGATCAACTGATCGACCTGTCGCAGCAGCTGCTGGCTCGCTTTGACAATCAGTGTGTTGCTGCGGTAATCGGCGATCGTGTAAACCGGCAGGGTTTCGGGTGGTTCGACCAAGGCGTTCTGGGTGGCCTGTCCAAAATACTCATCAATTCTTTGCTTGGCATCGACGGCCGAGATGTACCTTAGGCGATACCGTTTGAAGTCGGGTCCCATGTCCGCATCCGATTCCACGTCCAGTGCCTGGACGATTTCTTTGACCACCTCAATGCTCTTGGCGGTACCGACCACGAACAGGCTGTTGGGAGTGGCGAACGGGGTGACGGTGGCCGGTCCCAGCTGGTCGGAAAAATTGGCGTCGTAAATTTCCTGGATTGATTCGGCAACCGTTTCGCTCTTCTGGTTGTTGAGCGGGATCTTCTCAAAACTCGGCTTGGCCGTATCGGTGACCTGGATGATTTCCTTGATCAATTTTTCGACACGAGCGACGTCTTCGTCTTCACCGACCAGGACAATCAGGCCAGATTCCGGGATGACCTCGATACGTACCTTGTTGAGGATCCCGATGTCGTCTTCGTCCTGCCGGGCGATTTCGGGCAGTTGCAGCCGGTCGGTCCCGGGTGGCAGTTGAATTTCCCGTCGGACATCATCCTGTTTCGGAGTTTCGTCCTTTTCCTGTCGCGTTCCCAGGGTGAAAGTGACCTGGCGGATCAATTCCGGTTCGGCCATGTTCATATCGACCAGGCGGCAGGCGTGGCCGCCCGCTGCTGTGTGGGAGCGATCGATGTACTCCATCGAGCGATTCCAGCCGGATACATTGCCCGGTGCGCCTTCAAAAGTCAGGGAGCGGGTCATGCGATCGAAGACCATCGTTTGGTGGGGTGACTGCTTGGTCGCCGGCAGATGGATCCTCAAGGTCCGATCCGCGTCCAGTGCCTGCCCCGAGATTCGTTTGCCCCAAATCCCGATCAGTTTCGCTTCGAATTCTTCATAGGACAAGTTCTTGACCTGGTAGTTTCGTTGGTTGGATGGTCCGGCCGGTTGAATCGCCAGTGAAGCCAACGACGAGCCGTTAGACGATGTGCGTGTCTGTTCGTCTTCGCGTTTTCGTGCCGGTTGCCAGGAGGCTGCAGAATGGGCCGGTTGCAAAGCTCTGGTTCCCACCGGGTGAAGCGACGCTTCGGTCTGATTTTGGAGTCGGGGAGATGAAGGGACCGCGCTGGCCGTGGAGGAGGTAAGGGAGGCGGGGGTTTCAACTCTCTGTTGACCGTTCTGTAACGGTGTGGGATAGGTCGGCCAAGGATCCTGGCCCAGCAGCTCGGGTGCGGCAAACTGTAGACAGCACCAGGTGAGAATCGCCAAAAGTGCGGAGTGGGTACCCGAACGGTTCGGTCGGTTCGCGGGAATCCGTTGAGTAATTGTCTGGTTGAACGCCATTTAGCTGTCCTCTGCCTGAACCCGTCAAAGAGATTCCTTCAGGAATCCGTAAGATCAACCAAGCGAATCCCGCACATCCAGAAAGAAGTGGCACGCTTTGTGGTCCACGTCGTCCAATTCCCTGCCCGCCAGCGGGCCGTCTGTCAATTCGTACGGTTATTTACCGACGATCAACAGGAATTGTTTCCAGGTCTGATTGTTGCGGGAACACTCGATAGAGTCTTATCAAGTACCTCTTTATTCGGCAGAAGCGCCATTTTCGGTAAACCAAATCTAACAGTCACCAGCTGAATAATTGGAAAAGTTTGTGGCCCTTTGTCAAACTGGGAGGGCTGTGAAAAGTTTGAGGCGCCGCCGACGAGAAGACGCTGTCAGAGGTGAAAGCGGTGCATGAGGGGCCGCCCCACAAGAGGAAGACGAAAAGAATGTCGGGTGCCAGGGTCCCACGTTGGCCTGGCCCTGTCGGTGTCCGTCGTAGCAGTTCAAGGACGGAAACTGCCCGTGCCTTCATCGCCGGAAGAAATCGCTGCGGTGCTCTCTGGTTCGGTCAAGAGGTCGCCGACACCGTATGTCATGAGACGATCATCCCGCTGCAGCGTTACTGATTTGGGCGTGATTGTGTAGACCAGCCATTCCGACTTGTCGAGTTCGAAAGATTCGCCCTTTTTCAGTTGGTGCTTTTTACCCAGGGTTTTGATCCATACGAAGACTTTCCAATCACCGGTTTTTTCCTGAACAATCCCGGTGATCGCTGTCTCGCCGGCATGTTTGAATTCCGGTTTCTTGGGAGGGGGTGCCGAAACGCGTCTTTCCCTCACATTGAGGACAAATTCGCCGTCTGAAGATTTGGGGGGGAATCCGCTGTCCGTCACTCGGACTTTGAACGGTCCGTATTCGCCCGCTTCCAGGGCGGGGCATTCGAACTTGGCCGATCGCGATGTGCTGGAAGTCTGTGACAGCTTGGCACCCTCGATCGGCGATTCGAGCAGCTCGAATTGAAGCTGGTCTGACCGGTCAGCATCTTTGCCAGAGAGGGTAAAGGCGATATCGCTACCGGCGGTGGCCGATCGGCTCCTGGAAAGCGTCAGTGTTGGGACGTTGTTGGCGGGGCCAAAGATATTGCGAGTCACAATCTGATCGTCGTAGTATTCCAGTGTATGCTCCGGCTCGCGCTGGGCGACCACGAAATCCCTTGTTTCATCCGCATCGACCAAGGAAATCACGTCGATTTTCATCTCGATTGTCAGTTTCCCGGTGCGAATTTTCTTGTCCTCACCAGTCGTTCCGGCCGCTCGAGGGCTGATGGAAATGGAGGTAATCCGCTGTAACAGGTCGACCTTGCTGAACTCTTGCAAAAAGCGGGTCAACTGATCCAGGGTGCAGTCAAACCGTAACGAGTAGGGATGGGAAACAAAGACAGTTTCCATCGTTCGACCGCCCGTATAGCGTTTTTGCTCGGCGGGTAATGGTTTTAAATTGCGGAAGGTCATCTTGAGTTCATCACGGACCAGATTTCCCAGCCAATCTTCGTAGTTAATCTTGGCCTTGTTGAAGTCCGTGGGCATCGACAGGGCGCGGTAGTACAAGCGGCGCTGGTTAGCCAAAATGGCGTCGGACTGTTTCTGTTGCTGGGTCCGAATCTGGTTGTCGAGACTACGAATCGTGGCTTGGTTGGCAAAATAGGTGCTGTTAAACCACATGCCGGCTATGAATAGCAGGATCAAGGGCAACAGGCCAAGCACGATGGTAGCAAGCGTTTTTTCGCGTTTTGAAAGATTGTTGAACATGTCGTTTCAGCAGTGGAAATGTTAATTGTTTTCCGGAGGAGAATCGGTTTCGGCTTCTTCGTTGACAGAATCGGTTTCTAGCGAGGTTTCGGCTGGATCCTCCATTCTGTCTCGGGCGGCCTGGTTGACCTTTTCGATGGTGGCATCGATATCGGTGGGCAACTCGACAAACATGCTTTCGATTTTGATCGGGTAATCCTTGTCATCCGGTTCCTCGACCATTCGACCTGTCTTGACGAGGTAAGGCCTGGCAGTCAGGTTGGTTCTCAGTACCGAGTTGACGCCGATGCTGCCGACCCGACCCTTCAGGCTCAGCCCGACATTCCGTTCGTTGGCCGAGAGGGTCATCGAGTCGACGATTGCATCATCGGGCGTTTCAAATCGCTGGCTGAATTCATACAGCTCGTCCAGCCAGTTGATATTCTTTGTCTGCCAATCGTCGATCAGGTTGACCTCGCCGATGATCTGTTCCACGCCGGGTTGATTGCGATCGCCTTCATTGGTCTTCTTGATCTTTCTCAAGTTGTCATTCAGCTCGGCGATCCTGACATCCTGGGAGCTGAGCAGCCACCAGCCAGCGACCAGCATGCAAACCAGCATCGCGGCTGCCAGTCCACCGAAAAGGTAGACCCTTGAAAGGTTGTTGCGATTGACAATCGGTTGCCGGGGGTGAATGAAGTCGATGGTATGGGCCTGGCCCGAGGCCTCTCGCATCAGGGCGCCGACCAGCGCCGCGAATCGTTCGGGGTGCTCCGGTAAATCCTTGGCGATCGCGGAAATGCCGGGAACCGTCTTGTATGGATCCGTGAAGATGACTGCCTGGTCAAAATTCTCATCCAGCATCTGCTTCATGTGAGGCAACCGGTCTTCGGCGCCGATGACCAGAAACTCCTCCAGGGGACGACCTTCGAGCAGGCTGGCGGTGGAGGCGAGTGTCCGTCGAATTTGGCCGGCCAGGTTTCGAGCGACTTCTTCCGATTCGTAATCTTTGGATGTGCGGACCGTTCGGGTGGCCATCAATTCTGAACCGATCAGCAGTGTCAAATCGACCTGTTCATCGTTCGGGTCGATAATCATCCTGGCGCGCTGGTCAACCAGCCTGGCGCGAACAAGTTCGCAGGCGCTGTACGGTCGCAGGACCATTTTGGAAAGTTTCAGACCGGCTTGCTCAACCACGGCTGTGGATCGCTCCAGTAACTGGGGCGAAACGGCACCTGCCAGGACGCGTTGGGGTTGTTCGGGTTGACATTTGAAAGGGACATAATCCAGGCTCCACGCTTCGTTGAACGCCGAGAAATCGTTGCGAGCCTGGAAACGGACCATGTCAGGCAACTCGTTTTCGGGTGCGGGTGGAACCGAGATCTCCCGCATTTCAATCTGTTGGCGACCGAGGACGACAATGGTATCTCCCCGCGGAATACCCTTTTCAGTCAGGGACGTCTTCAGTGAATCGGCGATTGCCGATTCTGTGTCATCGGCTGCCAGAGCGATTTCAAAGACATGGGTGAATTGCAGTCGCTTCCCGCTGGTGCGCGCGGCAACGACCAGGATGTCTTCATCGTTGATTTCCAAGGCAATCAAGTTGGCCATAACTAACTCGTCCGTTGTGCAATCGGTTGTCACCAGTGGTTGACCACCCGGTCAGCCTCGTTTCTGGTGGAAAATATCGGCTTGCGCCCGTTTCATTCGATCAGGTCAATCCCCAGTACATCCAGGCTGTACCCGGTCTCCAGGTGACTTTTGTCACGCCAGAACAGGATGCGGGGTACGGGAATCGTATGATCCAGTATGACCTCTGCCCGGGACGATCCAACCGAATCATCGAAATATCCGACGATTTCGGCCCGATAAACGTCTCCCCCGGTGCAAACAAATGGGTAAATCGAATCCATCGTTACCAAATCTACAATGCCTTCAACCAGCAACCAGGTTTCGAATTGCCGGTTCAAGTCCGATCCGTCGGGATCATTCAGTTCAAATTCGCGTTTTTCAATAATGGTTTCTACGATTTCCGGGGTCATGCCAGGGATCCCCTCCAGGACCACTCGGGGCGCCTGCATCATGTTGATCCTTCCCGGAATGACCGCGCCTTCATAAGTCGTGATGTTCCGCATCAGATTCGGCAAGGTGAACGGCAGATTGGACATCCGGATCGGTGATTTGATGATCACCGTTTCGCCTGATGATTCCGGGTCACTGACGGTTGTGTAGGCATCCACAAGCTCGAGCGCGTTCCTGAAGGTGAAGGCAGCCTCGAGTGTGTCGAAATCGAGTGGCACCAGCAGGTTGTTTTCGGGCGCTTCCTCATCTTCTCCCAGCGTGGCAGGACCGTTCACCCGGTACATGATAATGAACTGCGACCACTCTTCATTGAAGGCGGAGCGGAGATCGGTGTACAGTTGTTCCAGGTCCGGGCTGTTGAGATTGATCCGCGGCAAGCCGTCGGCCGTCAAGTTGGATTCCTTGCTGTAGAGCGTCAGGTAATTGGCCCAACCCAGAGACATGTCGGAATCGAGGCTGGTTGCCTGGTTGTTCTCTTCCGGGTCAAGAATCCCGTTCCGGTTGATATCCAGTCCGAACAGCAGCTGGGGGGTGATGTCGCGGATCAGGAGCAACTCGTCCAGGCTGTCCATCGGCGCGTTCTTGCACTGGTAAGCCGGGCTGAGGCCCGAGTAGTATCCACTCTCTGCCCCGTATTCGCGCTGCTCGTCGTCGGAATCGATCCAGTCGATGATGGCATCGGCAATCGACTCGTCCATGTTGGGCAGTCCCATCAACAGATCCCGCCCGGCATTTTCCTGAAGCAGGTCCAGGTAGGGCAGGATATTCAGATTCAACTTTGTCGATTCGTCGGTCAAGCCGTAGCGAAATCCCTCGGGAATGCCCATTTCGTCCAGCGATGAGGAGATGAGGGTAAATCGCCCCATCACGCCTTCCTTGTTCGGGTCGGCTGCCACCGGGATTCCCTGCAGGTTGCCGTTGTCCCAGACGCCCCCCTTTTCGCGGATCGTATCCTTGTCATAACTGAGGAAAAGCCGCGTGAAATCGACACCCGAATCGACCAGGTATTTTGACTGGACCCGGCGGCTCATCAAGCGGGCCGCTTCTTCCTCGGTCTGCATCAGGGCGGTAAAAGTGTAGGCTGCCAGCGAGAGCATGATGATCGTGACCAGGACCACGATCAGTAGCGAACCGCGTCGGTTCTGCGTCGGTCTGGCGGGAGGCCGGATGAAAGATCGAACGTTGGAGAGGCAAATGTTGCGCATGGTTATTCGGCCTCCTCGGGCGGAGGTTCTGCCACCGGCAAGTGGATCACCGTGCGATAATAATCCATTTCATCTTCATCGTTGGCCAGGGAAGAATCGGTTGCCCGGAAGGGATCCAGTTGCAGGGTCACCTCGATCGCCAGGGGAAAACCACCGTACTCGTCACTGTTCCATTCACCTTCCCAGGCATCGCCGCTCCAGTAGCGGAAGTAGATCGCGGCCACCTCGGGTGCGATCAATTGGGTGTACTGATCGGGTGATTCTGCCAGTCCCGTATCGCCCAGGTAGGCCGCCACGGCCCGGTCGATTTGACGACGATACAAGCCCCCCTGTTCCCCCTGGGAATCGATAATGTCATCCGCCTGTTCCGAGGGCTGGTCGGAAAAAAAGTAATTGACAGCCTTCACGTCGGACGGGAGTTGCGGCTGGTTCGTGTTGAGGGCGATCATCGGGTTGTATTCATCGACCCGTGGTAGACGGCTGACATCGATCACGATTGCCTGGCTGTTGCCGATCATGGTCGGCCGACTGGTCGCCAGCTCCTCGTCGACCACGGGCGCTTCCTCCTCGGCTTCGTCGGTTTCTTTCTCTTCAGCCGTCTCTTCGGTTTCCTCTCCTCCCATCGCCATTGCCAGGACGTCGGGGACCAGTGATTCGTACAAGTTTTCCAGCCCGGAATAATCTTGTGGTTTGTACTGGATCGCTCCCCTCAGATCGTTGTGAATCATCATGATGATACTGCGGGCCACCTGTTTGCGTTCGATATCGCCCTGCTGTCTGGTCAAAGTCAGCATGTACAGGTGAACGGCGTAAGCGATGGCCGCAATGATGACCACCGACAGAGCCAAGGCCAGGATGACCTCCAACAGGGAAAATCCCGCCCCCCGTCGTACCGCGCTGGCGCAACCGAAGATGCCCCCGCCAGGGGAGCGCCTTGGCCGTGCGGCGAGTCGCTTGTGGGTGTCGGTACAGGGCATTATTCTTCGTCGATGTAATCGAGGGGATCGTAATCGGGGTCCGGCATGAACCGAACTACGGACATGGATATCGGGTTGGCCGATGAACTGGGGGTCTGTTCCACGCTGACCACGACCATCAACAAGCCGAGTTGGCCAGACTGCTGGACGTCAACGCTGTACATCCAGTCCGGGTTTTCCTCGATGACACTGGAGGAAACCGACTGCAGTTCGATGATGCCGGCGGAGACTTCAGCCATTTTTCCGTCGACCAGGATGTTGGCGTCACTGCGAATCTTTGCCTCGACGGCCGAGCGGTAACCGAGGTTGATCAGCTGACCAATCACCACCATCGCTCCCCCCAGGATGGCAATCGCCAACAGGACTTCCAGCAGGGAAAATCCTTGGCGTTTGCCCTGCGGGTTCGAGATTGCGAAATGGAGTTTGGGCATGGTCATCACTCGATCATTCGATCGTCAATTATCTTTTTCACCGTGGTGGTGCCGGTCAAGCCGCGCAGCGTCACCTGGATCGCGTCGTTCTCCCTGTTCTGCAAGATTATTTTGGCAGATTGCGAGGTGCCGTCCGGGTAAAACAGGATGGGTCGCATGTCTCCAGGCCTGAAATTGGCCGACACCATGGCCGCCGCGGCCCGGGCGTCCGGGTTGGTGAGGGCCATGGAAAAACGGACATCTCGCGGCAACAGGTCATCACCGAAATCGAAATTACTACTTCTCAGGTCCTCATCCAGCGGAACATTCGTCATGGAATCGATGGTCTCCTCGTTGAATGGTCCAACGCGGAAAGCGGGGCCTTCGATCTGGTAATAAAAGGCATAGATCTCGCCATTGCGGATCGCCTGGACGCGCGCACGTCCCATGTGGGCCCGTACCAGATCGCCACCCTTGTCGAGTTTCTGGCCCGAAAAAGAACGCTGCAACATCGGCAGGGACATTGCAGCGACAGCGATCATGACGGCCAAAACGATAATCAGTTCGAGCAGCGTAAACCCGCTCGTGTCACGTTTCGGCAAACGGTTCATGGGTTGATATTACTGGGTGTTCGGTTCGGGGACGTCGTCGGGTGACCCCTGTTGACCATCGGGTCCGGCACTACTGATGAAAACACGATTGTTCGCTGCGTCCGGAGAGTAAACGTACTCGTTGCCCCACGGATCCATCGGGACGGGATCTTGGAGGAAAGGCCCCCTCCATTGCCGGGTTGTCAGACCGGCCGGCTGGATATGCAGATCATCCAGGGTGTTGGGGAATCGGCCCACCTGGAGTTTGTACTGCATGCAGGCAGATTCCAGTGTGCTGATTTGGGAGAGCGTGGCGTCGGACTGGGCGTTTTGCTGAATTTGCAGAAACGCAAACGTAACCATCGAAGCCATGATCACCAGGATCGCCATGACCAACAGCAGTTCCATCAGCGTAAAGCCCCTGCGGTCACCACGACCTCGGCGGTGGGAATTGCGACGCATCGTTTATCTCCTTTGAGTATCTAAAATTTCAGTAGTTGTTTCTTTCAACCCTGCAGGGCCTGACCCATTTTCATGACCGGCAGCAACAGGGCGATGACCACGATCAGGATCACGATCGCCATCACCAGCAACATTAACGGTTCGATCAACTTGACGAGCAAGTCCAATCGGCGTGTGGTCTGTTTTTCCAGCCCGTCGGCAATATTGACCAGCACCGTATCGAGCGTGTTCGATTCCTCGGCCACACTGATCATCTCGGTGACGTTCTGGGGAAAATGCCCCGACGATTCCAGTGGCACCGAAAGCGAGGCACCGGCGGTAATATTCTCCGTGGCATCATTGATTGCCTGGGACAGGACCTGGTTGCCGGCCGCGTCACTGCTGATCGTCAGTCCCTTTAAAATAGGGACCCCGTTATGCAGCAGCGTACCGAGCACCCGGCAAAACCGGGCAACGGCCAAGTTGAGGAAGATCATCCCAAACAACGGTAATTTTATCTTAATCCGGTCGGCCAGTTGCCGACCCCGTTCGGTACGTAATTGAACCCGCAAAGCGAAATAAAGTACCGCAAAACCGAGCAAGATAAATATGCCGTAAATCTGTAGAAACTCGCTGAATGACAATAACCAGTCGGTAATCGCGGGGAGTTGGCCTTTTTCGCGTAAAGCATCGAACATTTCACCGAACTTTGGCACGAAGAAAACGAGAAGAACGGCCACCACGAGGGTACCGATCGACGCCAGCACGGCCGGGTAGATCAGGGCCCCGATGGTGCGGCTTTTCAGTTCATCCTGTTGCTCGGTAAACAGGGCGACTCGCGCCAGAGCGTCTTCCAGGAATCCACCCTCGGTACCTGCCCGGGCCATGTTGACTGCCATTTCGCTGAACACCTTCGGATGGCAGGCAAAGGCATCTCCCAATGATTCACCATCTTCGATCCGGCTGATGACGTCGTCGAGCGCGGTTTGCAGCGCGGGGATCGAGGTCTGGTCGCGCAATACCGAAAGGGACCGTAACAGCGGGACCCCGTTTTTCATCAAGGAGGCAAGTTGATCGTAAAAGATGGCGATCTTCTGGCCACTGACACCACGTCCAAAAGAGAGTGACTTCTTGGCCTGTGCCTCGTCGATCGTGACCGGGAAGAGTGATTTTCCACGCAACTGGTTGACCACGTCGCGTTCGGTAGCGGCGGACATCGTGCCGCTGATTCTCTGTCCGGCGGCATCTCGAGCTGTGTAAGTGAAGTCGGCCATCTGCTGAAACCTTGTCGATTACTTCCTTTTAATGGTCCGGTCGCTCTTGGTGATCCTGACGACTTCGTCAATGGTTGTGGTCCCGTTGATCACCTTTAGCCAACCGTCATCACGCAAGGTCTCCATGCCACTCTCGGCCGCTGCCTTCTTGATCTCCCAAGTGCTACAACGTTCGGTGGCCAATTGGCGAATCGTGTCGGTTGTCGTCAGCAGTTCGTAAACACCCATTCGGCCGGAGTAACCGACTTCGCGGCACTCGCGGCAACGGCCTGCCTCGTATATCGGCCCATCCAGCAGTTCAAACGGGAAATCGTCCGGAAGATCTTCCTGTTTGGGCGTGACCTCGCGACGGCAATGCATGCACAATCGTCGAACCAGTCGCTGTGCCATCACTGCCTCGACCGTACTGGTGACGAGGAAGGGTTCGACTCCCATATCGACCATCCTGGTGTAAGCGCCGGCGGCGTCGTTGGTGTGCAAGGTACTGAAGACCAGGTGGCCTGTCAGGGCGGCCTGGATAGCGTTCTCTGCCGTCTCCAGGTCTCGAATTTCCCCCACCAGCACGACGTCCGGGTCGTGACGCAGGATGCTCCGTAGTGAATGGGCAAACGTCAGGCCAATCTTGGGATGAACCTGGATCTGGTTAATTCCGGCCAACTGGTACTCGACCGGGTCTTCAGTGGTAATGATCTTGGTCGTGGCGTTATTGATCTCGATCAGCGAGGAATAGAGGGTGGTCGTTTTACCCGAGCCGGTCGGGCCGGTGACCAGGATGATCCCGTGAGGCAGGCGGATCAACTTGCTGAAAATGTCGTAGGTCTTTTGCGACATCCCCAGGTTGCGCAGTTCGAATTCCATCGAACCCTTGTCCAGGATACGCATGACCAGGCCTTCGCCGTGAATCATCGGAATGACCGATACACGAACGTCGACCTCGCGTCCCTTGACCTTCAATTTGATTCGACCATCCTGTGGCAACCGTTTTTCCGCAATGTTCAAGCGGGCCATGATCTTCAGGCGGCTGATGATGGCCGCCCTGAAATGGTTGATTTCCGGGGGAACAGGCTGGGTGTGCAGGATCCCGTCAATCCGGTAGCGGATTACAATTCCCCGCTCCTGCGATTCGATATGCACGTCACTCGTCTTCGACTCGATCGCCTCCAGCAGGATTTCGTTGACGAGTCGTACCACGCTCGCCTCCTGGGCCATTTCCGACAATTCGCTGCCGTCGGTCTCGATCTCTTCCAGTAGTTCAATGCCATCTTCGGCTTTCTGTTCCAGCAGGCCTTCCACCGTTTCGCCGCCCACGCCGAGATGATTCTTGATCAACTTGGCAATTTCCACTCGATCTGCCAGGACCGGTTCGACGGTCAATCCGGTCGCAGCCGCAATCTCATCGAGGGGGTAGAAGTTCAGCGGGTCGGCCGTGGCAATCCGTATGGAGCCATTTTGTCGTGAGACCGGGAAGAGGTTCTCTCGATAGATCAATTTTTGCGGGAATGCGTCAAGCAGGTCCAGGTCGACGGGTTCCTCTCGCAAGTCGATGAAATCGAGCCCTAGTTCACCGGCAATCGTACGCATCACAACATCCGGGTCGAGATCCGGGTGTTCCGTTGCCCAGGTGACAACGTCATCCGTTTGCCGGACCTCGTTGACCTGGGATTCGGTGATCAGTCCGCGTCGTAAAAGGATTTCTGCAACGTCCATGGAAGTTCAGTCTGTCCGCTTGGTTGAATACAACGGGTGTTGAAAGGGTTCGTCAAGGAAGGGTGATTGCTCTCGCTGTGACCGTCAAGGCTTCCCATCCCCATAAACCCAACTTTAGCCAGTGTTTTGCGGGAACCGGATAGAATCAGGGCAGACGCCCATGACCTGCCGGATTCGGCTGACTGCCTTGATGACTGAGCCGGTTGTATCGATTTCAATGGCGTTATCAAGCGGGGCAGCCATGGTTGCAATTCTCTCGCCCCCACTTGCCAATCCGTCCGCCAGAAGAAATGCACCGCTTGGTTGGGGTGAGAGGGGATGCGTTCATACGCAACGGTGCATTTCTTCTGGAAAACGGAGACGCCGGCTAAGAATAAAACCGGTAGATGGCCGTGGAGTTTCGGAAAAACCTCGATTTATGCGGATTTAACAAGGCAAAAAATGACCAGGCAAAAAAAAGACCCGCCAATTTGGTTGGCGGGTCTTGCGTCTTTTTTTGTCTGGGGAGAATCAGAAATCGCTGCGTCCACGTCCTCGATCGCGATCTCGATCGCTGCCTCGGTCGCTACCGCGATCACTGCCTCGGCCGCCCCACGAACCGCCGCCCCAGCGGCTGCTCCGGTCGCCAAAGTCAAACTGGGCTCCAATCAGTTCGTCCCACTTCTGTCGCTGCTCCGAATCCAGTACGCCGCGAACTTTCTTCTGGATGTCTTCACGCATCTTGGCGATCTGTTTCTGGATATCTTCGTTCCCTTTCTCGGTAATCTTCTCCATCTCTTCCATCTGCGATTCCGAGATGTCCAGCTCTTCGGCCAGTGAGTCACTGACGCCCGTGCCACCGCGTCGGCGGTTTTGGTTTTGGAAGTTCAATTGCTTCAGGCGCTTCTGCTGATGTGGCAGCAGGACGCGGTCCACATCGTCCTTCAATTTTTCCATCATCTCGCCCACTTCTTCCATTTTTTCTTCTCGTTCGTCCTGGCTCATGTCGCGCATGCCCATGAACATGTCACGCATTTGCTGCATCGCTTCTTCCTGCAGGTCTTGCAACTCGTCCATCTGGTCATCGACCAGTTCCAGCTCTTCAGCGATCTTTTCGTTGCGGAGCAGCATGATCGGGTTGTTGAAAATCTGACCCATTTGGCTGCTGCCCCGGCCACTCCTGCCAGGTTGAGCGAACGACAGGTCAGCAAGACAGAGTACGAGGCCTAAGGCCACAACCATGGGGATTTGAGTTCGCAAATTCATCTAATTTCTCCAGGAATTCACAGCGTTTTTTTCAACAATAATCAGGTAAAAACAACCTCAGCCGGGAGGCTGTTTGTCAGTTTCTGCTTTTTTTAACCGATGAGCTACTCAGGGGTTCCTTAAATTTTCAACAAAATCCTTCTTTTTGCCATTTTAGGAGTCCAAAGGGCCTGCGACAGGAAAATCCCCTAAGTTGGATCCATGGCCCGGCGGCTCGTCTCTGCTAACGGGGTGACTGCGATCTTACGCCGTCAGCTGATCCGGCCGGTTGGCGGGGCAGCGGCATCTCGTTCTGCAGTCTCGCCAAGCGGTTGGAATTTCCCTCCCACGTGGTCGCCGAGGCTTGGTAAATCCGGTTGACCAAGTCGGCCGGTGGATTGGAAATAGTCAGTGTACGGTGCGGTTCGTTAGGGTTGCTGGACCTGAGGATGACGATCGCCTCGTTCGGCAAAGGCCCGGCGGTGCCCGGCGTCGCTGACCCGGTTGTCGTGGGTTGATTCGTATTGGTCCAAGTGGCCGGTTGTCGTAGATCACGAGCCGACGGAATGGCCGATCCGTGAATGGCCGACCCGTGAATGGCGGCACTGGTTACCGGCTGCGGCTTCGAGCGTATGGGTGAGGCGGTCAGCGGGGCTGCCTGTTGGTCCGTTTCGTAATTGGTGGCGATGGCGGCAGGCCCGGTGAACAGGTTGGTCAAGTTCGCTTGTTGTAGCTGCCAATAGATGGTGTTCAGTGCGACGTAGATTCCCTCGTCGAAATCGACGGCGGCCGCATTGCAAACGCCGACCAATTGTCCCCCCGGGGTGAACAGGCCTCCCCCGCTGCGACCGTCGACCGGACGACCAAATATGTCGTATTTGTCAACGCCGTTGTACTTGGCCAGGTTTTTGATCCGGGTTCGCCGGATCGTGGGAGCCTCGCCGTGGTCGCAGCCAATACTGAAGGCCTGGTCGGAATTCTGGATCGCGTAGCCCGGTTGGGCGACGAAGACCGGTGGTCCGGAAAAACCGCTGGCGGTCATGCTCACCAGGGCGATGTCCCGATCCTGGGCATCGTACGAGAGAAGTCGGCCACTCGTTGTTCTGACTTGGCCGCTGACAAAATCGTAATCGATTGAGATGGCACCCTGCCCCTGGGAATCGCGGAAGACGTGGCCGCAGGTCAGAATCAGGCACTCGTCCTGATGCCGGTGAATGATCGTCCCGGTCGCATAGGAGGTCCCCTGGGGATCGGCGACCTTCAGTCGCACGGTGGCGGCCATCGCCCGTTGTTCTGCCTGGTTGGCCGGGACGGTCGTACCTTGATGCATCGTTGGTTGCCCGGACTCGATGCCCCCCTGGTTCAGGTGGGCGGGTAGGCCAGTGGTGTCGCTGTTCGTTTGGCGGGTGGCGGTTTGCGGTGTGGGCGCGGTCGCTGGGCGACAGGCGGCGAACCAGCCTCGCAAGGCATCGAGGGTGATCAGTCCTGTCTGTCGACCCACCACTTGCTGGTCGGCCACCAGGATCGTCGTGGGGGTTCGGTTGACCTTGAAATGTCGGGCCCAATCCGGTTGGGAACTGGTGTTGATGACGGTGACGGGATAGCCTTCGGCCGCCAATTGACGGATCGCCGGTTCGACCTGGCGACAGGGGGGGCAGGCGGGGCTGGTAAAGAAATAGAGGCGGGCTTGGGGAGCGGTTGAGTCGTTCGCAGCGCCTGGCTGGACGAACAGGGCGAGCAGGATCAGGCTGATCCAATGGCTTGCGCAGGTCAAACGTCGCTTCATTTTCAATCCCTCCCTGGACTGAATTCCGAAAACAAATCTGTCAATGTTCCCGACCTTCCTTGGCCGGAGTACCAGGGATCTCCTGGTTGGCTTTTGCCATGACGACGGCTGCCGGTTGGGGTGGACCTCGTGCCGTCATTGGCTGGGCGATTAGAATGGAATTACCGGATCGTTGGAAGTTGAATCTATGGAAAATGTCGGCCGCTGGATGACCGTGGAAGCTAGCTGTGGTGCTAAGTTGAGATCCGCTCAGTCCCTGTGACAAAAACGAATATTAGCTGCAGATCGCTGGCACCGGACGGCCGCTAGCTGGAATCCGCTGTCGGTCGTCCCTTGATCGTGTGCCGGGTCAAGGTGGCGGGGATGGAAAAGGGGAAATGGGTGTTGAACGGTCGCGAACCGGCCAGGTGCATCAGGAACCTGGCACGGAATGTTTTCTTTGGCTGGGCGGGGTTTTCCGCTGGTAGAGATACTCGACCAGGTCCCGGATCTCCTGAGGTGAAAGTTTGTCGACCACGTCCTCAGGCATCGACGACTTACCCACCTTGCGGTCTTCGATTTCCTCGATCGGGATGCGGGTGCGAATACCTTCCGCATCGATCAGAACGAGTTCAGCATCAGATTCCGCTTCGATCCGTCCGGTGAGCGTCAGGCCATCGGAGGTCAGCACGATCGTCTGGTTGTAGTCTTCGGCCACCGTCTTATTCGGATCGACAATCGCTTCCAGCAGGTAATCCCGCGTCTTGTCGATCGCTACCCCGGACAGGTCGGGGCCGACTTCGCCCCCGGTCCCATCGATATTGTGGCAGCGGACACAGGAGACTTCGGTCTTGTAAAAGAAAATCTGGCGTCCCCGCTCGGCATTGCCACCGAACCGGGAATCGGTATACCGGGCGGTCTTGTCGGCCACTGCCGATTCGATCGCAGTGCGGTATTGTTTTAGAGCTTCGGCCATTTCAGGCTCGTTTCGTCGCTCGGTAGCCATCACGTAATCGAGCCTTAGCTCGTTCGGCAATTCGTTCCGTTCGGCCTGTTGCAAGGCGGCGGCCAGGCGACCGGCCGAGACGGGGCCTGACATGCGTCCGAGTAGCCCCACGGCCTGCTGCTTCCCCTCGACCGAGCGTTTTTCACTTGCCAGGTACGCGTCGATCAGCTCGACCTCATCCGGTTCGGTTTCGAGGTGCAGGTCGATCAGTTTTACCGCCAGTTGGTCGGGCTGGGAGTCGATGTTTGCCAAAAGTTCTCGATAGGTTTGGTCAAACAGTTTGGCGTCACTCTGTTTCAAGTTTTGCAGAGCAAAGATCCGCGACGCCTCGTATAGTGAATCGTCGAGTACGAGTGCTTGTAGCGGTCCTGGTGCATACTTGACGCCCAACTGGTTGCCTGCCGCCAGCGTGGCGGCCAGCAATTCCTCTTCCTTGTGCAGCACCGATTGGATTCGGTTCAGCGCGGCCACCGCCAGTTCCGCCGAGCGTGGCTCGATCGGCCGCCAGTCTCCCAGGACGTAGTCGCGGGGGTTGGGCTTGGCCCACTGGCCCAGAAGCTGGATCGCCTCCAGGCGCAGCGGCGCCGGGGCCTCCGGATTGACAACGAACTCGGCAATTCTGGCGGCACTGGCCGGGTCGCCCAGATGAAAATTCGCGTTCAAAGCCCGCCGCAGGTAAGGCAGATCCTGTGAACGTCCCAGCGTGATCGCCAGTGGGGGGAACGCTTCCTTCAGGGGTACATCGTGAATTGCCCGGGCCGCCTCGAGGGCGACGCGGGGATCGGGGTCGCTGAGCATTTGGGCCAGTGCTGAGGCCAAAAATTGACGTCCCTGTTTTCGATTGCTTCCCAGGCGATCAACTTTGGGAATGAGCCGCCGCAACGCTGCGCAGAATGCCAGGCGCACCGGGGAGGGTGCTTGCTGACCGAGTTGCTGGAGGAACTCTGCCGGGAAAGGAGACATCGGATCTGGAGGTGCAAATCCTTTTGAGATGGGGCGCCAATGTCGCCATATAATTTGGTTAAGAGCCATGATCCCTGCATGCCTGAGGGCCGGGTCGAGATTGTCGTTCGTCGTCAGCAGGTCGCTCACATGCTGCAGGTCAGATGGCTTGCCATGCAAGCCAAGGGCCAGGGTGGCAAAGTAACGGACCCGTTGCTCGGGATCGTTTAGAGACGTCACCACCCGGTCTCGAAGCTCAGAATTCTCTGTGGGGTCAATAATTTCTGTCAGGAACTTCATCGTCTGCGCCCGGATTTCCGAGTGTGGGTCTTGAGAGAGCTGCTTCATCGCTTGAAAGAGCTCTTCACCAAACACCTGGTTGTGGAGATCATCCACTTGGTTGATGGCCCACAAGGCGTGGATTCGGCTTAGCGTGGGGCCGGGGCGACTGGCCGTATTGAGAAGTACCTGGGCGGCTATGCCACCTGGGTCAGCGAAGTATTGGGGTGGTTCGGAACGGGCAGCCGCCAGGGCCCGGTCGACCAATTCGAATTGGGCTTGATAGCGGACACGTCGATCGGGATGGCCCAACAGATCAGCCAACTCCTGTTCGGTTTTCTGGTTCACTCCCTCGCTCAGGAGTTGCTTGACCTCCAGGGCGACCGGCTGATTGGCGGCCTCTTTGTCTTCGAATGTGTAGACTCGGCCTTTCTTCTCTCCGACCCAGCCAAAGACCCAGTCCGACAGGTACAGCCGACCATCCGGTCCAAAATCGATGTCGGTGGCCAATGTGTTCCAGATCGTCTGTTCCATATCGTCGACTTTCCAGAACGCACCCTGCGGCTTGACCCGAAATGTGCGGATCCCGCTGGATGCCGCGTTGCCCCGAAAGTCGGCCAGGAAAAAGCGGTCTTTAAAATGTTCCGAAAGTCCGGTCCCCGGGTAGAAAGTGAGTCCCGAGGGTCCGTCGGAAATATTGGCCACCGGCGGAACGATGTAGGCCGGTGTCGATTCCGGGTCGTATGGGTGCCAGAGTTTTTCCCGATTGAACGGCCCCCGGTCGGGCAAGTACTGGTAGTACATCCGCCACCCGGAATCGCTGCCAGGCAAGACGGCAACCCACCTCGCCTTATCACCACTGTCGGAGTTGTTGTCGCAGGTAAAGAGGTTGCCGTAATCATCGAAGGCCAGTTCCTGCGGGTTTCTCAGGCCTGTGGCGACGACCTCTGGGTTAATATAGGGATATCTTTCATCGGGATGGTAGCGAAATACGGCGCCGGAGGCTGGGTCTTTCCCGTCGTCTATTTTGTACCCGCGATCGCCGATGCTGAAATAGATCCAGCCATCGGGTCCGATCGTCAATCCATGCAAGTCGTGACCGCGAAAGGCCGTACGTACACCGAAGCCCGACGCCAGCGATTCTCGCTCGTCGGCGCGGCCGTCGCCATCGGTATCCCGCAGTCGCCAGAGGTGAGGGATGCAAGTGTAGTAGACATGCCCCTTGTGGAAGATGACTCCCGCCCCCGTGCCGTCTTCGATCTGGTTGAAATGGTCGGCAAACACGGTTACCTGGTCGGCCGCCCCGTCCCGGTCGGTATCGACCAGCAGGCGGATCCGGTCGTCGTGGGAGGTATACGATTGGTCGGCGTCGGGGATGTGCTTGCGGATATAGTCGATCCGGTCCTGGACCGTTTGTGCTGCCAGGTCATCGTTCAGCCAGTTGGAATGGCTCCGGTTATCTTCGACCCCCTCTTCCTGGCGGAAGCTCTCGCAGACAAAGACCCGGCCCTGATAGTCGACATGCAGGGCGACCGGGTTGGCTACGTCCGGTTCGGCTGCGAAGAGACGGGCTTCCCATTTTTTGGGAAACTGGAACGACTCGATGGCGAGCTGGCCCTCGTCACTGGCCGGAGCGATCTTCGGTGGTTCTGGTTCCTGGGCTGCCAGAAATTCAGCGTGGAGTGATACGCTGCAAATCAGCAACAGCACGGCGGGTGAGGCTCGAAACATTTCAGTTAATCCAACTTTCCTGACTGAGAATAACCGGTTTGGTGGTGGCGAAGACCGCCGTGAATGGGGCGGGTGCTTCCCTGGTATACCGGTTACCCACTCTTTTCCCTGCCCCGTCGTATTCTAGGCAACCGACCTTTTGGGGCCAACTGTCGGCATAAAAAAGAGATTTGTTGGTTTTCTTTGGACGGGGCAGCTCTTTGTCAGGAGGTCTCCCGGGGGAGCGTTGAGGCGACGCCGAGTGAGCGAAACCTTTTCACCAAATGCTGGCAGAGGGAGGCAATTGGAGACGGTTGGAGGTGAATGGATCAGGCCTTGAAGAGGCAGGCAGACGAATTGGGATGTCGACCATCTAAGGAGTTTCCGTGGAGAAAATACAGGCCTGCAGACCTTCTGGGGGTCCCGTAACGGGCTGTACGGGGGTAATCCAGTGGCGATCGTCGTCAAGTTGATGAAATTACCCGATATAGGGACTGGTTTCTTAAAGCGCGCCTATCGATAACTCCGAAAAAGGATGGAAGAGGACGAAAGCGGTTTATTCCGCCTTAAGAATCCTTGATCCATTGAGAAATGCCCTTTTATTGAGGGACTAATTAACTAAGATTGATCCATCTTATCGAGAGCGTGCCGAAGGAAAGAAGGCATGTCCAGTAAAATCGACTGGTAATCTCGTATTGCAGATCTTTGGGCACGGATGAAGACCAAATGATCGAGATTCTAGCGACTCTCTCGGTGCGAACGCCTTAGCTTTTGCGTCCGTACAGTTGGCAAGCCCAAACAACGCAGTCGGTCGCAGTATGCGAAATAAGAAAAAGTCAGAATAAGAAAAAGTCAGTTTAGTTGGATTAATTGAAAATCGTTGGATTAATTGAAATCGTAATTGGCCAAAGGACCAAGTATTGACGGGTGTCGTGATGAACCTCAAAAACCTTCGTAACATCGGAATCTCAGCGCATATTGATTCTGGCAAGACTACGCTCAGTGAGCGGATCCTGTATTACACCGGGCGGATCCACAAGATCGAAGAAGTTCGAGGTGGTGGAGATGGTGCGACCATGGACCACATGGAGCTTGAAAAGGAGCGGGGGATTACCATCACCAGTGCCGCGACTTCGGTCTCCTGGGGTGATAAAACGATCAACCTGATCGATACGCCTGGCCACGTCGATTTTACCGTAGAAGTGGAACGGTCATTGCGAGTTCTGGATGGTGCTGTTTTGGTGTTATGTGCCGTAGGTGGTGTTCAGGCGCAGTCGTTGACGGTTGACCGACAGATGAAACGGTACCACGTGCCGCGGTTGGCATTCATCAACAAGATGGACCGCACCGGTGCTGATCCGAAAAAAGTGGTTGGCCAGATGCGGGAAAAACTGGGCGCGGACGCCGTCCTGATGCAAATGCCGATCGGTGCCGGCGAGACGTTTGAAGCGGTCATCGACCTGATCACGATGAAGGCAATGTATTTTGATGGCAACAAGGGTGAGGATATTCGGGAAGAGGATATACCCGCCGAGTTGCAAGAGGAAGCCGCAGAATGGCGGCAGGAGATGCTTGAATCCCTGGCGATGTACAGCGATGAACTGATGGAGAAATTGCTGTCGGAAGAAGAGGTCAGCGAAGCGTTGATCCACGAGGTGACACAGAGTGCCGTGCAAGGCCAGGGTTGCACTCCGGTCTTCCTGGGCACGGCGTTCAAGAATAAGGGGGTTCAGCCCCTGATCGACGCCATTTGCAGTTATCTTCCGTCGCCGCTGGACCGTACGGTTCAGGCTAAGCAATGGGATAACCCAGAAGAAGAATACCCGCTGGCCCCTGACCCAAGCAAACCGTTCGTGGGCATGGCGTTCAAGATTGTCGAGGATCCGTATGGTCAATTGACGTTCCTGAGGATTTATCAAGGGACAATCAAAAAAGGTGAGACCTACGTCAATCAGCGGACAGGCCGCAAGGACCGGTTCAGTCGAATTCTGAGAATGCACTCCGACAAACGGGAAGAGATGGACGAGGCCACGGCCGGGGATATCGTGGCCATCATGGGGATCGATTGTGCGTCGGGCGAGACGTACGCCGCCCAAGCCAAAATGTGCGCGTTGGAAAACATGTTTGTGCCAGAGCCGGTGATCAAGGTTGCCGTGAACCCGAGTGAGCGTTCCAGCACGGAAAAACTCGGCAAGGCACTGCAGCGATTCCGCAAGGAAGATCCGACCTTCCGCGTGATGACTGATGAAGAGACGGGTGAAGTGATCATGGCCGGCATGGGTGAGTTGCACCTGGATGTCTACATTGAACGCATTCGCCGCGAGTACAAGATCGAGGTAGAGGTCGGTGCTCCCAAGGTCAGTTATCGTGAAACGCCGACTCGCAAGGCCGAATTCAATTACAAACACAAGAAACAGTCGGGTGGTTCTGGTCAATACGCTCACATCGTTGGCTGGATTGAGCCACTCGAGGTGGATGAAGAGAACGAAGAGACTTTTGTTTTCGAAGACAAAATCGTCAGTGGGCGAATTCCGAAGCAGTACATCCCGGCGGTGGAAAAAGGTTTTCGTCAGTCGATTGATAAAGGTACCTTGGCCGAGTACCCCGTCGTGGACGTCAAGTTCTTCTTGGATGACGGTTCCTATCACGACGTGGATAGTTCGGAGATGGCCTTCCAGATCTGTGCCCGTACGACGTTCCGCGAATACATGCCGAAGACCAAGCCGGTCCTGTTGGAACCGGTCATGAAGGTCGAGATCGAATGCCCCGAAGCATTCCAGGGGGGGATTGTCGGTGATCTGACGTCTCGCCGCGGCATCATGGAGGCCACGGACATGCAGCCCGATGGCAGCGTGGTCGTGCTGTGTGAAGTTCCGTTGGCCGAAACGTTCGGTTATGCCACGGACCTGCGGAGCATGACCCAGGGGCAAGGGACCTTCTCGATGGAGTTGAAAGGCTACCGCAAGGTGCCGGCCAGCATCCAGGAAGAGGTGATTGCCGAGCGAAGGCGAGAGAAAGAGGGCAAGCTGGTCGGGGCCAAGTAAGCTGGCCAGGTTCAGCTCGGACGTCCGATCGACCCGGTCGTTGAGTTTGTTTTCGGGGAGTCGCGCCGCACGAATCAGGCGGCCATTTGATCCCTCTGTTTCCTGGTTTTTCGCACCGGTTTCTCTTTCCAGCGGCGGTGAACCCACCAATATTGTTCCGGGTCCCGATGAATGGCATCGGCCATCCGATCGTTGTACCACTGGGTTAGATGCCGAGTGTCTTTCAGGGTTTCCGGCATGTCGAGTGGGTCGGCGATACCCGTGCAGCCCACCTCAAAGTGAAGCGGCCTGTTCATGCGTTTGCAATACGTCACCATCATCGGTGCGTTGCCACTGAGGGTGAACAGGGCCACCGCCTTGTGGCAGGCTGCGGGCCGTCCCAGGAAATCAATCCAGCAGCCCTTGGTGCCGGCATGCTGGTCTCCCAGGATCGTCAGGATGGCGCCCCCCTCCATCACTTCCTGGACTCGGTTGGCACTCCCGTCCTTGGGTAAAATGAACTGTCCGTGGGTGCCCCGGAAAGTGTTGACATAGTCATCCAGGAACTCGTTATCCAACTTGCGGGCGACCGTGTAACTCGGCATGCCCAGCAGGCCGGTCAGGTAACCAGCCACTTCGAAATTCCCGAAGTGACCCGTGACGGCGACCAGTGCCCGATAGTCGATCAGGTACTCGGTCATCAGGGCCTGATCGGGTAACTTGACGTAATCGAGGTAGTTGGTGTCGTGGATTCGCCGCGGTGTATGGACGACCTCAAAGGCCATCATGATCAAATGAAACCACATTTTTCGCGTCGTCTCTCGTACCTCATCAGGGGTCATTTCCGGATAGACGGCTGTCAGGTTCTCGACAATGACACGGCGGCGAAACTTGACCAGATGGGTCAGGAGCCAGGCCAGTCCCCGCGCGATCGACTCACAGCATTCGATCGGGAGCATGCCAACAATGCTGATCACCCAGCGGATTGCCACGTATTGGATCCAGCGGCCCAGCATCCGTGCTCCTGCTTTCCCGGTTCGGTGAATGAAGTTCTGATCGCCCGTTCGCTTTTGGGCGCCCCTCGACGCCGCTGATTCTGACAGGTTGTACGGTTCGATAAAATAGCAACTTGAGGCATCGCAACTCGTGACAGTTGGGGGCCAGCGAAATCATTGGTGGCTGTGTCGGGAGCTGGGCGCAGCGTCCGTTTTTCCGGCTGGTTTGACGGTTTTTTCCGTTTTGCCCGACCGGTCGTGCCTGGAGGTGAGTCCTGCCACTTGCCGCTCCGTCAAAAGAAGGGCACCCTTGCTATCGCAGCCAACTATCTCCGAGGTTCTTCATTTAGAAAGAAACTGGGCCAATTCCGGGGAAGTCTGCCCTGATCCTGCATCGTGAGAACCATCTCTGTCATGTCCGGAAAATTCTGGCGGATGGCCGTAGGCTTCCCTTTCAAGCGCCATTCGGCCTGTCCTGGCGCGTCAAAGCCGTCGCCTTGCCAGCCTTTCATCATGTCCGTCATGGCGCAGAAGAAAAATTCAGGGACCAGGCAGCCACTGTCTGAAATACAGTCTTGGTCGTAGACATAATGCCGGTTTCTGACCGCTTTCAGAGCTGCCTGGTGCGCAATACTGCGGGGGTTTCTGTCCAGGCCGAAGGCGTGTGGGTATTCCCGTTCCCACAAATGTCTCTGCAGGAAATGAAACAGCTCTTCCTGGATATTAGTGAGATGCAGCCTTTCACCATCACGGAAAGAACACCAGCCCTGGTGATAGACGCTGGGGCTCTCGCCATCGAATGATTTGTACTTCTCCTTTTGCCCGGTGACATAAAGTACCAGGCGATTTCTGGGGTTGGTCTTGGCTTTCCACTTGTCCCACAATCGCTTGTCGTCCGGCAGGCCGTCCTGGTCATTGTCGATAAGACCCATCAGCACGTGGGCGAGTCGGCGCATGTCAGTTTGTTGCTGTTTCGTTTCGCCGACAATAGCAATCACACCGAGGAAATCCAGGTATTGGTCTCCCATCTCTTTTCGCTTGGGGTACGCCTCGACAAACGGGGTGGGTAGCGGGCTGATGAATGCGAAATCGGTAAAATGTTCGGTGCGCGGGTGGGTGTAAGACTTTACGGTTGTGCGTTCGCTCTCTTGAGCATCCACCCGCCAGAGGGCGGTGAAGATAATCAGGGACGCCAGAAAGATGCGGGTAAGTAGCATGGGATATTAGAGGTCACGGGTTGGGGGTCGGTTCATCCGTTGCCGGTCTGGCGGGATTTGAGCACGGGGTCACTTTTCAAAGGTAGTTGGATCGTCTTTCCCGTTTCGGCCGACTTGTAGATGGCCAAAATGATCTCGACACTGCGGCGACCCTCGTTCCCGTCGATCTCCGGGGCCGTGCCCTTGTTGATGGCGGTAAGAAATTCCTGGAACTGCTGTTTATGGCCGGCGTGCCCGATCGCCGCCGGGTCTGCGGCGCCACCACCTGTCTGGGTGACCTGGCCGTATTCGGCTGCGATCCGCTTGTCCTGGGCGGTCATTTTGCTGAATTGCCATGAGGTAATATCCTCTTCCTCGATGGTGACGGAACCCTCACTGCCATGAATTTCGATCTTCTTGAAACTTCCGGGAAACGCAGCGGTGGTCGCCTCGATGACGCCCAGTGCACCATTTTCGAACCGGAGGGTCGCCGTGGCCACGTCCTCGACCTCGATCCGTTTGTGGGCCAGGGTGGCGGTGTGGGCTGATATTTCCGCAACCGGTCCCATCAACCAGGTCAGCAGGTCGACGCTGTGGATCGCCTGGTTCATCAGTGCGCCGCCGCCATCCAGCTCCCAGGTCCCTCGCCATTTCCCGCTGTCGTAGTACTCCTGGGTACGGAACCATTTCACGTAAGCATCCCCCAACGTCAACCGGCCGAACCGCTCGGAGTCAATCGCTTTCTTCAGTAACTGGGAGCAACGGTGGAATCGGGAAGGGAAGATGGTCGCCAAGGTGACCCCGTTCTTCTGGCAGGCGGCAATCATCCGGTCGCATCGTTTCAGTGTGATTTCCAGTGGCTTTTCCACGATCACATGCTTGCCTCGCCGGGCTGCCGCCACGCCCGGCTCCATGTGAGCGCCGCTGGGGGTACAAATGGTCACGACGTCGATTCGATCATCTTTCAGCATCTCGTCCAGATCGGCGTAATAGTCGATATCAAATTCTTTACCCAATCGCTGGCTGGCCGCTCCCACGTGATCGTAGCAGGCGACCAGCTTGGCGCCTTTGATTTCAGCGATCGCTCGCGCGTGAAAACGGGAGATCATCCCGCAGCCGATAATTCCGAATCCGGTTGGCATTGATTTCTATTCCTTGCCCATCCATGGCTGAAGACAGGCATGTCAGGGGGTGCTGGCGTTTCCGTTGATGAACAGGTCGAGTGTGACCCAGAACATACTGTAACCGTTCAGCAACATATGTAACACAATGCAAACCCGGATGCTGCCGGTTTGTCGGTACAAAAAACCGAGGACCAGGCTGAACAGGAACAGGATCAGGGGAGCCAGCCCCTGGCCGAAATGGACGGCGCCGAACGCGATCGAAGTGAGGATGATGGGCATCCATCCCGCCTGGCTCTGGTTGCCGGGAGGAAGTGACGGGCCCACGGTTTCAGCCGCCGCGATCCCTTCGCTGGCGCTCTCTCCTGACGAAAATCCCCCCATTACGGCCCTGCCCGTCGAAACGGTGCCGCGGGCGTCTGCCATGCGCTGCAGCCAGGACTGCAGCATGCCACGAAAGAAGATCTCCTCGGCCAGGGGGGCCAGTAGCACGGCCACGGCCCAGGTCAGCAGTGTCGCCAGCAGGTTGTTTCCATCTTTGAGCAGTTCGATCGTCCCATGTTGGTACTGGACCAGCAAACTGGAGAGCCACTGCAGCAGCAGCAGCGTGGGCATGATCAACACGAAGGCAGAGGCGGCCAGCCGCACGTCGCCTAACAGGAAACGCGGGCCAACACCAAAGATCTGGAGCGGGTGGCGGTAACGAATCGTTATCCAGGCCAGGGCAAACAAGGTTGCTATTAACTGCCCGCATGCCATCCCGGCGTAGAGCGGGACCTGCTGGCTCGCATCCAGTTCCTGCAGATCGCCCGGCTGTAAATTCATCAGGGACAGGGTCAGTTCCAGGGCGGCGCCCTGGGAGACGGCCCAGAACAGGAAGACAACCAGAACGTCAACCAGCCCCAGTGGCGATTCGACCTGGGGACGCGGGGGCAACAGGGCGTCGGCAGCGGAACCACTCTTGCGGAGGCGAATCCGTTGCAGAGCCCGGCCTCCCAGGGGCAGGCTGGCCAAGGCGATCAGGACCAGTGCCGCAATGAACAGGTAGTTGGTGATCATCGGGGCCCGTCAGGATCGGTCCAACGGTCGACAGAGACTTTCGGTGGAAACGTTTGGCCCGTCATCACTCATCGCCAGGCTCACTTTCACCCAGGATGGCAGGGCGTGCCATCAAGACATACAGCCAGCCAGAGTAAAGCGTCGAGGCGATCGAGGCCCAGACAAAGATCACGAGCACGCCGAACAACCACATCGGTAGATCCGCTTCGGGTGATTGCTCCTTCAAGGCGAGCGCCACCAGGGCGGCACCCACGGCGATGCACTGGAACCACATCTTCAGTTTGCCGGCCATTTTGGCGGAAAAATCGCCGCCCGAACCTTCGACCAGGCTGCGAATCACCGTGACCAGTAATTCCCGCCCGACAATCACGACCGCCATCCAGCCGGCAATGATGGCATACCAGGGGAGCGTCTCGACCGCCGTCATTTCCACGGCCACCAGGATGTAGGTGCCGCAAATCAGGATCTTGTCACAGAAAGGGTCGAGGATCCGGCCCAGCTGGGTGACCTGGTCGTATTTCCTGGCGTACCAGCCGTCGACCCAGTCGGTACCGGCGGCAATCACGAAAACGATCAGAGCGATCCAATAGAAATGGAGTGGGATCAGGGCGAACACGGCGACCGAGAGGGCGAGTCGGGCCATGGAGAGTTGGTTGGGAACATTGAATGCGTCTTTGCGTGCTTGCGTCATTTTTCCTATCCCGTCAGACTGCGACACCGACCAGATCATAACCGTGACCCTGCACGATTTCTACCGGGACGATCTCACCGGGTGCCAATGATTTTCCGCTTTCCGTTACAAACACCGAGCCATCTACGTCGGGTGCATCAAAGGGTGCCCGGCCGATCCAGACACCCGGCTGATCCGGCACCGGGTGATCGATGATCACCTGGATGGTTTTACCTGTTTGTCGCTTGTTGAAGTCAAAAGCGATCTCTTGTTGAATCGCCATCAAGCGATTGCGGCGTTCCTCTTTGACGTTGTCATCGATCTGGTCCGGCAGCTTGGCGGCCGGTGTGTCCGGTTCGTAAGAATAGGTAAAGACCCCCATTCGCTCGAACTGATGGCGGGTAACGAAATCAGCCAGGTTCTGGAACTGCTCTTCCGTCTCTCCCGGGAAACCAGTGATGAAGGTCGTTCGCAGGGTCAGGTCGGGGATGACTTCACGCATCCGATCAATCAGTTTTTCCGCATCCAGATGGTTGATTCTGCGAGACATGCGTCGGAGCATCGTGTCGTCGGAATGCTGCAGCGGCATATCGATGTAGGGCAGGATTCGCTCGGCCTGGGCGATCGTTTCCAGCAGTTCATCGTCGATGTACATCGGGTAGAAGTACATCAAGCGGATCCATTGAAGGCCCTCCACCTGGTCCAGTTCCCTGAGGAGTTCGGTCAAGCGGGGTTCGCCGTACAGGTCCATCCCGTAGTAGGTTGTATCCTGGGCGACAATGATCAACTCTTTGACCCCGGTTTTGGCCAGTTCGTTCGCTTCAGAAAGGATCTGTTCCATCGGCTTGGAAGCGTGTTTGCCCCGCATCTTGGGGATTGCACAAAACGTGCAGAGACGATCGCATCCCTCCGAAATCTTGAGGTAGGCAAAATGCGGTGGTGTGATCTGCAGCCGGTTCTCGTCCGCCAGTGCCCGGATGGGAGCGGGTTGGAAAATGATCCGCTGTTCCGCCAGGTCCCCCAACAACCGGTCGGCAATCCGAGTGATTTCCTCACGGCCAAAAACACCTACCAGCGAGTCGATGTCGGGCCGGTCCAGCAGGAGTTGCTCTTTTTGGCGTTCTGCCAGGCAACCGGAAACGATGACGCCGCGTGTTTTGCCCTGCCGTTTGAGTTCCAGCATTTCATCGATTGCCGCGAACGATTCGGTTCGCGCCTGTTCGATGAACCCACACGTATTGACGATCACGAAATCGGAACGCTCGGGGTCATCGGTCAATTCGTAACCGTCGAGCTTGAGCAATCCCATCATCCGTTCACTGTCGACCGTGTTCTTGGGGCAGCCGAGACTGACGAAGGCATACTTCCCCTTGAAGTCGATGGCGGGCGCCGTGGTTTCGTATTCGTGGGACAAAGACATTTTGATTCAGCAGGGATTGAGAGCGGGCCAGACTGGCCGGGACAACCGTCGTGATGGTAGCCGAAAGGTTGCCCGGAAACGAGGCAGAATCATCGCGACGAGGTGATTTCCGGGGCATTTCGCGCGGAAACTGGACCGGTTGGACCGACTGGATCGTTGGCAGGAATGATCAGGCGTCGCTTCCCTGGATCTGGCAGTAGCTCTCGTAGCGTCGCACGTCGATTTTGCCATCGGCCACGGCGTGCTTGACGAGGCAGTCCTCTTCATGGGTATGGGTGCAATCCGGAAATCGGCAGCCCATCACAAACGGGCGAATATCCCGAAAATACCCCCCCACTTCTTCGGCAATGACGTCCCATAACTGGAACTGCCGAATCCCGGGTGTGTCGATCAGGTGCCCACCGAGTTCCAGCGGGATCAGTTGGGCCGCTGTGGTCGTGTGACGGCCCTTCTGATTTTCCTGGCTGACATCGGAGACGCGCAACTCGAGACCTGGTTGGATCGCATTGAGGATGGATGATTTGCCGACTCCGCTCTGTCCCGTAACGACACTGTCCTGCTGTTGGATCACGGATTTCAATGCCTCGATCCCCTGCCCCGTTTGGGCCGACACCAGCAGTACCTGGTAGCCGATCTGGCTCCAGACCCCAACGACGGGTTGCAGGTCGGCCTGGTCGACGAGGTCGACCTTATTGATCACGATAATGGGCCGGATCCGGGCTTTTTCCGCCGAAATCAGAAAACGATCGATCAGGTTTGGCTTGAGAACAGGTTCCGCCGCGCTGGCAACGATCAGCACCAGGTCGATGTTGGCCACGATGATCTGTTGTCGTTGTCGGCTGGTCCGACTCAGTTGGTTGAAGCGTGGTTCCACGCGCACGATCACGCCTGTTTCCTCGTCGATCGGTTGCAGCGTGACGTGATCTCCTGCCACGACCACATGCTGCAGGTCGGTGGAGAGCGACTTGAGGACACCTTTGATCGCACAGGTATAGGTCCGATTTTCCGTCTGCACGATCGAGTTCAGTCCGTGGACACTGATCACTCGCCCCGTTTCACAGGTTTCCGGGTCAACCTGTAATTCGACCTGGAATCCCCCCGTCTCCTGGCCGACCTTGGCACCGCTGACGGTCCGCTTGCGGGTCAGGTCGCCTTTTCCCGAAATTCGCTCACCGCGACGGAGATTTTCGATCGATTCGTCGCCCGAATGGAATTCGCGCGTGAAATCCCGCTTCCGCGTTTTCGAATCGTGGCGCTTTCGAAAATCGGTCCGGACTACCGGGTTCTTCCTCTTTTTCCTGCCCATACGCTCGTTGCCACCTTTATGGTGGCTGAAATCAAGCCTTTAAAATCGGTTCTGGTTAATCAAATTCACTTAATGATTGCCGCCCACTTTTGCGCCGTTGGTTTGCAGTGGCCACCCTGGCCCGGTCTCTCTTTGTACCATAGATCATCCCCGCCACCATCTCCATTAACTGGATCCTCTTTGGTAACTGTTTTAATCCAACCCCAATTGTGACGAATACGATCGGAAACCGGCAATTCAACTATTCGGAAACGGGTTGCCAAACTAAGTTAGATGACAAGAGGTTGCTTCGGCCGTAATGATTTGGTCAGATGTTTCATGGCTCAGGTCATGGCGACAGTTTGGCAGAACAGGATCGCCGGGTCCGCTTGCCAACAGGTGCGATTGTTTCGCGGTGACGACGTGCGGAAATTACTTTGTCTAAAAAACGAATCTGACGAATGGCCGGAAATTCCCGATGAATTTCTGAAGCATTGTGAAGTGGTCCGGGTTGGCGATCTGCTCGAGGCACTGTCATTCATTGGCTCCGAATCGTTTGATGGAATCTATCTCGGGCCCTCCCAGCCCCAGCCGACCAAACCCCCGCCCAACGCGGGGAATCACCTGGCATCACTCTCCTTTCAACAGATGTTGATCGGTTCCCTCATCGTCAGGGATATGCCGGATGGGGTGGCACTGCTTGACTGTGACTACCAGATTATCCAGGCGAACAACAAACTGGCCAGTTGGTTCGACATGTCGAACTTCACTGGCCTTAATTTTTATAAGGCCATCGGTAACCCGGAAATTCTGGGAGCCGAATTGAGTCCCCTGGGGACGGCCTTGGCCAAGCAGACGAGCTGTGCGGCAACGATGCAGCTGCACGACAAGTTTTACCAGTTGAATGTAGCACCCGTGCTGGGAAGTTCGGGGCAGGTGATTTTCCTGGTTGTGACCGTGCGGGATTCGACGCAATTCACCCATCAACGGCAAAAACTGGAGGCGTTGCACCAGGCGGGTATGGCGCTGGCCGACTTGCGGCCGGAAGAGATCTTTGAAATGGAGGTGGAGAACCGGATTGAACTGCTCAAGCAGAACATCTTGCACTACACCAAGGATTTGCTGAATTATGACGTGGTTGAAATCCGTTTGATTGACAACGCCAGCGGACTGCTGGAGCCCTTGCTCTCGGTCGGTATCGACTCGGAGCGGGCCAAACAGCCCCTGTTTGCCTCGGCCAAGGATAACGGGGTCACAGGCTTTGTCGCGGCGACCGGCAAGAGCTACATGTGCGAGGATACGACCAATGACCCGTTGTACCTGGATGGGTTGATCGGTGCCAAGAGTTCGTTGACCGTTCCCCTGATTTACCACGACCAGGTGATCGGGTCGTTCAACGTGGAGAGTCCCGAGGTGCGGGCCTTCAATGAGAGTGACCTGAAATTTGTCGAGGCCTTTGCGCAGGATATTGCCCAGGCGCTCAACACGCTTGAGTTGTTGGTGGCCCAGAGGGCCAACACGGCGCAACAGAGTGTCGAAGCGATCCACAGTGCCGTGGCCCTGCCGATCGACGAGATCCTGAACGACACGGTCCAGGTGATCGAAAGCTATATCGGCCACAACCCCGGGGTGGTGGAGCGCCTCAAATCGATTCTGAAGAATGCCCGCGATATCCGCCAGGTGATTCAGAAAGTGGGGGAAAAGATGGCTCCCGCCGAGGCGGTGCCGGCTGGCGTCCAGATTGACCAGCGGCCGGTTCTCAAGGGGAAGCATGTCCTGGTTATCGATGCCGATGAACAGGTGCGGACCTCGGCCCACAACCTGCTGGATCGGTACGGTTGTATCGTGGAAACGGCCCACGAAGGGGGGGCGGCCATGATGATGATCCGCAATTCAGAACAGCATTATGATGCCGTTATCGCCGATATCCATCTGCCCGATATGAACGGCTATGAAATGTTGTTGAAGCTCAAAGAGATTACCGGTCAGGAGAGTCCCAACCTGATCTTGATGACCGGTTTTGGCTACGACAAAGGGCATTCTATCGTCAAGGCCCGCCAGGCCGGCTTGCGGCAGGGGGCTGTGCTGTACAAACCGTTCCGACTGGACCAGCTCCTGCAAATTGTCGAGTCCTTTGTCGGTTCCGCAGCGGCCACGCCCTAGATTCCAACGGATTGGCTTTCACCTGGGCCGAGCTGTCGGCCCTACTTTTCCGGTTTCGCCCGCTTGCTGGTTTTATCGGGGCCCGGAAAATCTTCGGGGATCGGTTGGGTCACTTTTCCGGTCGCGGCCCATTCACAACCGCGGTTGAAGGTTGTGATGAACCCGACACATTCCATCGAGTAATCACCATGCCCCAGGGTGCTGTGAAATACCCGCCCCTTGCCAAATTCGATGGCCATCAACATCGGTTCATGACGTCCCGATCCGCCGGTCCCCTTGTCCGAGTAGGCGGTGGCCAGGACGACCATCCCCTGGGCGGGGCCTCGCAGCTTGTCGTACAGTTCGTCCTGGGCGTGCATCCATTCGGAGGGCAGGCCCTTGGTGACCGGGTGATCCGAGTTGCGAGTGACCACGGGAAATTCATGCTGACGACCATGGCCGCCGCCACGTCCCTCGCTCGTGTCCCGAACGACCTCGCCATCTTCCGAGTAGTAGACGTAAGGGCCACTCTTTTCGGTGCGTCCCCCCCAACCGCCGAGGCCAATCATCTGGTTGTATTCTTTCCAGTTGGAGAACGCATTGTCGGCTGCGTGAACGACGACCAGGCCGCCTCCCTGGTTCATGAAATCCACAAAACTTTCTTGGGTTTTCTCGGGCCAGGCGGCCCCGTTATAGTTGGAAACGACGACATCATATTTTGAAAAGTCGGGGTGAAAGTTGGCGTCCGTTCCTTTCGATGCGGTTGTGGCCACATCCACCTCAAACAGGCCGGTTTCTTCCAGGTAGCGTTTCATCATTACCGTGGTTTTTGGCCAGACCTGGTGGTTGTTCTGACCATCGACAATCAGGGCGCGCGACTTGGTCTGTCCCTGTGTCTCATTGCAGGAGAAACCAAATCCGGTGACGAGCCATGCCAGCAGAATACAGAATGCTTTGTCTTTCATCGCAGTTACCTCTGTCAGAGTGAGGGGGTCTGTCCACATAGTGTAGTGGTTTTAAAAATGTCTCAAAACCCTCGGCGGTCCGCTTATTTGAGGATTTATCGAGTGAATTCAGGAGATGACAGGCGGCCCGATTCCCTATAATATGAGGCGCTGAGCTGATAGGCAGGGGCGAAATTTCGATTGGAACAGGTGACAGATGAATCGGGAAATGAGCATGGAAAAGAAACGAAACAGAACAGTACGGATCGCCCTCGCATTCGCGGGCCTGGCGGTCGTCGTTTTTGCGGCTTCGGCGCTGGGCGTCGGACTGGGACTCTATGTGGCGGGGGCGGATCGGGCAACCGGTTCCGGAGCGGAGTTGCCGATTGTGCTCCAGGCCGATACGGCGTCTAGCGGCAAGTCGCTGGCGATGGCGACCGGTCTGATTGATACGGAAGACAATGTCGAAGGGCTGTTTGTCCTCGATCGCCTGAGTGGCAATCTGCAGTGCTGGGTGATGAGTAGTCAGACCGGCGGGATTGCTGCCATCTACACGGCGCGACCGGCTGTTGACATGGGGCTGGAAAAGGGTGGTGAAGTCGACTACGTGATGACGACGGGGCGAATGAACTTTCAGCGGGCGGGCCGCGCGGGGAATATGATCCCGGCAGGCTGCGTCTGTTACGTGGGAGACGGCAATAGTGGGAATGTCGTCGGTTACAGTGTCCGTTTCAATCGTCAGGCAGCGATGCGAGGTGGAGGTCAGGGGGGCCAGATGACCTTGGTTTGCAAAGGATTCGCTCGGGATACGGCATTGCAGCGGGATCAATAAGCGGTCGTCTCGCAGGTTCAGACCGCGTCGCGCAAACGCATGGCCGGCGGCTGAAAGTCGGCCATCTCCCGGAGAACCTGCCGCCAGTTGGTCGGTCGTCCGGGTGTCAACCGACCCAGGATGCGCTGGCTGTCCGCATTGCTAAGCCAGGGAATGTTGGCCGGCATCTGATCGATGTGCAGCATTCCCAGAACCGCAGTTCCCGCGGCTTGGACCCGCCCGTTCTCCAGGCCAAACTGGTCGACAAGGCCGGCTGTTGCCGATGCGAAGGTTCGATCAAGCTGGTTGACCAATGAGGCTGCCAGTTCGTCCGGGGTTTCGATGATCACGTGGGATATCGTGGCCGGGTCGACCATGCGCGCAGCTGTCAGGTGGAGCATTTCAACCAGGAAAACGAGCGAGGTTCGCACGAGGTCGGCCGCCGAAAACGGATTCGTCTGCCAGGACTGGCAACAATCGAGGTAGTCCTCGATTTGGTTGAACGGGGCGGAAGACTGCAGCGACTTCCAGGCGGCCAGTAATTCGGGGATCGCCTGGCCCTGGATATTGAGTTGCTCAGTCGATTCCTGGAGTTGACCCAGGCCAAAAAACTCGAGGACCTTGGTCAGGAATTCGAGGCCGAGGGTCTCCACGACCTGAATGCGGGGGATCTCGGCTTCCAGTCCGTCGGAGGGTGGCAGGAAGACGACCTTGGACTTGCCCTGGATCGACATGAACAGGCGGGCCTGGTCGGAAACCGTTTTGGAACGGTCCGCCATCATCAACCAATTGGGCAGGCAGTACAGGTGTTGCCCGTTGCCCCCAGCGGCCATGTCGCGGGCGGGAAATGCATCGAGGGTGGTGATGCCGGTTGTTTCCGCCAGGCAAATCGGGTCAATCCAGTTGCTGAACGTTCGCTGGCCATCAAAATCATCGAACCACATCCCGGGGTCGTGGACCGCGACAAACAGCAAGCGGTCGACATACTTCCCCGCATTCTGCTTGAGTGACTCGATGATCGGGCAGAGGGCCTCGGATAGGTCCGACTTGGCCAGCAGGGTTGCCTGAAAATCTGGCTGTTCGGACTGTGAGATCTGCTGGCAAGTGTCCCGAACGGTTTCCGGCAGCTCCAGGGATTCGCTGACCGTATGCCTGAGACGCAAATATTTCCCATGACCCTCGGTCAGGATCATCGATCCCTGGACGGAGCCCAGGTCTTCGGAGATCGACAGACCGATGGCCAACCGGCGTCGGCGGTCCGACAGTTCCTGGTCAATCCTTCGAGCCGGGTCCAGGGGATTTGACCCGGTCCATTTTTTTGGCCTGGGAAAAAACATCGACAATCACAGGTTAAGCTAGCAGTTGAATGCGGGCAGAAAAAAAGCGGTGGTATCCTTTAAAGTCGGCATCCCACCGCGTTGGTTGGCAATAAAAACCGGTTGACTCACCCCCTTTTTCGAAATGGGTGAGGTGTTGAGTCAGGCCGCGATACGGAGGAAATTGCCACTTTCGATCTGTATCCCTTCGATGAACTCTTCAAAAATACGAACGTCCAGCGCCGAAGCGGCGTCATTTTCCGGGTGGAATTGGGTGCCCATGGCGAACCAGCCGGGGATCTCGCTTTCAATCGCTTCGATAACGCCATCCGGGCAGCGAGCGGTGACGGTAAATCCGGATGCGACTTCGTCAATCGCCATGTGGTGGCGGCTGCTGACACGGATTTCTCCATCCCCGTAAACACGTTCCATCAGGGAACCGGGGACCACGTCCAGGCTGTGACGGTGACCCGGGTCTTGGGGATCCTTGTGGGGAATCGCGTTGGGAACATCTTCCGGGATGTGCAGGAACAGGTTTCCACCGAGTGTGACATTCATCAATTGCAGGCCAACTCCGATGCCAAATACAGGTACTTTCTGTTCTGCAATCGCCATCATCAGTTTACGGTCAAACGACTCGCGGCGATTGTCCATGGTGCGGATGGCCGGGTGTAGCATGAAACCGTCGCGGCGGGGATCGAGATCGGCACCGCCAATCAGGACAATTCCATCAAGCCTCTCCAGAAGCCCGGAAATATCATCTTCGGACGTCATTGGTGGAATCACGACAGGGATACCGCCTGCTCGCAAAATACAGTCATAATACCCGGATGTAATAACAGAAAATGATGGCTGGTTCCCTTGGGCACTGCGGTAATCTGCGTTAATTCCGATCAATGGTTTCTCAAGCATCGTTTACTCCTTTAAATTGCTGGTACGACCCTTCGTGGGTCCAATTGAGGCCGAGAATGAAACGTCAGTTCAGGATCTGATCGTGTGATCACGGGATTCTGTTCAGGCAACTGCTGCTGTTTAGGTCGGCGTCCGTGATGATCATCATCTTCGGGTTGCGACCTGCCCGCTTGTGCCGACTGTTGCCCGTCCTAAGCCTGAGCCGGTTAATTCCTCGTTGGTTAAATGCTCCTCATGGTGTCGTGATCCGATTCACAACCACCGGGAGACAATTTCGATTATGGGAAAAAAACGTCAAGGTTTTGCATGTAAATTGCAGTTGACCCCCGGCCGGCCTCCACATCTTGTGCTAGCAGTGATAGCATGGGCTAGCAGAGTGGGGCCCTGGCCCGCATGGGATATATTTTGAAACCCGGACAAACTCTCGGCTGAGACCGTAAAAAACGGTAAAACGCATGAAAACCCGTTATCAAAACGTCTGTATCGAGTCCTTTGGGTACACTTTGCCCCAGGATATTTGGACTTCGGCCGAGATCGAAGACAAACTGGCCCCGCTATACAGTCGCCTGAAACTGCCCGAGGGTCGCCTGGGCATGATGACCGGTATTCGGGAAAGACGTTTTTGGCCCAAGAACCTGCGGCCCAGCGAATTGAGCGTCAATAGTGCCCGTCTGGCTCTGGAAGCGGCCGATCGGGACCCGGCCACGGTCGGTTGTCTGATCCACGGCTCGGTCTGCCGTGATTTTCTGGAGCCGGCGACCTCTTGCACGGTCCACCACCAGTTGGGGCTGGGGCCGGATTGCATGATCTACGATGTCTCCAACGCCTGCCTGGGGATCATGAACGGGATGGTGCAGGCGGCCAATATGATCGAGTTGGGACAAATCGAGTCGGCCCTGGTCGTTGGTTCTGAAGGGGGGCGACAGCTGGTGGAGACCACTATCGACGCTCTCAACCGGGACGAATCGCTGACGCGCAAGTCGATCAAGTCGGCGGTCGCTTCCTTGACGATTGGTTCGGCCAGTTGCGCGGTCCTGTTGACTCATCGATCCATCAGTTCGACCGATAATCAGATGCTGGTCGCCTGCTGCAAGGCCAATACCCAGTACAACGAACTTTGCCAAAGCCTACAGGACCAGGCGGGGCGGGATATGACCCCCCTGATGGAAACCGACTCGGAAGAACTGATGAAACGGGGGATCGAGATCGGGGTGGAGACGATGGCTGAGTTCCTGCAGGAAACCGGTTGGTCGCCCGGCGACATCGCCCGATCCGTCTGCCATCAGGTTGGCGGAACCCATCGCAAGTTGATGCTGGAAGCACTCGGTATTGCCGAGCCGCGCGACTACGCCACCTATTCCTGGCTGGGCAATACCGGGTCGGCCGCTTTGCCGGTGACGATGGCGATTGCCTGTGAAAATGAATTTATCATGCCCGGGGATCAGGTTGGCATGTTTGGCATCGGGTCGGGGATCAACTGCGTGATGATTGGCGCTCGATGGCAAAAATCGTTGGTTCGCGGGATGACCTGGAAATCGACGCCTGCCAGCATCCTGCCCCGTTGAAATTGCCTGCCGGGTTAGCCTGCCGGGACTAGTTCAACTTGATGAAATCGGCACGTTTCATCGTTTCACCACCCTCGACAGACAGGACGGACTGGATCGTTTCCAGGTTGCGGCGCACAGCGCGGACATCAAATCTCCCGTCAATCATCAGGACGCCCTTTTCACCCTCTTTGCCGAACCGGGAGAGGGAATCAGCCGGGCCGTTGAGTGCCTCTGGTTGCGTCCAGGGCAAGGCTGTCTTTTCGGAACCCTCGATCACGATGGCGTTCCAGATTTTCCGGTCTTTTACCTGGTCCAGTCCGGGTGCCGAAGCGCGGTCGGCGTGCAGGCCCCCCGGCCCGGCAAACAAGTGGATGTTGGACAGGTGGGTGTCGGGTTGAAACTGAAATTCCGTGGGAATCTCTTCGGCCACCTGCAGGTTCTCCGGGTGATCCCAAGGCTGGTCAAACTGGAAGCGATCGTACAACTCCTGGTAGCCCAGCATCGGTAAGAGGGCAACACGCCAACTGAACTGGGCCGGCAAATCTTCGGTTTGGCTGCGGGATTCGACGGAAGGGAGCGCCCCATGCTGTTCCTCGTACTCTTTCAGTGCGGCGGCAATCTTGCGGAAGCGGGCTGTCCGCTGCTCGGCCTCCAGTTGTCGCTGGGAATCGCGCATGACGGCCTGGAGGGCGTCTGTCAGTCGGCCGGGACGGGCCATCGTGACCAGTAATTTCTGTGGCTCTTCTCGAACTTGCAGCAGACGATCTCGCTGTATCTGCTCGACGAGTTCCAGTATCAAGGGGGTCGACTCGGTTTCAATCAACTGGCCATTGTCGATCGCGCCCATGGGCAGGCCGCCCCCTACCGGCAGGCTGGAAAGACCGGGGGAGCCAACTCCTGCGCTGTCGGCCAGCGCCGTATTGGCCATCTGGAACAGCTCCGTTTTCAGCTCCGGGTTGTCAATATAAAAGGCCATCTCAAAGAAATTGTCCGGCTGGTTGAAATTCAGGTTGAACGTCATCTTCTGCAGGTCACTGGGGAGATCCACCAGTTGATTGATGTCGCCCGGCGCGTTCCGCAGGAGGTCAAACAAACCCTGCAACGTGGTCCGAATCGGTCTGATACTGATGACCCCTGTCAGCTCGGCATCGGGTGGCAGTGCTTGCAGGTCCCGAACCAGGCCGGATGCGCCCGACCCGTTTTCCGAAAGCTTGTTCAAGGCGGCGGGTGCACCGATCGAGATGCGACGCTCTGACAGCAAACGGGTTTCCAGGCCGACCGTGGGTTCCTCATCCGATCGCTCGTCTCGTTCGCTTCGCCGGAGTTTCACGGCCTGTGCCAGCTGTTCCAGCTGTTCCTTGTCGACCGGCGTTGCCAAATCAAGGATGACGATTGCCGGCGAGATGGTCGGCTGCCCCGACATATCGGGGATGACAGAAAAGAACTCGCGGTCCAGGATGATCCAAACGTTTTCCAGGTTTTCCAGCTTCGCATTTGCGGGGCCGATCAGGTTGGCCAGCAGGTCCTGCAGGCCATCGCTGTTCACGTCGAGCGCCCGCATATTCTCCAACAGGCGGACAGGATCACCGCGGAAACAGGCGAAATGGTCACTGTTCAGAAAGGCGACATCGTTCCCGTTCCAGACGGCCTGCTGGGCCGGGTCCCCGTCCCGGGGAGTTTCGTTCGCATGGTATTTCGGGGCATTGCCCGCTGGGCGGGGGACGGCATCGACCGTGGTCGGGCGGCTGCAACCTTGAATCAGCAGGCCGACCGAAGTGGTCAACAGGAGGAACAGAAGGAGCTTGGGAAACGGCATCGGGTAGAGTCGCCTGTGGCAAACAAGTGAACGAAGATGCATTAACTTTAGGTATTTTGGCCTGATGAACAACCGTCTTAGACATTACAAGTGTACCCTGCCGTACGAGGCGTGGTTTCATAACTGGCGGAACCGGGGGACAATCGACAGTTTCAGCCTGGTTTTGCTGTTGCGCCGTGGTGTCTCCGTTTAGACTGGATCTTGGTATACGGGTTGTTAAAGACAGGTAGACATGAAACGTAGAAAACACCGATCGCGTCGCTCTGACTTCAAAGCTGGCAAGGCTTCCAGTCGCAATAGTCGCTTCTACGCTTCCTGGTATTTCATCATTGCCGCCCTGCTGGCGGTCCTGTTTGCGACAGGCATCCTGGCCACCCGACTGCGGGTGGAAGCCAAAAACCGTCAAAGCCAAATGGCCGAGGCAAGAAACCCGGAAAGGTCGTTCAGTGAACTGGAACTCGCGCTGCAGAGCGGTGAAAAACAGCGGTTGATCGACGTGATGGATCAATTCAAAATTGAGCCGGGCGAAGAGTTTGCGGTGCAATTGGACAAGATCCAGAAACGCTTGAAGGTCTCAGAGGAATTGCTGGCGATCGATGGCGATCCGGAAGCCAGGCAAATGGGTGTGCTTTCCGGTTTGGACGCGCTCACCCTGTGGCATACATTGAACGTGGTCCATCAGCTGGACGACCCGCTCATGCAAACCAAGATGGAGGAGTTGGCCGGCAAGCATGTTCAGGATCCGGACAGGAAAGTCGCGGCTCGGGCCAATTACGTCCTGGCCCTGGTGGAAACTCACCAGTTCATACTGAACAAAGACCCGCAGATATTTCAGCAAGGTCTGAAGCACTACACGTCGACCCTGGAAAACGTCGATGATGACCTGGTCGAGGCGATCCGGCTTTCCAATCTGGCAAGCCTGTTGTCCCAGACGGGCAACGACGAGGAAGTCCGCCAGATGTGGGGGGCGTTCTACCGACGATTTGAAGGTGCCGAGAACAAGGCGCTCCAGGCCCTGGCCATGAAGGCGTATGACCAGTATGTCTTTAGCGGTTCGCCAGTCACCGTGGCGATGGAGAAGATCATTCGTGGAGATTTGGGAGCCGTTGCCGGTTTTCAGGAACAGGTGGACGCGCTCGTGTCGTCCCATGATTTGTCGGACAGCGGGTTTGACAAGTTATTGGCCATGCTCGAGGTGCTGGTCCAGAATGGCCAGATCTCAGAAGTCCAGCAGATTGCCCGTTCCCTGCTCGACCGCTTGCCGGAGATCTCTTCCATGGCTGTGGAAGAGAGTGTGCGGCACAAAATCGGCAAGACGCTCGGTCGGGCCAGCCTGATGGGTGAGAAGATTGGTTTTCAGGGTCTGGCAATCGATCCAGGGGGAGCATTCGATGCGTCGGTTCTGGACGATTCCCAGGTGATCCTGGTGTTCTGGTCACCCGACAATGAGCGGTCGATGGAACGTCTTGCCAACGTGCATAAAATGGTCAACCTGTTTGATGCGGGCCGAGTCAGGTTGATCGCTCTCCAGCAGGCGGCGTCCCTGGACTCGGCGCCGGTCGGCGACGAAATGGCTGTGGGCGGCGGTTCTGCCTCACCTTCTCCCCAGCCGCCCAATTCAGCGGAGTTCATGACATCGTTACCGAATTGCAAATTCATGGAAGTCCGCCCAGGTGATTCTCAAATGCAGGATTTCCTGAAACGCCTGGGGCCCCCTTTCCTGCCTTACATCGTGATGGTCGATGCAAATCACCAGATCATTGCACTGAACCCGGGACCCGATTACCTGGTCCAAGCCCTGGGGGGTCGGCAAGCGGAGCGTTCCCGTGGACAGTAAGCGGCCGCTGGCCAGTCGTTGGTTGATTGGCCGTCCCGGAATCGCCAGTCGGTAAGCCGTTCCAATTGATTTCTGCCGGGGACCGACGTCGGCGCGCAGTCCTCTATCTCCCTTGCTCCCGCTAGCAGGCGCGTTGCGAAACTCGGGACATCGAGATGCGATTCCCAGACAGGTTGTCGCTAAAATGTCGCGAATTCACGTCTTTGTTCGATATTGGCATGCGATTTACGATTTGCTACGCTGTGACTGTTCGATAGCAGATAGAGCAAAGCTGGAATCGAACTTGGTTTGAATCAAGAAATGGGCTGAATCATGACGATTCTGCTGAAGCTTGGTTCACCCAGAGCTTAGCTACGGCTCGGCCACCGAGAACCAATGGTAAGGAAGCCACATCGCCTCGAGACAAAATGTCTCCTGGCTGTTGACAAAGGATATTGTCGATGAGTTCGAAAACGGATTTTGATATTAGTGTACACATTCGGTGGATGATTCGCCGGGATATGCCGGAAGTACTCGATATCGAAAAAAGCAGTTTTGAATTCCCCTGGTCAGAGGAAGACTTCATTCGCTGCCTGCGACAGCGAAACTGCATCGGCATGGTGGCAGAATACGACGAGCGTGTCGTCGGTTTCATGATCTATGAACTCCACAAGAACCAGTTGCACGTATTGAATTTTTCTGTACGTCCCGATGCCCGCCGACGCGGGGTGGGGCAGCAGATGATCAACAAGCTGGTTGGCAAACTCTCCCAGCAGCGTCGCAATCGAATCGTCCTGGAAATCAGGGAGACCAACCTCGCGGCGCAACTCTTTTTCCGCAATTCCGAATTCCGGGCCGTGTCCTTACTGCGTGACTACTATGATGACACGACCGAGGATGCATACGTCATGCAATACCGGTACAAGGAAGAAGCCAAGGCGCTCGAAGCCGTCAACCGGATTGCCCGATTGGCTGGCTGAGGCTTTCCACCTCCTATCGGCGTGACGTGTGAATGGCTGGGGCGATCTGTTCCAGAAGTTGGCTGGTCCGCTGCTTCAGTAATCTCCGCAGGTCGATGATCGCTTCGGACGCTGCGAATCCCTTGGCAGTTCTGCGCAGGTGCAAGTGGTTGTCGGAAACCGTTTCATAAAGGGTGCAGATCGGACCGTGGGGACGAATCCGTGTGCCTGGGTGTGGGATGTCGGCCAGGCGTGCTGGCCCGGAGCGGTCGTCGTGGGTCAGCAATTCGTGCACCGCTGGGTCGATGAGCAGCGGGCGATTGAACGGGGAATAGACGACAGCTTTTCCGACTGCCGGTCCCAGGTGAGGTGCCTCGTCGCCGACCAGTTGTTGATTGTCGGGCGCCAGGCCTGTCGCTCGACAGGCTTGGAGGTGCAACGCGACCAGTGAGTCGACCTGTAGGGAGCGTTCGTAAATATCGCCGGAAGCAGTCAGTCTTGGGTTGATGTCGACCAGTAGGAGTTCCTCACCCTGGCAAACGAAATCAGCGCCCCAAACGCCACGCAAACCAAAAACTTCACCGATC
>JAKVBG010000027.1 GCA_022447605.1 Mariniblastus sp.
GGCTGTTTTGACCCTGGCTGTTTTGACCCTGGCTGTTTTGACCCTGGCTGTTTTGACCCTGGCTGTTTTGACCCTGGCTGTTTTGACCCTGGTTGTTCGGGTCGTTCATTTCAGAAGGTTGCCGATCGGCGTCGTTATCTGGCTGATTGGGCGAGTTATTCGGTTCCGTTTTCGGGGAATTGGTCTCCGATGTTGGTTCGGGTGAATCGGACGGCTCCTGATTGCCTAGCAGTTTCTGCAGTTGTTCCATCTGTTCACCTTCCGAGGCCCCCTCGGCAAGCGGTTCGATTTCTCCTTCGGTTAATGATTGATCCCGCACCGGCTCCGGATTTGCGCCATTGCCAGTTCGATTGGACGCATCCTGATTTTCGGATCCTTTACCTGGGTTTTGCCCACCCGCATCACGTTCTGCCGGATTTCCCTCAGGGGTACCCGATTCACCATTGGATTGGCCATCACCACTTGCATCGGTGTTGGAGCCTTGGCCCTCACCCGTTTGATTGCCGGACTGCGCGTCGGCGTTCTGCTCCATCTTGCCACCCGCTTGGCTGTTGGATTCGGAGTCATCGGATCCTTCGGCGCCGGAATCGGGATCTTGATTTTTTTCTGACTGATTTGAGTCGGAGCGGTTGTTTTCACTGTCTGACTGTTGCTTCTCCATCGACTGGTCACCCGGATTGGATGCCCCCTTGTCCGAGCCTTCCGTCTGACTGTTGTCCGAATCATCACCCCCGTTTTTTTCACCCGTCTGGTCGGTGGAATCCTCAGATTCCTCGTCGCCCTGTTGGCCGGGATCGTTTGAATCCGACTGACCATTGCCCGATTTCCCGGACTCTCCCTGCTCGGACTTTTCTTCTTTGTCTTGGTCTGGTTCGTTCTCGGGATTTTCGTCAGATGAGTCCTGGTCTTTTTCGGGTTCGGGTTCGGCTACCTTGTCGCTCGGTTCGGTAATCTTGATCGTGTAATTTTTTGTCCGGGAAATATTTGGATCGGGCTGTCCGTTGGAGTGTCGGTTGTCAGCGGCGGTCGCATGCAACAGGATTTCATCCTGGGGTTTCCAGTTGAGGTCGATAGGGCGAAGGGTTTTTCGGGAAATCATTCGCTGGTTCCCGAGTTCGTCATTCTCTATCTTGTCATCGGTCAGAACAAAATCACGGTCCTTGGTAGCTCCGCTCGTGTTGTCAAAATAAAGTTTGACTTCACTCACTTCAAAGTCGAGGTCGTTCGCCTCCACTTCCACCGTGAACGGTTGATTGGCAGGAACGCTCAGGATTTCCTGCTGTGGTTGAATGATTTGGATTTCTGGTGGCAAGTCAGCCACCACCCGGATCGGGTAGATGTTCGGGTTCTCGTTCTTGTAGCCATCCTCGCTCCGGAAATAGACCCGGTAGTGTGTGAACCGTGGTTTGGTTCGCTGTGAGTTCATTTTGACATCGAAAGTCCCCCGTGCGTGGTTGCCGTTGGAGTTCATCGACAGGGTCTTCATTTTCCGCAGTTGGTCTTTGGTGGGATTGTCGTTGAGCGCTTCCAGCAATTCAATAAAAGCGACGTCGATCGGCATATTGGCCGTTGTGGAGATTTCGACGGTGGAACCCTCGATCGCCTGGATTTCTGCCTGGCCTTCGGTCACGCGCTCGGGCAGCCCTGTGTAGGCGGGTGGAGAGATCTTGACCTGATCAACCCGGATCACCGGGTTGGGCCTGACCTGGACGGAGTAATCGGGAGAACGGCCGTCACCGGCAACGACAAAATAGGTAAGCGGTTGCTGGATCCCCGATGAACAGGTCTGCAGTTCGGCGACGAACTTGTTGCTGGAGATCTCACCTGGCTTCATTCTGATGACCGCATCCACCTGTTGTCCGTCTTCGGTGGAATAGACCAAGCGCGCGGTTTCCGGATCAAAATTACCGCGAATTTCAGCCGTCACCTGCAGCCGATCGCCAAAAAATACGGACGCATCGCCGGGGTAGACTTGCTTGATGGAAACCGATGCAGGTGCCGCAATCTTGGCGGTGGGCGCAACAATCCTGTGAATGGTCTGGAGTGGATTCTTGGGGGAAACCATCGCATAGACGATGGCAAACGTAGACAGGATCACCAGCACAAACCCCATGCGGATCAAACCTGATCGGTCAATCGTCTGGTCGACGGTGACCGTGGAAAGATCGGTAGCAGCTTGGCGTGATACGGCCTTAAGTATTGCTTTGTGGACTTTCTTCTCTTTTTTTTGCAGTGACAGGTAGTTCAAAAGACTGTTCTTGAAGCTCGGTTTGGCTTCTTCAATCATGCGCGCCGCATACTGCGGATTGATACGGCGATAAAACAGTGGAAGTAACTGGGTCGTGGCAATGAACAGGATGCCGATGACCAGTGCCAGGCAGGCGATAATTCTGGCGAAAACCGGGAGGGGCCAGATCCAAGCGTCAACCACGGTTGCCAACAGGAAGAAACCGATGGTGAAGGCCAGTATCCCGGTGCCGCCGGTAATCAGATCAGTGATTTTGACCTGTTGGGTGGCCTGGCGAATATGCTTGTTGACGTACTGCTCGACCTGGTTGCTCCTGGTTTTCGCCGTCTTCGATTTTGCAGTACTGGCCATGGCACCTTGACGCCCGTGTTGGTGGTTGGTTGCGCGGCTGATTTCGGTGAGTAGGACACCTATCAACCGGCTCAATGATTATAGACGATTATTCGGCCAGCCAAGTTTCCTGGGTCGTGGTGAAAAACGCCCGGGGGGAGACTTATCAGTAAAAAAACGGCAAATTTGAGGTTAATTCAACCTGCGACCCCTGTTGGACAGAGGCAGAAGCCACCTTTTTCGTGACTTTTTCCGATCGACAAGACGCGTGGGCTAGAAATCAGGTGGAAAAGGGAACGGATCCTGCTGGAAGCGTGGTGACTTTTGGCGCCGCCACTTGGTATACAGATCGATCAGGGTATTGCGCCGACCCTCGGAGCTCATGGCGTCCAGTTCGTCACGTGTTTCGGGTGTCAACTCCGCCTGGTAAAAGTTCTCCAGCGCCCGTTGGGAGATGCTGTCACGACTCTTGATTTCCCTCGCATCGGTAATCCAGCGAACGACCAGGCGGCTTCTTTCCCCGGGCTCACTTTTTTCAACAATTTTCCGACCCTCGTTGGAGAGGTAATTCATCAAACTGTTGATATCGGATGGAAAGAAAATATCGTTCAATGACTCGGGGCTCTGTTCCTGGATAGCGATTAGCAGGCGCTCGGCCACGTTGCGCTGCATCGAGAGGGCAGATCTACGGTATCCTTGGCCTCGCATCAGTTCCCGCGTTAGCAACTCGTTCTGTAAATCGATGATGTTCTGGTTGACCAGTTGCCTGGCGACATCATAAATCAGTTCCTGTTTTGCTTTGAGCATTTCCTCGTACCACCAGTAAACCGGAACGGCGTCTTCCTTGGGTAACTGAGTGGGACCAATTTTTCCCAACCAGTCAATGCTCTGCTGGCGGCGAATCTGGTTGATCTTGGCGATTCGTTCGGCGGGCGGGAGATCGAGTACCTTGGCTCGGTTCTGTTCGTCCAGCGTTGCCAGCCAAGCGTGGTACTGCAGCATGACCCTTTCCAGCTTCTCGCGGTCCGGGTGGTTGGCCAGCTGGGTATGAAAATCCCGCAGTTGCTGCTTTTGTTCCGGCGTTTTGGAGTCGAAATCCTCTCGGTTACGTGCCAACTCTATCAGCTCGGTTTCATTCAATTGCCCGAGGCGATCTTCGACCATCATCGATGGCGGAGTCTGCGCGATCGCGGTCCCGGCCCACATCAACCCGGACAGAATGCCCAATCCCACGAGGCAGCCGCATGGTAACGACGTTGTCGCATTCCGGTTCAGACATGTTGGCAACGGGAACTTCATTGAGAGACCCCATCAAAATAAACATCGTCATTCTGGAAAACGCCTTCTTTTTCCAGCAAGTCCAGAAACTCCAGGGAATCGACGACCTCGTATTGATCCAGTTTTTCGATGATGGGGAGGTCACTGACCAACTGGTCGACTGGCTGTTGCTGGTAATACTTGGAGAGGTAAAACGTCGATGCCAGGACCAGCAGGGGCAGGGCGGCCAATGCGGCCAGACGGATCGGCCAGGTCCAGGCTTTTCGATTTCGGCGGCGGTTCTGCAGCGAGGTTTCATCCACCATCAGTTCCAAAGTACTCTTGGTGAACGCCTCGGTTGCATGGGCGCGGGGCAGGACATCGAGAACGTCCCACGTTTTCTGCAATTCCTGCATTCGCTGCAAATAACGGTCATCCTCACCCAGTCGACGTTCGACTTTTTGAGCTTCTGCCGGGTCGAGTTCCCCGTCCAGGTAACCCGTCAACTGCATGTCGATGTTGGAATCACTTGGATCCAGATTTTCCATCCGTTCATTCATAATCAATTACCATCAACTGCCAGGGGCCGACCTAGTTGGCGGCTCCCAGGCCGTGGGAGTCACTGTTCCTTAACGAGGGTTCGGGAATGCCGATCGGCAGTTGGCCGGAATCGACATAAGGCTGGAGCAGGCTCCGCAAATTGCCCCGTGCCCGGGAGAGCAGGGACTTGACTGCCTGGGTGCTTAAGTTCATGGACTCCGATATTTCGAGATAACTCATTCCTTCAAACTTGCTTAGTAACATAGCCATTCTCTGTCGTTCGTTCAGCGTTTGGATCGCGTCCCGTACAATGGCAGACATCTCTTTTTGATCGACTCGCCGTGCCGGCATCAGCCCACTCTTGGCCTTGGCCATGGTATCCAGGGGCTGGGCGTCGATCTTGCCGCTGGGCGAGTGGGTCAAATTTACCTCTTTTCGTCGAACGTGTTTTCGTATCGCATTGCTGGCGACGTTATGCGTGATCGTAAATAACCAGGTTGAAAATTTGGCACCGGGTACGTATCGCTCACGCGCTCGGTAGACTCTCATAAAAACTTCCTGGGCCAAATCCTCGGCCTGGTCCCGGTTGGGGACGATATGTTCTAAAACCGAAATCAGCCGGTTTTGATATTTTTCCACCAGCTTTTCAAATGCGGCTGCATTCCCCTGGCGCACCTGCAGCATCAACCGCACGTCGGGATCGAGCAGTTCGTATTTTTGCGCTTTTTGAAAGGCGGAATCGTTGACGGACAAATCGGGTGCCCTGCAGGTCAGGTCGTGTTAGTTCCGGAGAACGTTATGGATACGTTATGGATGTTTCCATCCATTGTATCACCTGTCCTGCGAGAGCGTCGATGTCTCATTTCACCAAACGGGTCAACCTAACTTGTTAGCAACGCATGAGTTTCTTCGAACTACAGAACATTTAACCGGGTTATGGGGGAAATGTTCCTGTCGAGATCAGCGAGCCGCCGGAAATTTTGGTGGAATTACTGATCGGAAGATCGTCCCTGAAGTGGTTGGACTTTCTGGCGGCGCAATTGCCCACAGGCGGCATTGATCTTGTCTCCCTTCCGCTGGCGGAATTTCACGACAATCTTTGCCGACTGGAGGATCTCCCGAAATTGGCGAATGGCCCTGCTGGAAGGTGTTCGGTACGGCAACCCCTGCACCGGGTTGTATGGAATGACATTCAGGATGGCCGTTCGCCCCTGCAATAGCCTGGCCAGTTGATGAGCATGCTCTGGCTGATCATTGATATCGGCCAGCAGTACATACTCAAACGTCAGTTTTCGGCCGGATACAGTAAAGTAGTCATCGGCGGCCTGCAGCAGTTTTCGGATTCCAATTTTCTGGTTGACCGGGACGAGTTCGTTCCTCAGTTCGTCGTTGGGAGCGTGTAACGAGATGGCGAGGTGGAACCGGCTGTCGGTCCTGGCCAGTTTTTCGATGGCCGGTGGCAGGCCCACCGTGGAAATCGTGACCCGGCGCGGACTGATTCCCAGCCCCGTGTCGCGGCTGGCCCAAGCGAGGGCCTGGACCACGTTCTCAAGATTGGCCAGGGGTTCTCCCATGCCCATCATCACGATATGGCTCAGTCGTTCGTCGTCGGGTAACAATTTCTGAAGGCAAAGCATCTGTTCCAGGATCTCACCCGAGGTCAGGTTTCTCATCACACCATCCAGCCCACTGGCACAGAAGACGCAGCCCATGGCGCAACCGACCTGGCTGCTGACACAGATACTTCGTCGGTCCCCCTCTCGCAGCAGGACGCATTCCACCAGGCCGCCGTCCTGCAGTTGAACCAACAACTTCTCCGTGCCGTCGGCCGCTTGATCATGTTTTTCGATATGGACCGTGGTCAGTGTATAATGTTCGTCCAAAGCTGCTCTCAACGCTTGCGGCAAATCGGTCATTTCCGCGAAGGACCGGGCGCGCTGCTGGAAAATCCACTTGATGATCTGCCCGGCACGAAATGAGGGTTGGCCCTGTTGTTGTAGCCAGGTGGGCAGTTGGTCGAGTTGATCGATGATCGGGGTGCGCACCAGAAGCCTGCGGGTGAGGGACTGCGAAATGGGGCGAGGGACCAGGGAAAACAGTTTTTCCAGGTGGATTACGGTTCCCATTATGACGAAGTCCCAATTCTTCGTATATGATCAAATGCAAGTTATGCCCTGAAACAGCCACGAAATTCGATGGGCCTTACAGCGGACGTCGCGCCATGGACCTTGATCAGCCAGTTTGTCTTTGCTTTCGTGTCTCCCGGCGCAAGCTGGAGAAGTTCATCCGGTTGGAAAAACCCCAGAGGGCGGGCCAACTGAGCGAGTGCTTTGGCGCGGGAACCGGGTGTGGCTGGTGTCGCCCTTTCCTGGAACGCCTCTTCCAGGAGCAAGCGGAAAAGGTGGGCGGGGCCAACGCTCCCCAGGATCCACTGGTGATTTCGCATGATGATTACGTTCGCCAGCGCGCTGCCTACCTGCGCGACGGCGGGGGCGATTCACCGCCCGACACGAGCCCTGACGGTGATTAATGGCCACTTGTTTCTTCCTGGCAAGCCCCGTCGCGGCCTTTTTTCCAGTCGGTTTGGGTGGAATGGGCCGGTATTCACGGGGACCAGAAAAGGTTATGATTTCCCGCTGATTTGAGAGATTTTTCCAGTTCCTAACAAGAAGCGGATCCGCGATGGCCAAGAAGAAGGCTGCCAAGAAAACAGCGACCAAGTCGGCGAAGAAGAAAACGACCAAGAAAGCTGCCCCCAAAAAAGCGGCGACCAAGAAAGCGGCCGCCAAAAAAGCGACCAAAAAGAAGGCGCCCGCCAAGAAAGTGACCAAGAAGAAAGCGGCCGATGAGGGCAAAGAGGCGCCGGCTAAAAAGAAAAAGGCGAAGAAAGCGACCAAGCGCTCCCGCTCTAAGGCTGCCGCTAATGCTCGGTTGAAAGTCTATTGGGGTGTCTTTAACCACGCGATGAAACGGGTTGCCCTGTACGAGTTCAACCAGCGCAAAGCGGCTGATAAGCGCGCCAAAGAATTAACCGACAGTGGGAAGCCTCCCCATTTTGTCATGAAGATCAAAGAGGAGATCGAGGAGAAATGAGATCGCCCCTATCGTTTGCCCGTTGCTGGCTCTGTTGCTCTGTTGGTTAGGAGGCAGTCGGGACCGAAGCGTGATGCTGATCATTGCTGTCCCGGTGGTCATGGCCTTGATGCTGGCGGGTTGTTCCCCCAATTCCCCCAAGTCAGAACCGGCTGCCAAGTCAGAACCGGCTGTGGATACGCTTTCAGCGGCTCAGGTCATCGAACGGGTGGCCCAAACTTACGCGCAATGCAAGACGTACACCGATACGGGGACTCACACATCCGTAATGACGAGCAAGAGTGGAGAGGAAACCGAGGTGCTCCAGTTTTCCACGGCGATGGTCCGGCATAGCCGTTCCCGAGTCCTCAAGGAGCGCTTGGTTCATGACCAGTTCCGTTTCGAGTACTCGGAAAAGGGGAAGCCGGGGCGTGTCGTTTGGAAAAGTGGCCAAGAAGTCAAGGTTTCCATGGCCGCGCCACCGGAAGCTAATCAGTCACTCGCCCTCGCTCTCGCCTTTTTCACGGGCATTTCAGATGGCACGGCGCACACAATCCCGGCGCTATTGATGCCAAGTGAAGTGACGGGAATTAAGTTGACCGATATCCGAAAGCCTGTCAGAGGTGAAGACCAGTCGATCGACGGTCGCAATTGTTTTTCCATTCAGGGAAAGTTACCTGAAGGTCGCACTACCATCTGGATTGACCAGGAGTCGTTCCTTGTTCGTCGAATCGAGCAGAGTTACCCATTGGTAGAGGGGGTCACCGTCGCCGAAAGGACCGACTACCAGCCCGTGATCAACCAGGACGTGGCGGCAAAACGGCTGGAGTACAACCCTCCCAAGTAAAGGGGTGGCTGACCCGTCGATTCCCCTTGCCCTCGGTTAGCTTCAACGCGTGTTAGCCCGTGGGCCGTTGGAACCGTCGTCAGTGCTCGGCCTGCCCACGGTCGCGGGCTCCATTTTTCAGGGCGCTCCTGTTTACCGTCGCCGATTTCCAGGCAGGGTCGTGCCAGGCAGCGTGGTACCCGGCAAGGGGTCAAAGTTGGGCGACCAAAGCTGGTTGGGTGCCCGTGAGGGTCGCCAACCGCCCGGTAAGGTGGTCCCTGGTAGTGTGGTTCCCGGCAAAGTCGTCCCGGGTAGTGTGGTTCCCGGCAAAGTCGTCCCGGGTAGCGTCGTTCCCGGCAGCGTGGTCCCTGGCATCGTCGTGTTGCGTTTCAGGGATCGCCATTGGGAGGGTTGGTACCGTTGTTGTTGGCAGCCGGCTAGCGCGGTGACGAGTAAAACGATCGGGACGACGATCGGGACGACGATTGGGACGAGAAAAATTCGATTGAGGCTGTGGGATACGATTGCCATGCTCGCCTGGGCCCAAACGGGAGGTCAAAGGTGCTTGGATGTTCTAAAAAAGTTGCTTCGTGTGACGGGCCGGTCCCGAAGAAAGCCAGCTTCCTACTCAACGACTGGCTGGACGCGTTCGCCAAGTTGCCTTCTCCGAGAATAATAGCCGATTTCCCTCGAAACAAGGCCAGAAACGAATATACGGCTCCGATTCCCAACCCCCATGACCCATTTCCGGGCAGCTCCGCTCGAGCTGCCGCGCCGCGACAAGATCCGGTTGTAACGGTCAAACCGTCGTCGGAACGCGACTGACTGTTAAATTTTAACCATTCAAAACGTATGGAAGAACCGTGCTGAAAGTGACAGCAGTTACGAGGTGATTTTATTTTTGTGCGGTAGACGCTGCGTCAATTTCCCGTCGATAGACACAGGGAAGAAATTAAGTGGATCGCCTGAGCACTTAATGGAAACGAGCCAATTTGGCGGCGGGTTCCGACTGTTTTCAAACTTATGGATGGTTTGATAGGAATTCGCCGTATCACGAACTTTGCTCAAAAGCGCAAGCATCAATCCAACGTAATTGCCAACTTTTATTTCTTATTAAAGGGTTGGCTGATTGCCCACAACGTGGTTGGTGACGCGGCCGATTGCATCGACCGCTTTGTTTGTGTGGACTGAATGCTGTTGAGTATGGTTCCCAGAAAGGAGACGAGTTTCATGAAACTCCAATTATGTACGGCAGCTCTTTTGCTTGCCATGATGGTCTGCGGAGAAAGCTTTGGTCAAGGGTTTTTCGTCCGTGGGATGAACGGCTGTGACACGAACTGTTGTGATACTGCTGCTGATTGCGGTTGTGATGACAACGCTTGTGACACGAACTGCGGTTGCGACACAGGATGTGGTTGCGATGCCGGTTGCAGCCTTTTCAAGCGACGAGGTGGATGGGCACATTCCTTCAAGCTCCGCGGTTGCGGATGCGACACTGGCTGTGGTTGCGACAACAACGGCTGTGACACTGCCGCTGATTGTGGTTGTGACACGGGTTGTGGTTGCGATGCTGGTGGTCACTTCAGCCGACTGCGTGGTCACTTTGCACGTATGCACCGTGGCTGTGATGACAACGGCTGTGACACTGCTGCTGATTGTGGCTGTGACGACAACGCTTGTGACACCAACTGTGGTTGTGACACTGCTGCTGATTGTGGCTGCGACGCTGGTTGCGGTTGCGATGCTGGTGGTCACTTCAGCCGACTGCGTGGTCACTTCGCACGCATGCACCGCCGCTGTGATGACAACTGCTGTGACACTGCTGCTGATTGTGGCTGTGATGACAACGCTTGTGACACCAACTGTGGTTGCGACAGTGACTGTGGTTGCGACAGTGACTGTGGTTGCGATGCTGGTTCCTGCAAGACTCGTAAGCGTGGCAGCTTGCTGGACCGACTGCGTTGCCGCAAGGCACACGGTTGCGACTCGAATTGCGGATGCGACAATGACAATGGTTGCGGATGTGACTCGGATTGCGGATGCGACAATGGTTCGGCTGAAGAAGCTCAGCCTCAAGCTCAAGGTGCTAGTTATAGCCCCATCGTTGATCCAAGTGCTTTCATCTTGCGAAGCAACACAGTTGAGCAAAACTAGTTAAATGTCGAACCGCTTCCCTTCGGGAAAGCAGTTTCGAAATAATAGAAGCGGTTTGATCTGGTAACGGATCAAACCGTTTTTTTTTGTGCTGACGTTTTTTTGTTCTGGTAAACTGCTGGCCAGGTTGGTTGGCGGTGGGCAGCCGGCCGGATGACGTAACCTGGGAGTGATCGGCGTGGCCGTTGAAATTGAAAGAAAATTCCTGGTGGCCCGGGATGATTTCCCCGACGGCCCTTCGGTGCTTATCCGGCAAGCGTATTTGACTCGTGAGCCAGGCCGCACCGTCCGGGTTCGGGTTTTCGACGAGGAAGGCTGGCTGACAGTCAAGGGTGAGCGGGTCGGGGCGAGCCGGCCCGAGTTCGAGTACTCGATCCCTCTTGGTGATGCCCGGCAATTGATCGATCTCTGCCTGCCGTTTGCCGTTGAGAAAAGGCGGTTCCTGGTTTCTCACGGGAACCACGTTTGGCATGTCGACCAGTTCCTGGGGAAAAACAGCGGCCTGCTCCTGGCGGAGATAGAGCTTCAGTCGGAAGAGGAAGTATTTCAAATGCCCGAGTGGATCGGCCGGGAAGTTACCGGCGATGAGCGGTACCTGAACTCCTATCTTTCCATTTACCCGTTTCAGTCCTGGTCGTCCAGTGAAGATTCTTTGGCGGATGATTGAGATTGCAGGGTGCAAAGGCCATAACGCATCAAGTCGCCCTCGGCTCGAAAGTGCTCCTGAAGCCTTTGATAGTCCTGGTCGTCCGCAGCCATTTCGAACAGCTGGGGTGCGATTCCCATCAGGTGCTCGGTGTCGGTCAGGTGCTCAATGGTCGTTTCCAATGCCTCCCGGTTTTTTCCCAGCCGAACGAGCAGGTCGACGTAGGTCTCTATTGGTCCCGGTCCCACCTGTTCGATCGGTTCGGCAAACGCTTTCTCCCGGAAATGTTCCGCACCTGCCTCGACATTGGTTCCCAGCAGTGACTCATAATAAATCCGGTGGTCCAGGTAGGTATTCTCAAAGGGTGCCGGGCTTTCAAATTGAAAGTCCTCGGCAAGCTGAGCCCCGTACAGGCATAATTCATGACAGGACTGGAGCGCTGCGGGGCCAACCGCGAATCGGCCGATTCGGACCGCGGACGCCAGATGGGTGACGTCCATATGGTGTCCCCCTGAGGAAAACAGCCAGTCACGGCTGGAGATCCAATCCGCCAATTTGCCGTCAGCCGGACCGGACGACTCGTTTTCTTCGATGTGTCGATGGACATTTTCAGACAGCTCGTCGTAAATGTGTTGCACCAGCATTTCGGCCAGGCGGGACCTTTCCTGCGGTGGTAGCGCAACACATTGGGAGTCGAATACGGTGATCGCATTGCAGGTGCCGTGATCGGACAGGACCAGGCCGTAACCTAATTCGGGTGCGATTCCCTGTCCCAGGCAGATGTCGATCATCACGTCACTGTTGTCTTCGGTAATTTCAACTGATTCGAACAGTTCTTTCAGATAGGTGCGGTCTCCCAGTGGCTGTAAATACATCCAGCCATCCTGCAGGCGCCCTTGGCCAACCAAGGCACTGCCAACTTCACGACAGGCCTCCAGTAGCCGGTCTTCCAGTAGCCGATTTTTATTCTCGTTCAGGCTTTCCTGCGACTCACTGTGCCAGAGGGGCAGGTCGAGATCGTGCCGGATCTGGATTTTCAACATTTCAAATAATTCAAAGAACCGTTGTTCGTTGCGAAAGTGCTCGACGAGGAAGGCGATCGCTTGAGACTGTCCCTCTTCGGTGACGATCTGCATTACCTGTTCAAACGGGTCGGTGCCTGGATTCATCGGGTCGATACCTTTTGAAAATGGGTGCGGTTCGGGTGGCCGGAAGTGAAGCTGGGTCGCCCGAGTGGCGGGACAGCTTCGAGGGAATCGACTTCCCGGGTTCCTAACATGATAGTCATTTCCTGGAAACTCGTCAGGCGACGACCTATCGACAGGCAGTCTTTCTCGTTAGCATGGCCCAATGAGAATCCCCTACGCTTAACCGATCCACCAGTATTCTTCCCGATCTCCTATGTCGCTTGCCATTCTGATAGATGCGCCAGCTGAACAGCCGTTCGATCTGCCTGCGGACATTCACCAGCATTCGCCATTGATTGTTTCCCTGGAAGATCGGCATATCAACACCGATATCGAGATGCGCAACCTGGGCAACCAGCTGATCACCGGAACGATCGATGTGATGCTGTTTGTTTCCCGTTGGGGGTTCGATCGGTTCTTCGAGACCTGTCGACGGTCCATTGAAGAACAGCGGTTGGTTGATTCCCTTTCGGACGTGACTACGATCATCTGCAACGAGTCATTGCTGGCACGTTTTGCCGAGCTGGGAATCCAGCCCGACGTCGAATTTTCCGAGCCGAACAACTGGCGGGACGTACTGGTCGGGATCGACTGCAGTTGCCAAGTGGTCAACCAGACCGTTGCGATCGAGGCGGCGGCCGACGGCCACAGTCTGACGGCAGGACTCGAGGCGCGCGGTGCGTCGGTCGAGAAAATTCCGACCACCCACTTCGAGGGTTTGCTCAATGACGGTGAGCAGTCGCTGGTCGAAGGGGTTCTGGCTGGCAGCGTTACGGCAATTGTCGTATCGGATCACGTTGCTGCCTTGCGTCTGGAGCAGATTCGCCATCGGCATCGGGCGGCCTTTGAGAAACCTCTGGTGGTGATTCCCCAATCTGTTGTCGCCGACGGTTTCCGGCAAAAATATGATGATCCATGGGTCGTCGATTCGCTGGCCACCATCCAGTCAGCCGAGTTGGTAAGGCACCTTGAGCAACGTCAAAATTCCAGAATTCAGTGGGTGGACAGGACCAATCAGATGGAACAGAAACAGGCAGCCTGGTATGACAGCCCATTCATGAAGGCCGTGCGCCTGGAACCGGCCGAGGTGACGCCGGTTTGGCTGATGCGCCAGGCCGGACGTTACATGCAGGAATACAGAGAGGTGCGTGCAAAGACTTCCTTTCTGGATCTTTGCAAGGATCCTGCGCTCTGTAGCGAGGTGATGTGTACGGCCGTCAATCGGCTGGGGGTGGATGCGGCCATCATTTTCTCGGACCTGTTGCCCATCCTGGAGCCGATGGGCATGGACCTGGAATTTGTCAGCGGCGATGGGCCGGTGATTCACAACCCGGTTCGCGAGGCCGCCGACGTGGATCGGGTCGCTCGACTGGAATCAGTCGAGTCGCTCGACTTCGTGATGGAAACCGTCAGGCAGACCCGCCGGGATTTGCCCGGGAACATTCCCTTGATCGGTTTTGCCGGGGCGCCGTTCACACTGGCCAGCTACATGATTGAAGGGGGTTCCAGCCGAAATTACCGCCACGCCAAGACGTTGATGTTCGGGGATAGCGGGGCCTGGGAGAAATTGATGGGTGACTTGACCCATTCGATTACCCTCTACCTGCAGGCCCAGGTCGAGGCGGGCGCCCAGGTTGTGCAGCTGTTTGATTCCTGGGCCGGTTGCCTGAACGTCAGTGACTACCGTCGCTTTGTTCTGCCCTATGTTCAGGAGATCGTGGCGGCCGTTGCCCCGCTGGCTCCGGTCATCAATTTTGCCACCGGCAACCCGGCCTTGTTGCCGTTGCTGGCCGAAACCCGGGCGGCCGTGGTCGGGGTGGACTGGCGGGTTGATCTGGCCACGGCCTGGCAGGCGGTCGGGTATGACCGAGCGGTCCAGGGGAATCTTGACCCGACGGTCCTGTTGGCCGGCAAGGGCGAAATCAGGCGTCGCGCTGCGGAAGTGCTTTCCCAGGCTGAAGGTCGAGCCGGGCACATCTTCAACCTGGGCCACGGCGTTTTGCCACAGACCGATGTCGATCATGTGATTGCCTTGGTGGAGGCGGTCCATGAATTGAGCCAGCAATAGCGTTGTTAGGATACGGCTTGCCAGACAGGCGAGCCTTTTCTGGCAACCCATCGCCAGGTGAGTGGAATCCCCGAACATGCCCAACCCAAAAGAAACCGAAACCGGCACCACGCTGCAACGATTGCGGTCGGCTTACCGCCAGGCGAAGCAGTTACTGCTGGACGAGCGCGTTGAGCAGGGGCATTGGGTCGGAGAACTTTCCGGCTCGGCGCTTTCTACAGCGACTGCCATCAGCGCCTTGTCGTACGGCGTGGCGACCGGCCAGTGGGACCAGGCGACAGTCTCCGAGGCGAAACGGCAGGTCGAGTGTGGGCTGGCCTGGCTGGTGGAGAGTCAGAATGAGGATGGGGGATGGGGAGATACGGAACTCAGCTATTCCAACATCTCGACCAGCATGCTGGTGGTGGCCGCCATCGGTTCAGCCGGCGATCCGGAAGGGCACCGCGCGGTCCTCGACCGAGCTCGGCACTACATCGACGGTCAGGGTGGTGTGGAAGCGATTCGACGTAGATACGGGCAGGACAAGACATTTGCCGTACCGATTCTGGCCAACTGTGCCATGGCTGGTTTGGTGGAATGGAACGAGGTGGCCCCGCTGCCGTTTGAGGCGGCCTGCGTTCCCCAGCGTTTTTACCACCTGATGCGGATGCCTGTGGTGAGCTATGCCGTACCGGCGTTGGTGGCGATCGGCCAAGTCAAGTTTCATTTCGACCCCCCGCGGAACCCGCTCGTACGCTGGATACGAAAATGGAGTGTGGGGCGGAGCCTGGCTGTCCTCGAAAGGATGCAACCGGCCAGCGGCGGTTTCCTGGAGGCGGTACCGCTGACCAGTTTTGTTTGTATGGCGCTGATTCAGAGTGGGCGCGGTGACCATCCGGTTGTGAGACAAGGGATTCGCTTCCTGCTCGATTCCTACCGTCCGCTGGGAACCTCCCCCGCGGGAGCCGGGCAGGGCTGTTGGCCGATCGATACGAACCTGGCAACGTGGACCACGACCTTGTCGGTCAATGCGCTCGGCGAGTGCTCGGGGGAAACGGAGTGGAATGACCCGTCCTTGACCGCCTGTTTGGATTGGATCAGGCAGTGCCAATACCAGCATACCCATCCCTTTACCGGCGCTGCGCCGGGAGGCTGGGGCTGGAGTGATCTGAGTGGCGCGGTGCCCGACGCGGACGATACACCGGGCGCCCTGTTGGCGCTACGGACGTTTTACGAGCGGGCGGACCTGAACGATCAGCAAAGGAGCCAGATCCGGGAGGCGGTCAACGGTGGGGTGAGCTGGCTGCTGGACCTGCAAAATCGGGATGGGGGATGGCCCACTTTCTGCCGTGGCTGGGGAAGATTTCCCTTCGATCGCAGCGGTTGTGATATCACCGCCCATGTCCTTCGCTCCTTGCTTGCCTGGCAGGCCGAAATCGAGGCAGAACGCCGGTTTCAGGGATATTTCCGATCTCTCGATCGGGGTTTTCGATACCTGGACAACGGCCAGGAGGCTGATGGGAGCTGGCTGCCCCTCTGGTTTGGTAACCAGGATTATGAAGATGACGTAAACCCCTGCTATGGCACGGCAAAAGTCCTGATGGCCTACCGGGATGCAGATCTTCTCGATACCAAATCGGCCGAGAATGGTTTAAGATGGTTGGCAGGCAACCAAAACCCTGACGGTGGTTGGGGTGGCGGAAGGTCGAGGCAACGGGCTGCAGGTGACCGATTGGGCATCAGCAGCGTGGAAGAGACCGCCCTGGCGGTTGAGGCTCTTTTCGATGCGACGTCTGAGGAACACCGGGCTGCGGCTCGGCAAGGCGTTGACTGGCTGGTCCAGGCCGTGGAAAGTGAACAAGTTGCCGAACCTTGGCCGATAGGATTTTATTTTGCCAAACTCTGGTATTACGAGAAATTATATCCGCTCATATTTTCAGTTTCCGCCCTCGGCCGGGTATTGAATCATGATGCGGAAGCAGTGAAAGAATAAATCCACCTCGGTGGTTTTGATATAACGGAGACGGAGACTAGTGGCTAGCCAAACGGTAACTGAAAGCCAGCCTGTCAAGCGCAGGTCACGGCGGCGGAAAACCGCGCACTTGAAGATGGTTCCCAGTTCCAAGCAGTTGCGCGAAGAGCTGAGACAGACCTGCCGGAAGATCGCGGCCGGTATGCCGAGGGACATTCCACCGACCAAGGATGAATTGGAGGTGATCTGTCGTGAAATTCTACAGGAGGCCGGCCAGCCGGAAGGTTTCCTGGGCTGGATTATGGTCGTGCTTTCCAGTGAGTTCTGGTCCGACGCGATCAAGACCATTCCTCCTCATCGCCGCCTGTTCCTGTTGCCCCATTGCCTAAAACATTCAGAAGGATGCCCGGCTGATTACGACGAGTTCGGGTTGGCCTGCAAAACGTGTGGTGCTTGCAGCATTGCCGACTTCCGGTCGATCGCCGAAGAGATGGGCTACAAGGTGCTGGTTGCCGAAGGCTCACCCATCGTGTTGAAAATCATTGTCAGTGGCCACGTGGATGCCATCGTCGGTGTCGCTTGTCTGAATGTCCTGGAAAAAGCGATCGATAAGATCCTGTTGGCCGGTATTCCCTGCATGGCGGTTCCCCTGTTGTCGAGTGATTGTCGCAATACGAGTGTTGACGAGGATTGGGTCGAGCAGATGATTCGGGTGCCGTTCGAAGATAAACCGACGGAGACCAGGAGCTACCTGCACCTGATGCGAGGCGCCAACCAGTTGTTTGAGCCGGATGCATTGAATCATCTGGTACCACGGCTAAGGGTGGATTCAGCCTCGCCGGATTCGGACAAGGGAGATGCGGGTGAGTTGAATCCGATTGCCGCAACCGAGGCGATTGCCCACGAATTTTTAGCGGCCGGCGGCAAGCATTCGCGGCCCTTCATTACGATGGCCGTTTACGATGCGATCTCCAACTCGGGTGCCACCCTGGCAGACGGCGAAACGGTAGTCGCCGGCTTTAGTGATTGCGTCAAGCGGACGGCCCTGGCTATCGAGACCTTTCACAAGGCATCGCTGGTTCATGACGACATTCAGGACAATGATGCCTTTCGGTACGGGCAGGAGACGATGCACCGTCAGCATGGCGTCTCCACCGCGATCAATGTGGGGGATTACCTGATTGGTCTCGGCTACCGCCTGGTCAGTCGGGATCGACATGAGATGGGTGCCGAAACCGCGGCCGATATCCTCGACTACATGGCCGATGCCCACCTGCGCCTGTCCGAAGGGCAGGGGGCCGAGCTGATTTGGCGGGATTCAGCTGATAAACAGCTCAAGCCGATCGATGCCCTGAAAGTTTATGCCCTGAAGACAGCACCCGCGTTTGAATCCGCGTTCTATTGCGGGTTGCGACTGGCCGGTCCCTGCGATGATTACGTGGAACCGGTCAAACAGTTCTGCCGGAACCTGGGCGTGGCCTTTCAGATCCTGAATGATCTGAAAGACTGGGAGTCCGACGACGAAAACAAACTGACAACCGGTTCCGACCTGCTCGGTGGTCGGCCAACCCTGCTCTGGGCACTAGCTTTGGAAGGACTGAAGCCGGAACTGCGGGAAGAGTTAATCAGCCTGGCAGACCAGTCCGATCGCCCCGTGCGAAAACGATTGCAGCGGGCGCGACAACTTTATTTGGAAGCGAGCGTGTTTGAAACGGCCCACCGCCTGATCGATAAACACCAGCAGCGCGCCGAGCAGGTGGCCGATGGAATTGAGCCGGATGAGTTGCGTCGCCTGATGTACTACCTGGTCGACACGGTTCTCGATCGCGTTGTCGACGTGAAGCCGACGATCCAGTTTACCGACCTCTCTTTTTCAGAAATTGTCCCGATCGTTTCCCCGGAATCGGGGAATTAGTCGCCTTCCGGTGATCAGCGAGTCGCAGTTTGGAGTTTCGTTTTGAACCCGTTTGAATCGGCCAAGGTCGAGTTGGATTCACTGGTAGGGATCTTCTTTGAGGAGAACCAATCGCTCGGTCTGTTTAAGGAAGTGACTGCGGATCAGATGCCGGAGCCGTTCCAGGCATTGCTCAACCACGATACCCATATGACAGTGACGGTCGAAAAGTACCATAGCAGCCAGGTTGATATCCGGGTGTTGCAAACGGACCAGGCGGGCGCGACGTACGCCCGTGAGATACTCCTTTCCCGGCAGACGGATCAACAGGTGGTCCAGTACGGTATCGTGAGATTGAATTTCGATTACCTTGGCGAGCCGGTCCAGCAGGAAATCGAGAGCCAAGAGGTGCCCCTGGGTCGCGTATTGATCGAGCACGACGTGATGCGCAAGGTCAAGCTGTTGTCGCTCTACGAGGTGAATCCCGGACCCGCCCTGGTCAAGGCGTTGGGGATCGATGCCACCGCGCCATGCTATGGTCGAACGGCGATGATTTTTTGCGACGACCAACCGGCGATCGAGTTGCTGGAAATTGTGACGGCCTAGCTGCCGGCCCGATTGTTCTGGAAGGCCTGGGTGTCCTGTGGGTCCGCTTCCTGCTTGCCGAGGAGGTTGACGATCATCACCAGCAGGATGAAGCCGATGGCCACGATCTGGACCGTCAGTTGCCAACCGTGCAGTCTGAGGAAAAACAGGACCAGGCTGCTGGCCAACAGCGGGATCTGCCAGGCGAGGGAGATCCGCTTGAAAGCGTAGCCCGCGATGCCGGCGGCCAACCCCACGATTCCGACCAGGGTGATCAGTACATTGATCATGACCGAGAGGACACTGGCTGGTTCGTTGTCAGCCGTCAGCATGACGAGCTCAGGCCGGAGCACAAAGGCATAAGGGAGCGCGAAACCGACCAGCGAAAAACGGAAAGCGGCCAGCGCCGACCGCATCACATCGGCCTTGGCGATCGCTGCCGCCGCGTAGGCCGCCAGGGCGACTGGGGGGGTGACCATCGACATCATCCCGAAATAGAAGATGAAGAGGTGAGCTGCCAAGGGTGCCGTTTGCAGGTGTGAAAGGACGGAACCGAGCAGGATCGCCATCAACAGGTAACAGACGGCCGAGGGAAGGCCCATGCCGAGGATGATGGTGGATACCATCAACAGGAACAGGGCGACCAGGGAACTGTCATTGGCCAGTGCCTGGACTTTTTCCGGCAAGGTGGCTCCGATCCCGGTTTGATCGACGATGGCCAGAATGATTCCCACACAACAGGCGGCGGCAATCAGCGTCATACCGCTTTTGCCGGCGCGACTCATGGCGACCCAGATCTTGGCCGGCGTCAGCCGGGTATGCTGGCTGAGCAGGCTGAGCAGCAGGATCCCGACCAGGCTCACGCTGACGGCCCGAAACGGAGTATAGCCGTAGACCAGCATCACGATCAGGATCAGGAACGAACTGAAGAACAGGCAGCCCTGGTAAACATGAAAGGTCGATCCGTCACCACCCAATTCCTCAGGCTGGGCGGCGGCACCAATCCGCTTGGCGTGAAAGTGGACCGTGAGCAGCAAGGCAACGTAATACAGTATGGCAGGAATCAGGGCGGCCTGGATCACCTCGACATACGAGACGGTTGGCTCGACCATTTCCAGCATCATGTAAGCCCCGGCGCCCATGATCGGCGGCATCAGGGCGCCCCCTGAACTGGCCGCTGCCTCGATCCCTGCGGCCATCACCGGTTTGAACCCGGAACTCTTCATCAGGGGGATCGTAAACGTACCCGTCGTTGCCGTGTTGGCCACGGCGCTGCCGGACAGGGACCCCATCAGGCCGCTGCTCAACACGGCCACCTTGGCAGGGCCTCCCGTGCTATTGCGGAACAGGCGGCGGGTCACATTGATCACATACTGCGTGGCGCCCGTCTGTTCCAGCAACGTCCCAAATAGAACGAACAGGAAGACATACATGAACATTACACGCAGCGCGATCCCAAACACGCCACCCGTTTGCAGAAAGGATTTCTGGACAATCCGTTCCCAGCTCAATCCGGCGTGGGGAAACAGCCAGTCGGGCATGCTCGGCCCATACATGGCATAAACGATGAACAGGATACTCAGGATCGGTAAGGTCCAACCGATGGCGCGTCGCGTCGTTTCCAGTACCAGTAACAAACCGATCAGCGCGATGACATAGTCCAGGTTGGTTTCGTTGCCGGCCCGGTCTCCCAGGACCACACCGTCGATCCAGAATCCGGACAGCTTCGGTTCACTCTGCACAAATACAAAACCGAAAGAGACGATGGTCGCGACAATCAACAGCAGGTCCACACAGCGGACCACCCCCGTCTGTCCCCACCGTTTGATCAAGGGGCGATTCAGGATCACCAGGACCAGGCCCAGCATACCGAACAGGGCCAGGTTCGGCTGGGAATCGAACAGGTTGAAGTTGACGGCGGCCAGGACAAAAACCGACAGGATTGCGGCAATCGTATCAAAGGTCCAACGTTTGCCCGTTTCGAACGGTTCGTTCACTCGATTTTCAAGAGGGGCGAGTTCGGGCATCGGAACAAGGGTACCGTGTTAAAGTTTGGTGTGGGCAGATCCGGAATCGGTTTTGCCTGACCCGGATCGACTGACCGGGATCGACACCGTTCCTCTGTCGACCGGGGGTGTGCCTATCGTAACGTGCCCGTATGCTGGCGCAAATGGCTTTCCCGCAGAAGCGGTGGCCACGGATGACTGGCCGGTCTGGCCAGAAAGAAAAAAGGCGGGTTGCAGTAACCCGCCCGATATTTTGAATTGGCAAACTGAGAGCCGCTATTCCTGGCTGGGCCAGATACCGGCTTCCTTGTAGTACTTGATGGCGCCGGGGTGAAACGGTGTGCCCGTGTCCCGGGCCGCGTTTTTCGGGTTGATCGCCTTGGCGGCCGGATGACGTTCGGCCATCTTTTCCCGGTTCTCGTACATGATCTTGGTGAACTGGTAGACGACATCCTCATCGACATTGGCATGCGTGATCAACTGCATGTTGCCGACGTTGATGCCAGGCAAATCCTGGTCCAGATCGGAGTAGGTCGCCTGCGGAATATCTTTGCTGACCGAATAGAAAGGGTAATCTTTCAGTTTGTCCATCACCGAATCATCAAACGGCAGGAAGACGACATCCTGAGTGGAGCAGAGTTGTACGACGGCCGGGATCGGAATGGCCCCCCCCATGAAGGCGGCATCTGCCTTGCCGTCGGCCAACATGTCACCGGCCGCGATGTAGTTTCCATTGAGGGGGGTGAGATCGTCGTAGGAGACTCCGTGAGCCTGCAGCAACGGTTTCAGAAAGTAGTCGAAACCAGCCCCGGAAGGCCCGAGTACAACCCGCTTCCCTTTCAGGTCGGAAATCGTTTTGATACCACTCGCCTCGGTCGTGACGAAGATCCCGATGTTGGGTGCGATGGTGGCAACTGCGCGGATGTCGTAAGGCTTCTTCCAAGCGCCTTCACCCTTGACAGCAAAATAGGAGATGGCGGCGTTGGCCATGGCGAATTGCAGTTCGTCAGCCGCCAGGCGCCGGATGTTCTCCTGGGTCCCCTTGGTCCCTTGAGGCGTAACGACCCAGTTCAAGTCTCCCTGGTTCTCACTGACCACGTTGGCCGCCGCGCAGCCGACCGGGTGGAAAGCACCGCCGGTTGGGGCGGTACCGAGGTTGATGAACTTGCGCTCGGCCGTTGCCTCTTTTTCACCGGTGTCGCTCCTGTTGCAGCTGCACAATGCGACGGCGGTGATGGCGATCAGGCAAAAACCCAAAATTTGCTTTAATTGCATTTTCTTTTCCCATACGGTCGGCGACGAGAATCGGGGGTTACCGCAGACGTGACGGCATTGCCCGACTGGCTGAACAAATCAACGTACGATTCAAATCATAACACGGTAAAATTTCGATCACCAGATCCACTGTTCCGCAAAGGGCCTGATTATCCGTAATGGAATCGGTCGGTTTCGATTACTGGTTGGAACGCTCCACGGAGTCTAAACTGGTCCGGACGGTTTCTGTTCGCTGCAGGCGCATCGCTATGAAATATTTTATTGGACTGATGGTGTTAATTCTGTTGATCCTGCATCAGGATTATTGGAATTGGTACAACGATCAGCTCGTATTTGGCTTCTTGCCTTACTCGATCGCTTATCACTGTGGTATTTCCCTGGCCGCCGCGGCGGTCTGGCTGGTGGCGGTCAAGTTTTGCTGGCCTGCCAACTTGCACACTGTTCGGGAAGAGGATGCGGAACAGGGTGAGCTGTCATGATCCAGTTGACGATCATCCTGATCTATCTGGGCCTGCTGGTCCTGCTCGGTTTTCTGGCCAACCGTTTTTTTACCGGGACGTCCCACGATTACATGTTGGCCAGTCATTCGATTGGACCCTTCCTGCTACTGATGTCCCTGTTCGGGACGACCATGACCGCCTTTGCCCTGATCGGATCGACCGGTCGAGCCTATACGCTCGGGGCGGGTGTGTATGGCTTGCTCGCTTCGGCGGCCGGGATTGTTCACTCGTTGTGCTTTTTCCTGATCGGTTTGCGTCTCTGGGCCATTGGGCGCAGAAACGGGTACCGGACCCAGATTCAGTTCTTCCGTGAACGCCTGGATAACCATTTTATCGGGTACCTGCTATTCCCGATCCTGGTGGTCCTGGTCGTTTCCTATCTCCTGCTCGGTGTGGTCGGTGCGGGTGCCGTGATCAACGGCATCACGGCCGGTACCTTTGAGCCTTACGGTTGGTTTGAATCGGCCAATCATGGCGTCCCGAATTCGCTCGCATCCGGTGTGATTTGCCTGGTGGTCCTCTCTTATGTTTTCCTGGGCGGCATGCGCGGTACGGCTTGGGCCAACGCGGTGCAAACCAGCATTTTCATGGTGTTGGGGATCGTGACTTTCCTGACGATCGCCAACTCGATCGGTGGGACCGACAGCCTGCTGGAAAATATGAAACGGATTTCTTCGGCCGTTCCGGAAGACAACCTGACCCGGGCCAAGATACCTTACTCGACGTTCTTCTCCTTCCTGTTTATCCCGCTATCGGTCGCCATGTTTCCCCATGTGTTCCAGCACTGGTTGACCGCCCGGGATGCGGGATCGTTTCGTTGGCCGATCGTGATGCACCCGATCTTTGTCATGATTGTCTGGGTTCCCTGTGTGCTGATTGGCATCTGGGCCAGCGCATCGATTTCCGGGATTGAGCCGGGTACCAAGGAGAACTTACTGTTGCCCATGTTGGTTAAAACCCATGCCGGACCATTCTTGGGCGGATTGCTGGGGGCCGGGATACTGGCGGCCATCATGTCATCACTGGACAGCCAATTTCTCTGCCTGGGGACGATCTTTACCGAAGATGTGGTCGGCAGCCTGAGTAAGCGGCCTCTGTCGGACCGGAGCAAAGTCCTGTTGGCCCGTGGTTTTGTCCTGACGATCGTGGTCGTCGTCTATTTCCTCAGCCTGTTCCCGCGGGCCGTATTCGATCTGGGGCTCTGGTCTTTCACCGGTTTCACCGGTCTGTTTCCGGTCGTGTTGGCCGCCATTTACTGGCGGCGTTTGACGGCTTACGGCGCTATTTCCGGTGTCCTGACGACGATTGCGTTGTGGGTCTATTACTTTGCCGATTCCGGGTTTGGAGCCAACAAGGGGTATGCCCTGCTGCCGCTGGGGCCGGAGTGGCCCGTTTTGCCGGTGGTTGCCATTTTGGTCGCCAGTTCGCTGTCGGTCTTGGTGACCAGCTTGTTGACTGCGGCACCGACGCGGGAAACGCTGGCGAAGTTTTTCCATGATCACCAAGACTGATCCGGGTCGTCCCGAGTCATTTTTGCCCGAGTCATTTTTGCTAAACGACGTACCACAGAATACCGAAGTAATGGGCTGCCGCTCCGGCCAGGACCGACAGGTGCCATAGCGGGTGAAGCCAGGCAGACTTTCTGTCGTTTGCCAGGAACACGGTCCCCCCGGTGTAAAACACGCCACCCGCCAAGATCGAGAATAAGACAGCCTGCGGTAGTAAGGGGGTCACCAATAAACCGCCCAACACGGGGGTCCAGCCAAGGGCCACATAGATCCAGATCGAAACCTGGTTTAAACGGTGTCCCAAAAACAGCTTCGAGCCGAATCCGAACAAGGCGACCAACCACATCAACAGCAGGAGCCCCTGCCACCAGGCCGTGTGCAGAAAGGTGACGGAAAAAGGAGTCCAGGAGGCGACGATGAGCAGGTAGATGAATGACTGATCCAGCTTGCGAAACAACAGCCCTTGCGGCCGGCTTGAAACGGTGTGGGAAAGGGCCGAGAAGAGGAAAACGGCCATCATTGAGAACATGTAGACGCAGCAGGCGAGCGCTGTGACCGGGGGGCCCTCGGTGATGGCCAGGGGAAGCAGTGCGATCGCTCCGGCCACGCTCAGGCCAAGCCCGAAGAAGTGCGTCAGCGCATTGTAAAACTCTTCGCGCGGAGGGCGCTCCGGGATCGGACCATGAAGAATTTCGGCTCCCGCCGAGTCAGGCATAGGACAACTTCCTTGGTTTCACTGGCTCCATTTCCATTTTGAATTTCATGGAAATGTTTGCGGGTCTGCCTTGGCTATCTTGCTGGAGGGTTCCCTTTCACCCTCCATGGATCGCCAATGAAAAACGGGTCTTAACCCGGCGGATACGGCTTCAATGGTCCAGAACCTTGAGTTCCACTTTCCGAAAATCTAACGGGTGACTCTCTGATTGCAGGGAGATGCTGCCACCTTCCAGCATCAAATTACCGTCCTTGATCAACTTCTTCGCTTCGGCATCCCGGTCATCCAGCTGTGGCTTCTGGTACTCGAGGACGACTTGGCCATCTACTTTGTGTCGGATCACCTGGCTTCCCTTGACTTCAATTTCGCAGGTGACCCACTGGTCACCGGCATACGTCTTGGAGGAAGAGGAGGTGCAGTGACGCCTAACCAGCTGGTTGTCCATCACGACGTTCGTTCCAGGGGTGCAGAGGTTCAACGTTGACCGTTTCTCATTGCCCTCGCCTCCCAGTAACTGGACCTCGATGGAAACCGGGAATTTCTGTTCCTTGGTCATGGTGGACGGGTCTTGACCGTGGAGCATCGCGCCGCTGTTTCTGCGCGCCCAGCCGGGCCCGCCCTTGACCTGGTCACCGACAAACCGGTATTCAAGTCTCAGGACGTAATGGGAAAAATTGTCTTTGTAAAAGAGGTGGCCAAACCGGTTGTCAAACTCGTCGTATTGATCGTATCGCACCTTGAGCAGACCGTCCTCAACGCGAAACGTGTTCTTCCAGTTTTCGCCAAACTCGGCACCACGGATCTTGGGTTTCCAACCCGTCATGTCCTTGCCGTTGAACAACTGGATCCACTGGCTGTCGGTGCGTTGGTCGGTTGATTGGCTCGATTCGTTCTTGTCCTGGGCCGTGACAGGCGACGTCAAGCCGATGGAGACAACCAAAATCATCAAGGTAATGGTGGCAAAGGGGAAGTTGGTTTTCATGAGGTTCTCGATTGGTTCTGGAGCGGGTCTTCTTCCGGTTTTCCTGGACTCAGTTTTTCTGTTGAAAGTAGCGGTCGGCTCGGGAAGGCTGGCCCGCGCGAAGCGGACCGTCTCGAGCGCAGCGGCTGCTCTGTACTATCGTACCACTTATCTTAACCCGTTTTTACTCCTCCGGTGTCGCGGGGGCCAACTCCCGGGCCGCTGGTTGTGACCGGATGGCTGACGGGCCACGGGATCGGTTTCCTGCCGCCGCCTCGCCGGGCACGAGACGTTCAGGGGGGCACGAGTTGCCCAATTTTGCCTGATTTCAGCCAATTCATGCCTTGCGATGTGCCCATGATTTTGCATAATGACGCGACTGCGCTCAGTCTGCCCTGAGAGGGGTCTGCGCGATGTAAACCTAAGCAAGAGAAAAGAACAGGCAAACAGATTATGCGACCATCACGAGGATCCAAGAGTCGGCGCAAGTCGAAGATGAAGACCCGGACCAACAAGAAGGATCCGTTGTGGGTCGACGGGCAACGTCCCCGTCCCATGTATGTCGATTACAAGGATGTCGACCTGTTGAAGAAGCTGATCAACCGTCATGGCAAGATCGTAGGTCGACGCAAGACGGGTTGTTCTTCGGTAAGTCAACATGCCGTCACGCAAGCCGTAAAACGGGCCAGGTTCATGGGCCTGTTGCCGTTTAAAGGTGACTAGTCATAGTCCAGCTTGCCGGGTGAAGGGTAATTCATTGCCTGCAACCCGGCCCGAACAGTCTGCGTCAAGCAGGCTTTTTTTTTGCCGGAAACGAGCCGATGAGCCAGGTCTTTAAAACAATTCGCCGCGTTCAATTCCGTGATACGGATGCTGCCGGAATCGTTCATTTTTCTGTTTTTTTCACCTACATGGAACAGGCGGAGCATGAGTTTTTGCTTTCGGTTGGACTGGGGGTGATCAACGAGCAGGATGGTCAGACAATCAGCTTTCCACGGGTTCATGCCGAATGCGACTATCGCAGCCCGATCCGGTTCGAAGAGTTGGTCGAGATTGAGATGGTGGTCCAGAAGATCGGATCGCGCAGTGTGACCTACCAGTTCAAGTTCAGCTGCGAGGGGCGCGACGTGGCCGACGGTCTGATCACTGTTGCCTGTTGCGAATTTTCCACTGGCAGCCCCGTTCCGGTCGCGGTTCCAGACCGGTTCCTCCATCCGCTGCAAGACTACCTGCTGGACCCTCAGGATTGAGCCGGGAAGCTGCGCATGTCGATCTACTTGCAGGACCTGACGGTACGACTCGCGACCGGGGTCAGTCGGCTGCCCGCAGAGATCCGTGAGTCGCATCTGGACTACCTGCTGTCGGCCCAATCGGACGATGGTGGTTTTCGGGGCCGCATGGGTGACGAGAGCGACCTGTATTATACCGCCTTTGGACTGCGCGGACTCTCGGTCCTGGGTGGCCTGTACGGCGAACCGGCGGAAAGGGCGGCCCGCTTTCTGGGAAATCAACTCGGCTCGGACCAGACGATTGTCGATTTTTTTTCCCTCTTTTACGCCGCCAGTCTGTTGCAGATTTCAGCCGGCATCGACATCTTCGCCGACTCGGATCCGGGCTGGCGCCGGCAGGTGGCCGAGTTCCTGGGCCGACTCAAGCGGGAGGACGGGGGCTATGCCAAGGCCCCCGAGGGCCACGCGGGGAGCACCTATCATACGTTCCTGGTGATGCTGGTTTTGCAGTTGATTGACCAGGAGGTCCCCGATCCGTCCTCCATCGTGGCGTTTTTACAGAGTCAACAGGCCGAGGGAGGTGGTTGGCGGGAGATCCGGGCCAGTAAGCGGGCCGGGACCAACCCCACGGCGGCCGCTTTTGCCTGTCTGCGGATGATCGACTCGGTCCCGCACGATACCCAGGAGGAGACGATCGATTTCCTCTGTGAGATGCAGACCGACGAAGGGGGCCTGCGCGCCAATACGCGTATCCCGATCGCCGACCTGCTCAGTTCCTTTACCGGTGGCTTGACGTTACAGGACATTGGAGCGTTTGACGAAATTGAAGTCGATTCGTTCCAGCAGTTCGTAAACTCGTTACAATTGAGCGGGGGCGGGTTTCAGGCGGCTGTCTGGGATGATGCCCATGATGTTGAATATACGTTCTACGGCCTGGGCTGCCTGGCCTTAATTGAAAACCACCGCGCGAACCGGCGTGGCGAGTGATCGACTCGTTGTTCCGATTCCCGGTTCGCGGCAACAAAAAGTGATGAACCGTGGCAGACTTCCTCGCAAAAAATATCATCAAGGACTTTGATACCCCGGAGGGCCCGCTGAGAATCCTGGATGGTGTTTCGGTGGAACTCGATCGCGGGCAGAGCATGGCGATTGTCGGTCCCAGTGGATCGGGAAAGAGCACCTTTCTGCACATCGCAGGAACCCTGGATCGCGCCTCGTCCGGGGAGCTCTCCTTGCAAGGCGTTGATCCGAATGGTTTTTCCAATCCGCAATTGGCCCAATTTCGCAACGAGCAGATCGGTTTTGTTTTCCAGGAACATTACCTCCTGCCCCAGTTGTCGGCTTTGGAAAATGTGCTCGTCCCCGCCGTGGCCCGAGGCGCGGTTCCCGGTGAGTTGCGGGAGCGGGCGGAAGAACTGCTGGCCCAGGTCGACTTGGCCGAACGCCGAGATCATCGCCCGGCTGCCCTTTCGGGAGGTGAGCGGCAACGGGTGGCGGTGGCCCGGGCCCTGCTGATGCAGCCGGTCCTGTTACTGGCCGATGAGCCGACGGGCAGCCTGGACCAGAAGAATGCCGAACGGGTGGGACAGTTATTGCTGGACCTGCAGAAAACGGGGGACCAGATCCTGATCTGCGTGACCCATAGCGATCGCCTGGCCCGGAAATTTGAAGTCCAGGTCTCCCTGGAGAATGGCCAGTTCTTGCCCCGGGGATCCGAATGATGTCGATGACCCGCCTCGCGTGGAACAGTCTCGGTTATTACTGGAGATCCGATACCGTGATAGCGATCGGTGTCGCCATTGCGACGGCCGTTTTGACCGGGGCGCTGATCGTGGGCGACAGCATGCGGGGCAGTTTGCAGGCGCTGACGCTGGAGCGCTTGGGCCGAATCGACGAACTCCTGATTTCCGAGGGTTTTTTCCGGCAAGCTTTGGCCGACGAATTGTCCCGAACGGACGTTTTCCAGGAGCATTATGAAACGGCACTGCCGGCGATCCTGTTTCCCAATGGTTCGGTCGAATCACAGTACGGTGGAACGACGGCGCGGTCGAGCCGAGTGATGGTGATCGGAATCGTTCCGGAATTCTGGCAGCTGGGTGATCCGTCCATCGCTCCGGGCCAGGCGCTGAGTGGTCGACAGGTGGCCCTGAATGCTACCCTCGCTGAACACCTGGGGATCACCCAACAGGACGTGGATAATCAGACGGCGAGTGTCACCGTCAGGATCCCGAAACCATCCCGGATGCCCGCCGACAGCACGTTGGGCCGCAAAACAGAGTTGGTCGCCAGCCTGGTTGACCTGCAGGTAACGGCGATCGTTCCGACACGCAGTCTGGGGCGTTTTGGTCTCTATCCCTCCCAGGCCAACCCGGCCAATCTCTACCTGCCGATCGATTTGATTGCCGACGAATTATCGCGCGGTGCCCTGAGCCATAAAGCGGATCAGGCGCAGTGCAATACACTCCTGATTGCCGCCAAGGCCGGGGCCCAACCACCCGCGCCGCAGGTTTCGGACGCCTTGCAAGCAGCGCTGCGACCCGCGCTTGCCGATATGGGGTTGCAACTGAAACGGGCTGAGTTGACGTTTGGACCGGACGGCGAGACGGAAACGGTCTTCGATTACTTCTCTCTTTCGTCCGACCGGATGGTATTACCGGATGACGTGACCGAAGCGGTCCTTCCCATGAATGGGGCAGCGCAGCCCGTTTTGACCTACCTGGCCAATGACATGGCCCGTGCGGGTGAAAAAGAGGGGATCCCGTTTTCAATGGTTTCGGCCATCGATTTTGACGGTGCTTTTCAGTTGGAATCGGTCGACGGTGACAAAATCGCAGCACCGAGGTCGGATGAAATCATCCTCAACCAGTGGGCGGCCGAGGACTTGCAGGCTCAACCTGGCGACAAGATTCGCGTGACCTATTTTGAACCGGAGACGACCCATGGCAACGAGGTGGAAAAATCGATCGAGCTCAAGCTCTCGGCGATTGCCAAGTTGACCGAACCGGTCCAGCCTCCCCGGTTTCGGCGGAGACAGGCGATGGTACCGGCCGTCTATGATCACCGTCCCAGTCAGGCCAACGATCCCGATTTGACTCCCCAAGTACCGGGTGTGACCGATGCCGAGTCGATCGAGAAGTGGGACCTGCCTTTCAATACGGCCGACCGGATACGTCCCGAGGATGATGATTATTGGACATATTACAGGACAACACCGAAGGCATTCGTCAATTTGGAACTGGGCCGCAAGTTGTGGGGCAGTCGCTTTGGAGAGACGACCTCGATTCGAATTCCCCGAGCCAGTCTCTCCGATGTCTCGGTCGATCAACTATCGGATTCGATCCGTCAACAACTGGTCGAGGGCCAGAAACCGCCCGGTTTCGAGTTGGTCTCGATCAAGCGCCGGGGACTGGAGGCATCGAGCGGATCGACTCCCTTCGATGTCCTGTTTTTGGCACTCAGCATGTTCGTGATGGGGGCTGCCCTGATTCTGGTGTCCCTGCTGTTTCGCCTGGCGTTGGCGCAGCGGGTGAGCGAAATGGGCGTGCTGTTGGCGACCGGCTTTACCGTGCGAAGATTGATCGCCGTCTGGCTGATCGAAATGCTCGTCCTGGCCGTGTTGGGGGCCGTGGTCGGAGCGTTGCTCGGCCTGGGATATGCCGCGCTGATCGTTTACGGTTTGCAGACCTGGTGGGTCGGTGCCATCTCCCGACCTTTCCTGAATCTGTACGTAGGGCCCTGGTCCATGCTGGCAGGGACCGGTTTGGGAATCCTGGTGGGTGGTTTGACGATTTACTGGTCGATTCGACGGGTTAGCCGTGTGCCGGCCCGCGACCTTTTGACAGCGACCGGTATCGAGTCCCCGGTATCAGTCCAGGGAACCCGAGGTCGATTTGCCATCCCGTTTGCGGTCCTCTGCCTGGTGGGTGCCATCGGCTTGGCGATCCTGGCGACACGCCTGGGAGGCGAACCACAGGCAGGCGCTTTTATGGGGGCCGGATTCCTGGTTCTGGTGGCAGGTCTGATCGTGACACGCCACCGGTTGAAAGGGGAGCCGACGGGCGCGACGTTGAGTCTTGGCTCGTTGGCGGTCGACAACGCGCGCCGGGCGCCGGTGCGAAGCACGCTGACTATCGGATTGGTGGCCGTGGCCAGTTTCCTGATCATGGCCGTCAGTTCATTCCGTCTCTCGCCGACGGAAGAGGGGACGGCCGGTTTTACCTTTGTGGCGCAAAGCGACCAGCCGGTCTTTGTCGATCTGAATACCGATCTTGGACGGGCTGAGGCTCTGGGTGATTTACCCGTCCGCCCAGGGAGTGAAATCTACTCACTCCGATTCAAGTCAGGGGAAGATGCGAGTTGCAACAACCTTTATCAATCGACCCAACCCCAGGTGCTGGGGCTCCCGGACGCCTTGATGACGCGACTGGACGATCCGTCCCATGGATCTTTCCAGTGGGCTGGCAGCCTGGCTGATACGCCGGCTGAAAAAGAAAACCCCTGGCAGTTGTTGAAACGGCCAACGGAAGAGGGCGCGATCCCCGTGGTGATCGACAAGAACACAGCCAACTACAGCCTGAAGATTTTTGCCCCGGGGGGGACCTATACCGTTGATTACGATTCGGGTGAGACGGTCACATTTCGCGTCGTCGGATTTTTGTCGAACTCGTTATTGCAGGGCAACTTGATCATTTCCGAGGATAATTTTGTCCAGGCGTTTCCGTCGCTGGGAGGCTACCGGTATTTCCTGATCAACGAGGGTGCCCCGGTAGCGGACGGGGAACCTGCCCAGCCGGCCCCCTTTGTGCCGATCGACGAAGCACTCGAAACGAGTCTCAGTGATGTCGGGTTTGACGTCCAGTCGGCGCGGCTTCGGTTGCAGGATTTCATGCAGGTCCAGAATACGTACATCAGCACCTTCCAGTCACTGGGGGCCCTGGGCCTGTTGCTTGGTACCTTCGGCTTGGCAGCGGTGCAGATCAGATCCGTCTTGGAGCGACGCGCCGAATTGGGACTGTTGCAGGCGGTCGGTTTTAGTCGGTTGCAAATTGGACGGATGATCCTGATCGAAAATTCCTGGTTGTTATTAATGGGCATGGTTCTGGGGGTTGGATCCGCCCTGTTTACGACGTTGCCACACTACTGGGTCGGGGGAGCCTCGGTTCCTTGGGTAGCATTGAGTGTGATGTTCGCCCTGATCCTGCTGGTAGGCCTGGTGGCCTCCTGGGTGACCACCACCTGGATTGCGCGTCTCTCACTGATTGATTCTTTGCGAGCTTGACGTGTTGGTGTCCGCTGCGGCGGAGTGAAGGGGCAACTTGAAACCGCATGTTTCCCGCTTTCCGGTGATGAATTTTTCGATTAGGATTGAAGGAAGTCACGGCGGTGTGGCGGAATTGGCAGACGCGCTTGATTCAAAATCAAGTTCCCGAACGGGAGTGAAGGTTCGAGTCCTTTCACCGCTATCAAGTTCAACAAGAGGTTTCCTGGCCAGGCCGGGAAACCTCTTGTTTTTTCAAGACGAACTGCCCGGGCAAGATCCCAGCACCCGCTGCTGGTCTGTATCCAGCTGGCCGTTCTGGCCCATTTCCTTCAGGATGTTTTCTGTGTCATCGGCTAACGTGCAGAGAACGACCTGCATATGGGAATCGACTTGCCATACCTGCTTGGCCAATTCGATTTCGTTCTCCAGGGGTTCAGATTGCAGGTCGATCACCACGACCGAATAGGGAAGGCCCGTTTCCTGCGAAGCCTTGATTTTTTCGAGTCCCTCCCTGTCCGTAAAGGCAAAATCAAGACAGAAAGCGGCGCCCGTCTCCCAGCTGGCCAGTTCGAGGATTGGCCACTGGTTGGCTTGGCCGTTGGATCGCAGCAGGTTGTTGTAATCGTAACGGGTGGTTGGATTGTCGGTGACGATGATTATTCGATGGCGGTCGGTTGCAAAGGGTGTTGGCATCATCCTGTTCCGGGGAATACTGAAAAGAAAAGATTCGTGATTAAGGCTTCCCTTGGCAGCGTTTGGTCTTCGGTGTCAACGAGGACGGGTTTGCTTGGGCGGCCAGTCTGTTTGCGATTGGTTTCAACAGATTCAAGTCAGAGAAGAAAAAAGAGTGTTCCCTCAAGCATACGTCACAAATCGGCCGGCAACCGGTCTTCCCCGGCAAGATTTTTTTGATGGCATTCCGGCTGAGTCGGATGGGACAGCCGGCGTCGCCGTGTTGACCAGTCAGTCCGTTTAAAGCTGGACTACTCTTCCTCGGTCCAATCGAATCCGGACAACATGTCGGGGGTGATTTGTGTCCCCAGCAGCTGGTCGATCTCCAGTAGCATCAACTCGGGTATCTCCGAGAGGCACTCGCTCAGTTGGCGGGAGTCCTGATCGGCTAGCTGCACGGCATGCATCTCTTCCAGAGCTGTTTTGACTTCCGTGATTCTCGGCCACAGGCCGTCCACCACCGAATCGGTATGGGTCCCATCCAGGGATTCGATCTGCTGGATCAAGGCGGAGAGTTTGCGCAGCTGGATTCGCACAAACAGGGGGTCCATCCCTGTTTCCCGAGACGCGGTCCATATCGAATAGGCCGATTCAAACTCCCGGCTTAACTCGACGAGCTTTTCAGGTTCCAGCATGATCGTCACAACAAAACAGGGCCTTTCAGGGTGTCAACCGGCTCTGCTGCCGACCGATTGGTAGGCAGTGGAAGGCTTCACGCCCCGTACCTGGATCTGCGGTCGAGCAGATCGGTTCTTCCTGGCAATGGTTGGGTTGTCCATCTTACGACAGAAAATTGGACCTCGGAACGGCTTCTTGGTGAAACGACTTTGAATCTTCCAAATATTGATTTGTCGGCTGCTCGCCCGAGAAGTGGTCCTTGCTACGGCCTGATCAACCCGGCGTCGGCGAACGCTAGCGGTTTGCTGGATTCCATTGATCTTGTTCGCCGCTCCAGGTGTTTCTATGGTCCCGTGGACCGAAATTTCGAGTGGAAGCGGAACGAGATGATTTTTTCTGACCGACACCCCGTCAATCACCCGTCGTGCGCTGGCTGGATCGCTCTGTTGGCTTTTCTGAGCGGCTGCTGGATTGCAACCGATCCCTTATTGGCCAAGCAGGGGATCGCCCCTGGCTCCTTCGGGACAGAGGATGCGATTCGACCCTCGGAGGGTGATCCGGTTACCACGGACCTCCTGCCAGAGGAAGCTGAGGCAATGACCTTCACGGTCGATACGACCGCGAAGGTCGAGGACTCCGGGCGCACCAGCAATGGCCCAGGAGCTCCGGATACGTTGACAGTTGAACAGTTGGAGTCCCGGATCGAGGCGCAGCGCGAGGTGATTTCGGGCGACTCGCAGTTAAGTGATGAAGAGAAAAAATCGAGGCTGGATGTGGTGGCCGACGCCCAGGAGTGGGTCAAGAAGATCCATCTTTATGAAAGTGAAAAACGGGAGTTCGAAAACCGGCTGCAGACGTATCCGGCAGAAATCGAATCCGGCAGCAAGCGGTTGAATCATCTGATACCGAGCGAGGATCCACCCCCGGCCAGTCAAGTGAACTCGGAGTCACTGCACAGGCAACTGATGAAGAAGCGTCAATTGCTGGACGAGAGCAAAGTTGCCTTGGAAGGACACGTCCTGGCAATCAGAGATTACCAAGAGCGGCTGACGGTCGTCCCCCGGCTTCGCGCGGAGGCAAATGACCAACTGAAACTCACCCGTCAGGCGATTGAAAAGATTGAAAATGAACCGCAACAGGAATCGGGCCCACTGACTCTGCTCATGCTCTACAGCAAGCGGTTGGCGCTGGCGGGACAAGTCAAGATGCTGGATGCCGAAGTGGATGTCCAGGAGTTGACTGGGAAATTCCAACCGATTCAACATGACTTGATGGCGCGACGGATTGCCCAGCTCGAATCGGAAATCAAGAAATGGGAAGCGGAATTGAAACAGGTTCGCGAGCTGGAGACCCAGCGCGAAGCAGAACAGGCCAGACTGGCCACCGCCACGGTTGACCCGGTTTTCAGGTCGCTGGCCGTTCGCAACGAGGAACTGGTGGCGGCCCGCAAGGCCATGCACGAAAAATTGCAGAATCTCGCCACGGAACTTTCGCGGGTTCAATCGGACATCGAGACCTTACAGGCCCGGTTTGGGAGCTTGAAAGACAAGATTGATGCGGCCGGATTGACCAAGGCCAACGGTATGCTGCTGGTCGACTTGAGACGTAATCTGATGCCGGCCGGCGCCAGCCAGTTGAGGATTGGGCAAATTGAAGAGGAACTCCAGACATTCAATCTGCAAATTGTCCAGTTGACCGAGGAGCGCGGCGAATTGCACGACCCGGTCGCCTTTGTCAAAGCGCAGATCGAACAGGAAGACCCGCCGGAACCGTTGTTGGGCCTGGGGTTGAAATTCATTGATGCGAAACGCGGCTATCTGGACCAATTGGTCGCTGACAACCAGGAATATCTGAAGTTGCTGCAAAATGCGGGCGTCAAGCATCAGCAGTTGATCGATGAGACACACCAGGTGCGTTTGTACATCGATGAAAATGCCCTATGGATACGGAGTGCCGATCCGATCGGTCTGGCGGACTGTTCCCCAGCCGTCCGAGGGGCAGTCGCTTTCTTCGATCCCGGGCAATGGGCCGACGCGGTGCGTCAGGTGCGCAACCGGATGGGGAATCGCCCCTACGAGTCCGCGGTTGCCACGGTTGGCCTGTTCCTGCTTTTCGTGGTGACGCGACGATTGAAAATAGGTTTGAAGTCTTGAGACAGCCCGGCCATGATCATATTGATGGAATCAAGAGGATGAGTGCACCCACGAACCAACCTGGGTCGGATCGCCTGGAAACGCCAGGTCATTCGCACCGCCTGGAGAAGTATTCGCGGTATGCGCCAACCCTGAGAGCGGGGGCGCTGGTCATCATCTCCGCCATGTTTCTGCCGCTGGTCCTGTTCTACCTGGCCTGGCAGCTGGGCCCACCCTTTGAAAAGTCGACCCTGCAGGGGGCACTCTGCAGCAGTCTTGTTTTTTCGGTTCCGCTGTTTTTTGCCTGCATCTCCATCCACAAGTCGCTGGTCCCCGGTGGCCTTGCTGAAAAATACCTGAACTGGAAACCGGGACTCTGCCAGGCCCTGTCGCGAATCTCCCAGGGGATGATCCTCGTGTGTCTTCCTTTGCAGGTTGTCTATACGTCCCTGGAGTGGTTCGAGGGGGGGCAGTGGAATAACTCCTTTGGCCGCTGCCTGTTCCTTTTCAACATGGCTGCCCTGTCCGTCTTTCTCTATCGGGCTGGCCGTTATCTTGACCGTGAGGATGGGCACGATTGTTCCCGGCACCCGTCCCGGCTCTGCCTGCACCGGGTCATGCTGGGCTGCATCGGTTTGCCTCTGACTTTGATGATCATGGCCGCCATGGGTTTCTATTTTACGGCCGTTCAGTTGAGTTGGCGGCTGTTCTGGTCCTACGCGATCCTGATGGGCATTGGCCTGCTGACCGGTTTTGCCGGTCGGTTGCTGTTGACGACTCAATTCAGGATCAAACTCCGCAAGCTGGAAGAAACCAGGGATCCGCAGTCAGTCGAGGAGGATCGGATTGACATCTCGGGAATATCGACCCAGGTCAATCGCCTGCTGAGGATCACCGCCATCGTTGCCACGTTGGTGATCGGTTGGCATATCTGGTCGGGCGTCCTGCCGGCCGTCAACTGGCTGGATCAGGTCGCTTTGTGGAATGCGGCGCGCGACTTTACCGTCAACGGTGTGACGCCACAGGTGACGCTGCGAGACCTGCTGATTGCCATCGGCTCGCTCGGTATCACGATCATGCTCAGCCGAAATCTGCCTGGCCTGCTGGAAATTGTCCTGCTGGACCGCCTGCCATTGGACCGGGGAGGCCGGTATGCGATCTCCTTTGTCATGCGTTACCTGGTTGGCGTGTTCGGGATTTTGCTGGCTTTTCGCTGGGTCGGATTTTCCTGGACCAGTGTCCAGTGGCTGGCTGCCGGTTTGACGGTCGGCTTGGGTTTTGGATTGCAGGAAATATTTGCCAACTTGGTCTCGGGAATCATCATACTGATTGAACGTCCGATTCGGGTGGGGGACTTTGTGACCGTCAATGGCGTCACCGGGAACGTGACCAGGATGGAACTCAGGGCGACCACGATTCGGGATCTGGATCACCGCGAGTCGATCATTCCGAACAAGCGGTTCATTACCGAGGATGTTACCAACTGGACCTTGAGCGATCGGCTTTCCAGGATTGTCTTGCCAGTCGGGATTGCTTACGGCTCGGATACTCGCCGAGCGCAAGAGACTTTGTACCGGGTTGCGCAAGAGAACCCGGACGTGGTTGCCGATCCGGCGCCGGAAGTCGTTTTTTCCGGATTCGGGGCCAGCACGCTTGATTTTGAATTGAAAGTGATGATTCCCAATCGGGAGATCTATTTTGAGGTTCAGCATGAACTGAACATGGCGATTGACCGAGCCTTTCGGGATGCCAACATTGAAATCGCCTTCCCGCAGCAGGATGTCCACTTGCATGGTCTGGAAAACCTGGCCTCGCTCCCTCAGTTCGAGGAACAGGCCCCCTCGACTGCCCCGGGCGTCTCTCAAGTGACGATGACAAGTGCACAAAAACCGGTTAATTTGTCGGGTCATGGGGAGACCCGCAAACCGTCAGACGTGACACCCAATCGTCGCGCTTCCTGATCGGGTGAATACCACGGGACCCTGGTGACTTACCGATTTTCCGTAGCAGGAACCAGAATGATGGGTTGGCTGTTCTTGTCGCTTGCGATTGTTTCCGAGGTCATTGGAACTACGTTCCTGAAGCGCGCCGACGGTAACGTCCTCTCCTATTCCGGCCTGTTGATGATGGTTTTTTACGCCATCAGCTTTACGTTTCTGACCATTGCCATCAAATGCAACATTGAGTTGGGAGTTGGTTACGCGATTTGGTCAGGTGTCGGTACTGTGTTGATTGTACTGATCGGGATCTATGCTTTTGGCGAGAATTCCTCGGTCATCAAGTTTCTCTGTATCGGCCTGATTATCATGGGGGTCGTCGGTTTGAAGCTGGATACGCCCAGCCATCGCCCAGAGGGTGAGATAGCGGCACCGCCAGCTGAACCTCCTGGCGATGAAAAGCAGGAGCAGTAGGAACGTGGCAGTTTGGGGCGCGTTGCGGACGTTCGAGGGCGGTTCGCTCGTGGCCGTTGTGGGGTGCGGCTACTTCCGATCAATCCCGTACTCATCGATTTTTCGGTAGAGCGTTGCCCGGCTGATCCCCAGTAGCTCGGCTGCTTTGGGAACGCTACCCGCTGTCCGCTCGAGTGCCTGGCCAATCAATTTTCGTTCCCAGTGGTCGATCTTGAGAGTTGCCAGTTCACCGTCGTGGGCATCCCGGATCCCCAAATCGTTCAGGCGCACTTCGTCACCGTCGGCCATTACGATGGCCGAATCGATCACGTTGCGGAGTTGGCGGACATTCCCGGGCCACTGATACGTCAACAGACGGGCATTGGCTTCGTCTGAAATCGTCATGTCGGGCTTGCCGTGATTCCGGCAGAAGTGGTCCAGGAAATAATCGATCAGTAATTGAATATCGCTGCCCCGTTCTCGTAACGGCGGAACGTATAGTTCGTAGACGCTCAAGCGGTAATAGAGGTCTTCCCGGAAACGCTTTTCCGCAACAAATTCTTTCAGGTCACGGTTGGTGGCGCAGATCACTCGCACGTCCACGGTCACTTCTTCCGTTCCACCGACGGGCAGGAACGGGTAACCCTCCAAGGTTCGCAGCAGCTTCGCTTGTCCTTCCAGAGTCAATTCACCAATTTCGTCCAGGAACAGGGTGCCCAGGTCCGCCTGCTTGAACCAGCCGTCGTGGTCCCGGTCAGCACTGGTAAAGGAACCCCTCTTATGTCCAAACAACTGGCTTTCCATCAGGTCGCGGGGAATGGCAGCGCAGTTGACACTCAGCATGGGCCGATCGGCCCTGGGGCTGGCGCGATGCAGCGCCCGAGCTACCAGTTCTTTGCCGGCCCCCGACTCACCGCGGATCAGGACGCTCCCCGATGCCTGGGCGACCCGGTTGATACGGGATTTGAGTTCCAGCATTTCCGGGCTTTCACCCAGGAGTTCATCCGTGTTGGCTGAATCCTGGACCAGCCGGGAGTGCTCTGCCGCCAGGGAGGCCTGGCGATTGGCACGGGCCAACGAGCGAACCATAATGTTCGCCATGGCACAGGCCAACTCAAAATGCGAGTCATAAAAGGATTTTTCCTGCCGGTACAGGTGGATCGCTCCAATCACCTGTTCCTCCTGGATCAGTGGAACACAGATCGAATCGGCAAATTTTTCGTCTCCATTTTCGTTGGTGCCATGTTCAATCCGGATGGAATGGGATTCCTTGACGACTCTCCGGGTCAGGTCTTCATCCAGGACAAGCTGGTGAGAGCGATCCAAAGGATAGACAAATTTTGGTATCAGACTTCCATTCTCACTGAGCCACATGAAACCGGTGACTGAGGCACCTGTCCTTTCATAAAGCCGCTTCATGCAAATTTCGATCACCTCGTCTGGGTCGTCTACACCCAAAAGCTTGACGCTCAGTTGGAACAGGAAAAAGAAGTCCTGTCCCCAGTTGTGGCCTTTGAGGAAATTCAACGTGTATTGCCCCAGTTCGCGGGGATCCATGGAGCGATCGAGAATGATCGTCGAACTGGTTTGTCTCATGCCCGGGAACGGATCTTCCTGCTGGGTGATTTGGTCCGTTAGCACAAACGTGAACATCGAAGAGCCAATTTTGATTTCGGTGCCATCCATCAGCCGCGCATTGTCAATCGGTTGCCCACTGACGAGTGTTCCGTTGCTGCTGTTGTTGTCTGAAATCCACCAACCGTCTTCATCGGCGAAGACCTCGGCATGCACCCGAGATGACTGGGGGTCATTCAGCACGATGCCGCACTTCCAATCCCGTCCGAGGAGGTTCTTTTCTTCCGGGTTCAACTCGAAGCGGGCACCCGTATTGGACCCTGAGTTCATTACCAAAAAAGCAGGCACGTTAAGACAAACTGGTTGAGGTGAAGTGGACTGGCGGTGAGGGAGCGATTCGATCGGTCTCAACTGTCGGTTTGAATATCTCCACGAGGAAGACCATCATACCATAGTCGAACAGTATAAGTGGATGGAATCGTGCCGTCGATGAACTGGGTGGAATCCCGTATTGACGGACCTGAGAACATGGCTTGTCAGCTAGGGGAACTTTTGGATCGGTCAAATTCCCCTGGTTCGCCGAAGAGTGATGGAATTTGCCTAATTTGGAACAAATCAGGCAAATTGTGTGATCTGAACGAATATCTGATACGTAAGTGTCTAAAACTTGCGTGACTCTGTGTAAGGAATCACGGTCCGTTCCGTCACTCTCTTGTACGGGCGGATGTTGCCAATCCACCTTGTCGATGAATTTGGGAAACACTAGGATTCAGCGATTCAGAACAGTTAAGATACGTGGTCTAAGTTAGTTGACCCGACGGATTTAATGAGGGATATCATGCGAACCGATCGCTTTAAAATTGCACAGCATTTTGTTCTTTTGCCTTGCTTGGCCTTCACGTTGGTCATTTCCAGTCTGTTTACCACAGACCTGGCGGCTGACGATACGGAGAAGTTCGGTCAGCCGTCGCGGTCGGAGAAGACGGTTTCTCGCCTGATTGCCAGGCTGATGCAGCGGGATCACCTTTCGCGCAAGCCGTTGGATGACAAGATCTCCCAGCGGGCGTTTGACATGTATGTCAAGATGCTCGATCCGATGAAGGTCTATTTTCTTCAGTCAGACATTGATGAATTCTCTTCAAAGTGGCGAGAGAGTATCGATGACAACATGAAGAACGGCGAGTACGAAATCGCTTTCAAAATCTTCAATCGGTTCCTGGATCGCGTCAATGAGCGCAGCCAGTTGGCCGTTGAATTGGTCGATTCCAATTTTGACTATAGCCTGGATGAAGAGATTGCCACGGACCAGGATGATGTCAAGTTCGCCGCCAATGAAGATGAGGTCAAAGACCGATGGCGGAAGCGGATCAAGTACAACTTGATGGTATTGAAAAACGACAAGGATTCCAAAGTCGATCCGAAGGAGAAGCTCAAGAAACGTTATGAAGCTTATGCCAAACGGATGCATCAGACAGACAATGGAGATGTCGTGGAGATGTACGTTACGGCTATTACGACCAGTTTTGACCCTCACACCGCCTACATGTCGAAGGAGTCGTTTGAGAACTTCCTGATTTCGATGAGCTTGAAGCTCGAAGGCATTGGGGCAACCTTGCAAGCTAATGACGACGGTTATACGGTCATCAAGCGAATTGTTGTGGGAGGTGCAGCCGACAAGCAGGGCGGTCTTGTGGTCGAAGATAAGATCGTCGGCGTTGCCCAGGGCGAGGATGGTGAATTTGTGGATGTCATCGGGATGAAACTCGACGACGTGGTCCAGAAAATTCGAGGCAAATCGGGAACAACGGTTCGTCTCCAGGCGATGTCCGAAGACGGCAACGACATCAAGACCGTGAGCATTGTCCGAGAGAAGATCAAGCTTGAAGACAGCGCTGCTCAAGGCGTCGTTTTTGAAGAAGGTCCGTACAAGGTAGGTGTCATTGATCTCCCCAGTTTTTATGCTGATATGGAAAGCTCGCGGCGCAACTCAACGGAAGCCCGCAGCACGACGAAGGACGTCGAGCGAATTCTGGAGGACTTCAAGAAGCAGGGTGTTGACTCGATCGTTCTCGATTTGCGCAGGAACGGTGGCGGCAGTCTGCGAGAAGCGATCGACTGCACCGGTTTGTTTATCAACACGGGTACGGTCGTTCAGGTCAAAGATGCGTATGGAAAGATCCAGAAGCACAACGATGAGCGTTCCGGGATGACATGGGAAGGGCCTGTCGTTGTCCTGACGAGCAAGTTCAGCGCCAGTGCCAGTGAAATCCTTGCTGGTGCGATTCAGGACTACGGCCGAGGTATCGTCGTGGGTGATACCACGACTCATGGAAAAGGGACTGTGCAGAGTTTGATCGATCTGAACCAGCTCGTCTTTGGGGTGGCCAAATCTCCCAATATGTATGGGGCATTGAAGATCACGATGCAGCAGTTTTACCGTCCCAATGGAGACAGTACGCAGAAGCGGGGAGTCTTGTCAGATATCGTCTTGCCGTCCATTACGGACAAGATGGATGTGAGCGAAAAAGACCTCGACTACCCTGTCGAATGGGACAGCGTTCCGTCTGCCCAGCCAAAGAACTTCGATCTGGTCAAACCGGAGATGTTGAAGGAATTGCAGGACAATTCCATGTCCAGGATTGCTGATTCGGAGAAATTCAACAAGAAACAGGAAGAGATCAAAGCTTACGTGGAGCAGAAGAACCGTAAATCGGCAACGCTCAACGAGGAAAAATATCTCGAACGACGTGAAAAGTTGAATGCTGAAAAAGAAGACCAGAAACTGATTGAAGACCAGGTGAACGGCTCGAGTCAGGAGATTGAACGTGATTATTACCTGGATGAAGTTCTGAAGATTTCGGTTGATTATCTGAAAATGCTGCCCGGCAAGAAGGTTGCCAACAACTAGGTTGGTCCGGGTAGGCTCGATTAAGAACAGGGCGGCTGTGTTGATTCACGGTCGCCTTTTTTCGTTCCGTTTTTTCGTTCCGTCAAGTCAGTGGAATTCGCAGGCCATCAAAAGCGATTTCTATCCGGTCAGGAAGTGATTGATTGGTGGCGTGGTAGTCAACATCACATGAGCAATGCGTGAAATAGGTCATCCCGGGGTTGAGTTTTTGAGCCACTTCAATCGCCTCTTCCAGGTTCAAGTGGGTGGGATGTTGACGGGGCCTCAATGCGTCCAGGATCAACGTATCCAGGTTTTCCAGTAATGGCCAACTCGCCTCCGGGATCGTTTTGACATCGGTGCAATAGGCGACTTTTCCGATGCGAAAGCCTAGAACGTCAAACCGGGGTCCATGCTTGAGTGGAATCGGGGTGACCCGGGATCCCAGAACTTCAAACGGTTCATCGGAGATTGTATGGATGTCGACCGACGGTACCGCGCCTGCATGGGTCTGTTCGGTATTGGCAAAGGCGTAGTCAAACGCCTGTCTCAGCCGTTTCTCGACGGTCAGGTTGCAAAAGATGGGTACAGGATGGCCGAGGTAAAATTGAAACAGCCGCAAGTCATCAAACCCTGCTACATGGTCGGCGTGTTCATGGGTGTAGAGGACCGAATGGACGATTCCAATTTGCTCGCGCAGTAATTGACTGCGCAGGTCGGGGGAAGTGTCGATCAGCAGATTGCCCTGGGGCAGTCCCAGGATCGCACTGCAGCGGGTCCTTTGATTCCGGGGTTCACGACTGCGGCAGACCGCGCAGCCACAGCCCAGGGCGGGAACGCCGACCGATGTGCCTGTCCCCAGGAGTATCATTTCACCCGAAATGTCGGAGGTTAAAGGTTGTTTTTTCACAAAGTCAACAATTCCTGGCTGGTCTTCAAATGAACGCCCTATGAGAAATCAATTTAATCTCCCCGGTGGCTCGAGATAAGTGGCGGCCGTAAAGGCAGGCCTCCACGTTATTTGCGTCAATGGAACCGCTACCAATGGCCCCGGCCCGTCTCCACTGGCCAGGTGGATGCTTTCATCGCTGCGGATCGAGTCGGTCGCCCCGGCTGAATTCTCAGTTGACCCTTATCTCCAAGAATTATAATCTGTTACGACCAAGGAACTTACGTCATAACGTCGGGTGGCGCTGGATATTTTTGGTGGGCATTCGATTTCGAGATAATCCCTCCGGTCGATGGTCACCAACTGACAAAATTGCGGGTAGAAAGCCAATATGCAATTGCTGGAAAGAATTTGGGATTCGCTGACACTGTTTTTCAGCGGGTTAATGAGTGGATTTGAGCGGACGATCACGAACCTTTTCGGTTCGTCCAATGCTCGATTCGTTAAACGATTGCAATCCAGGGTGGACGCGATTAACGCTCTGGAACCCCGTTTCGAAAAAATGTCGGATGAAGAATTGCGCGAACAGACCGAGTTATTTCGGGAGCGTTTGCGAAATGGCGAGAGTTCCGACGATATCTTGATCGAGGCGTTTGCCGTATGCCGCGAAGGGGGAAAACGATTCCTCGGGATGCGCCATTACGACGTCCAATTGATTGGGGGCATGGTGCTTCACAGCGGTGCGGTTGCCGAGATGGTCACCGGTGAAGGGAAGACCCTTGTTGCGACCTTGCCGGCCTACTTGAATGCGATCGAGGGCCGAGGGGTGCACGTGGTGACCGTCAATGATTACCTGGCCCGACGGGATATGGAGTGGATGGGTCCGCTCTATATTGGCCTTGGCCTGTCGGTTGGCGCGATTCAAAGCAACCTTCCTCCCGATGAACGCCAAGTGGCCTATGCCAAAGACATTACTTACGGAACCAACAACGAATTTGGTTTCGATTACTTGCGTGACAACATGCGCCCGGCCGCCCGTGACGATGTGAGGTTTCCCAAACGTTTGCAACAGGCGCAGGGCAAATTGGCGTTTGCCATCATTGATGAAGTCGACAATATCCTGATTGACGAGGCGCGCACACCTCTCATTATCTCGGGTCCGGCTCACTCCGATATCGCGCGCTATGCAGAAGTCGACAAGATTGCCCGTAGCCTGACCAAGGATGAACATTTTACGGTCAATGAAAAGGATCACACGGCAACGCTGACGGATGAGGGTGTCAGGACCGCTGAAAAAATGGCAGGTGTCGAGAGCTTCTACACGGCTGGCAATATGGACTGGCCTCACATGATCGACAATGCGTTGAAAGCTCGCAATCTTTACAAGAAAGATGTGAACTACGTCATCAAGGATGGTGCGATTGTCATCGTGGATGAATTTACGGGTCGACTGATGGAGGGTCGCCAATGGAGCGATGGTCTGCATCAGGCGGTGGAAGCCAAGGAGGGAGTTAAGATCAAGGAGGAGACGCAGACGTTAGCCACGATTACGCTGCAAAATTACTTCAAGTTATATGACAAGGTCTGCGGGATGACGGGTACCGCAATGACCGAGGCGTCCGAGTTTTGGAAGATCTACGAGCTTGATGTAATCGCGATCCCCACCAACCGTAAGATGCAGCGCATCGAGTACCCCGATACGATTTTCAGTGCCGAGAAATTCAAGTGGCACGCGGTTGCTGATGAAATCGAGAATACTCACAAATGGGATGTTGTATTCCTGACCTCCGGGGATTACATCGTTGGCAATATCAAGTCGGACAACGACAAGTCGGTTGTTATTGCGTCGAAGGAAGACGGGGCTGAGCAGACGATCAGCCAGAGCAAGGTGGAGAAAATTCAGTACCGCGGTCGACCAGTTCTGGTGGGTACGGTTTCTATCGAGAAGAGTGAACTGCTGTCCGGTTTGTTGGATCGCCGCGGTATTAAGCACGAAGTGTTGAACGCCAAGAACCACAAGCGTGAGGCGGAAATTGTATCGCAGGCCGGTCGGGCCGGAGCCGTGACGATTGCTACCAACATGGCAGGACGCGGGACGGATATTGTGATTGGAGGCAATCCGGAAACACTGGCATGGGCGCGTTTGCAGGACAAGTATCCCACCCGTCTGGATGTTCCCTCCGAGGAATGGGATGCCCTCGTGCAGGAAATTGATGAAGAACACCAGATGTCGGTCCAAGGTGAGAAGGTCAAGTCCCATGGTGGACTGCACGTCATTGGTACCGAGCGACACGACGCACGGAGGATTGACCTGCAGTTGAGGGGGCGTTGCGGAAGACAGGGAGATCCGGGCAGCAGCCGGTTCTATCTGAGTCTGGACGATGACCTGATGAGGATTTTTGCCGGACCTTATGTGCGCCGTGTTCTTGAATTCGGTGGGTTTAAAGATGATATTCCGATCGAAAGCAGCATGGTCTCCAGGCGGATCAACGGAGCCCAGAAAAAACGGGAAGAATACAACTTCGAGATCCGCAAGAGTCTGCTTGAATATGATGAGGTAATGGATGAGCAGCGAAAACGGATTTACAGTTTTCGGCAGAATATCCTGGATGGAGCCAGTTGCCGCGATCTAGTTCTGGACATGATCCGGGAGCAGGCCGAGGCGAACCTGACAACAGTTTTGGCACCTGATTTCGGGACCGAGTCCTTTGCTGCTTTTGCCGGTAACCAGTTGTCGGTCGTTCTTGAACCTCGCAACTTCCGCAACCTGTCGGCCGAAGAAGCCTACCGGGTGGCCAAGGATGAAGCAGAGCGTTTGGCCGAAACGGAAATTCTCGGGTCCATCGAAGAAAATCTGCCATTGGTGGAAGAAGAGCAGGAGTGGAACTGGGAAGCCTTAGCGAAGTTTGCCAACATCAGGTGGGACCTCAATGTCCGAGACCGGGATTTGAAGAAGTCCGGCCGTGACCGCGTGGACGAGATGCTGATTCAGCGCAGTCGCGCCGCAATTCAAAAGATTGATTTGAGTGAAGGCGCACCCATGCTGGACATGGACTATGGTTCGGCCATGGCGCTGAAGTGGGTAAAAGCCAAGTTCGGTATCGAGATTGAATTGGATAAGGTCAAATCGCTCGATTCCAACGAAGCGATCATTGACCTGGTTGTTGACCAGGCGATCAACAAGTATGACGAAAAAGAGGCCGAATACCCGGTGATGGCCGGCCTTTACCAGTTTGTACAGCCGGGAAGCTCTCGGGTGGACCGCGAGGGGCTCGTCAGCTGGGCGAATCGGCGCTTTGCCGGGGGAGTTGGCCTGGAGGACCTGAAAAACAAGCAAAGAGATGAAATCCGTGATTATCTGGTCCACAGGAGTCATGAAAATCAACAGGTTGCCAAGCGCGCGGTTGGCGAAGTGCAATCGAGGGTGGATGACCTGAATGAAGCCGGCGCCCTACCCCTGAGAAACGGTAACGGTTCAGCCGAATCCCTGGCAGATTGGTTCAAGGAGACTCTCGATTACGATTTGTCTCTGTCGGATATCGACGATCTGGAACAGGAAGATCTGCAGCAGAGCCTGGAGGCGATTGTTGCGGATCATTTCCACCCGGAAATGCGACGTATGGAACGAATCGTATTGCTGGAAATTGTCGATTCGGCCTGGAAGGACCACTTGTTGGCCATGGACTACCTGCGGAGTGCGGTAGGACAACGGGGAATGGCCCAGCTTGATCCCAAGGTGGAGTACAAGCGGGAAGGGATGCGTTTGTTCGAGGGGTTGTGGCGGAGCATCGGTGAGCGGGTAACGGACCTGATTTTCCGGATGGAACAGCTGAGCGAAGACTTTGTCAGCAACACCCTGGTCGAAACAAGTGCGCGGCATGATGAATTTTCAGCCAGTGCCAATGAATCGGTACCCAGCGAGTTTGCCCAAGAGCAGGAAGCGGCCGCCAGCCGGGAGCAAGGTCAAAGTAAAATTGAGACGATTCGCAACCGCGAAACGCGGGTCGGAAGGAATGAACCCTGTCCGTGTGGCAGTGGCAAGAAGTACAAGGCGTGTTGCATGAGGAAGCGTGCCTGATCTGTCGCCACCGTGACTGGGAAAGGAATCCCATTGAATTACCTGCTGAACATCGTCTACGGGCTGCTATTGGTCGCGCTTTTTCCCTGGCTCCTGTATCGCGCCATCATCAAGAAAAAGAACCGCCGAGGATGGTGGACCAAGCTGACGGGGCGTGTCCCCTGTCGCCAATCCGATTCTCCCTGTATTTGGCTGCACGCCGTCAGTGTCGGCGAGGTCAACTTGTTGCGGCCGGTCATTGCGAGATTGTCCCGCGAACTGCCAGGTTACGAGTTCGCTGTGTCGACGACAACCGAAACAGGGTATGACCTGGCCCGCAAGATTTTCGGCGAGCACACCGTTTTCTTTTGCCCTTTTGATTTTTCCTGGGCCATCCGGAATGTCCTTCATCGTCTCCGGCCATCTCTACTGGTGTTGGCCGAATTGGAATTGTGGCCCAATCTGATTTCACTGACACGGCGGCAGGGAATCCCGGTCTCTCTGGTCAATGGCCGGATCAGCCAAGGCAGTTTTGAAAACTACGCCCGTTTCAAATGGTTCTGGAAGCCTGTACTGCGCCAACTTTCCGTCTTGGGGGTTCAGAATCCTGAGTATCAGCGAAGATTGACCGAGTTGGGCGTTGCACAACAGAAAATCCAGCTGACCGGGAGTGTCAAGTTTGACGGTGCCAATACGGATCCGGGCAACCGGCAGACGACCGAGTTGAGGCAATTGGCCGGCTTGAGACATGAAGATGTGGTGTTCCTTGCGGGCAGTACCCAGGCAGAGGAAGATCAGATGGCGGCCAAGGTTTATCTCAGGTTGCGAGAGTCCTGTCATAACCTTCGTTTGGTCCTGGTGCCGAGGCATGTAGAGCGTTCAGCAAAATTGAAAAAGGACCTGCTCGCTGTTGGACTGAAGGCGCAACTGCGGTCGGAATTGGCGAGCCAACCCGGTGCCAGGGTGTTTGACCAATCCGACGTTCTGATTGTGGATGTCATTGGTGAATTGTCTGGTTGGTGGGGTGTGGCCGACGTCGCCTTCGTCGGTGGAACGATGGGTACACGAGGTGGGCAGAACATGATCGAACCAGCGGCTTACGGTGTACCCGTCTGTTTCGGTCCCAATACGTGGAATTTTCAAGACGTGGTCCATTTGTTGCTCGACCAACATGCGGCCCAGGTCGTTTGTACATCGGACGAACTCTTCGAATTTGTCCAGGCCTCGATCGAGCAGCCGCAGTTGGCTCAGCAGATGGGTTTGCGGGGACGCCAGCTTGTGCTTCAGCAGCGGGGTGCCGTCGATCGCACGGTTGCCATGCTGGTTGAAATTCTACCACCCGAGCCACCGCAAGAAGCGGTGTCGACCTCCGGACAAACGGCTGCCGCCTAGGCAAATGTCCCGTTTTTTCATGGTCTGGAAGTGAAATCGATCGTAATTGGTGGTTGAGCCATTTTGGGTGTCTGGTTTACAATACGTAACCGATAACATCTGCTGGCTTGCCGAAAAATGGTAATCACGCACTCCGTTTGCGTGTCTTGCCGGCACATGAATCCCCGTATTTTTATGTTTTGGCGACCAAAATGAATGGTCGTTGGACCAAACGCAATGGGAGAGCTTAGTGTCTTCAGGAAAATACCTATTCACCAGCGAATCAGTCAGTATGGGGCATCCCGACAAACTGGCGGATCAGATATCAGACGCAGTTTTGGATGCGATGTTGGCCCAGGATCCCAACAGCCGGGTGGCCTGTGAAACGATGGTTACCACGGGCCTGGCAGTGATTGCGGGCGAGGTGACTTCCACCGCGGTGGTTGATTTTCAGGATGTGATACGCCAGGTGATTCGCGAAGTCGGTTACACGGATGATGAAATGGGAATTTGCGCTGACACGTGTGCCGTCATGGTTTCACTGGACAAGCAGAGTCCCGACATCAAGGTCGGAGTTGATGAAAGCGGTGAAAAGTCGATTGGCGCCGGTGACCAGGGCCTGATGTTCGGCTACGCCTGCGACGAGACCGAGGAATTAATGCCACTGCCGATTGCCCTGTCGCATAAAATCCTGGATGTTCTGGCCGACGCCAGGTTTTCGCAAAAGGTTGGTTGGTTGCGACCTGACAGCAAGAGCCAGGTAACGGTGGAATATGATGGTCTGGAGCCAGTCCGGATTGATACCGTGGTCGTGTCAACCCAGCACGGTCCTGACGTCTCGCAGGAAGAAATTCACGAGTACATTAAGAATGAGATTGTCGATCCGATTCTTCCTGCCAATTTGAACAAGGGAGACATTACCTACCATATCAACCCGACTGGACGGTTTGTAATCGGTGGACCTCACGGGGACTGTGGATTGACAGGCCGCAAGATTATCGTGGATACGTATGGTGGATGGGGCCGACATGGCGGAGGGGCCTTTAGCGGCAAGGATTCAACCAAGGTCGATCGTAGTGCAGCTTATATGGCACGGCATGTTGCCAAGAACATCGTCGCCGCCGGTCTGGCAAGACGATGTGAAGTCCAGTTGGCCTACGCCATTGGTGTCAGTGAGCCTGTCAGTGTCCATGTCGATACTGAGGGTACTGGCAAGATTGACGATGCGGTGATTTGTGAAATCGTAAAAGATGTATTCCCGCTTTCGGCCAAGGGCATTATTGAATACCTCGACTTGCGGCGCCCCATCTTTCGCATGACGGCGGCGGGTGGCCATTTCGGCAGGAGCGAGCCCGAATTTACGTGGGAAAGCACCGAACCGGCAGCTAAACTTCAGGAAAAAGCCGCCAGTATGGCATCTGCCTGACAAACTGCCATTTTTGGACATGTCCAAATTATCTATCTTAAGAGCGGTGAAGATCACCGCTCTTTTTTTATTCCCGTAGTGAAATTTGATGAATTTGCAGCCATTACAAAATCGTGAGGTCGAGGCTGGGGACAGGCCAGAGGGTATGTCCATCCTCGAGGACTCGGGAGTGATGCAGCAAGTTTCGCGAACGGTGCAGGATGGATGGGATACCTTGATGGGCTACTATCGTTGTCCGTTTGAAGGTGGACAACGTCGGTCGATCCTGCACGTTGTTTTCCAACCTGCCATGCCCAGTCTCCCCGAAGTCGAAACGATGGTTTTGGATGTCGACAATGTGCGGGTCCGTTTGACAGACATCAAGGTATACGGGCTGAGGATTGAGGTCGTGTTAAGCCAGCCGGCGACGTCAGACATGAGCGTCCTGATCGAGGTCATTGCCGCATCCCCGGCAGCGGTTGGCAGTCAATAGGACGTCCAGCTTTGAAAAGTCTTGAACAATTATCGTCGACGTTGGATTCCACGGGGCAGGCGCACCTGTTGAATTTCTGGGACTCGCTTTCATCCAGCCAGCAACAGCAACTTCACGACCAGATAAGCGGCATTGATTTTGAACAACTCGGTTCTTTGTTGAGCCAGGAAAGTGCTGGCGGCGAATTGTCAGCCTTGGCGGACCGAGCCCAGCCTCCACCGGCCATTACCCTGGAGCAATTCCATGATGCCCAGGCGCACCGTCATGCTGTCGAGCTTGGCAGCGACGCGATTGCATCGGGCAAAGTGGCGATGGTACTGACAGCAGGAGGGCAGGGGAGTCGCTTGGGATTTGAGCATCCCAAGGGAATGTACCCGATCGGGCCCGTCAGTGGATGCAGCCTGTACCAGATGATCATCGAAAAAGTACTCGCCCGGGCGCGTCAATTCGGCAGCTCCATCCCGTTGTACGTGATGACCAGTCCGCCGACGCATGTCGAATCTTCCAACTACCTGGCAGAACACGATTACTTTGCTTATCCGGCGGATGATTTTCGGTTGTTTTGCCAGGGCGTCATGCCGGCTGTCGATTCCGAAAATAAAATTATCCTGGCTGAAAAGCACTCCCTTTTTCTGAGCCCCGACGGGCATGGGGGTGCCGTGGCCGCCTTGACCAATAGTGGTTGTCTGCAGGAAATGCTGGATCGGGGTGTCGAGTTTGTTTTTTATGGGCAAGTGGACAATCCGTTGATTCAAGCTTGTGATCCCGCCCTGATTGGATTTCATATTGCCCGGCAGTCGGAAATGACAACCCAGGTGGTGCGTAAAACCGATCCGCTCCAAAAAGTGGGAAATGTTGTCGCTATCGATGGCCGGGTACAGATAATTGAGTACAGTGATTTGCCGGCCGAATATGCGTGCCGGCAAAACGAAGATGGAAGTTTGAGACTGTGGGCTGGCAGCATTGCAGTCCATGTCTTTGACACAGCGTTCCTGGATCGGGTCAGCCGGGATGCTGCCTCGCTACCGTTTCACCGAGCCCGAAAAAAAGTGACCTTTGTCGACAGAAATGGAGAGAAGCAAATACCGGTTGAGCCCAACGCCACCAAATTTGAACGGTTTATTTTCGACCTGTTGCCGCAGGCGCGAAATGCCATCGTATGCGAAGTTGACCCGGCGGAAGGTTTCTGTGCCGTAAAAAATTCGGCGCCTGCCGAATCGGAGACCCCTCAACATGTCAAGGACGCAATCAGTCGCCTTCATCGTCAGTGGATTCGACGGGCGGGCGTTCGTGCTGAAGACGGCGTGGCGGTTGAAATCAGTCCCCTGTTCGCGGTCGACGAACCGCAGTTTGCCAGGCGAGTTCAAAAAATGGAACCGATTTGCGAGCCGACCTATTTGGTTGATCCCGGCCAGGATAGTTAATGTGCGGAATTTGGTTTTCCTATCGGGACCAGGCCCCCGCTTCCAATCGGGGGTGTTAACGAGGATGAACAGATAATGTTACACGCGACGATCATGGCAGGTGGTGCTGGGACTCGGTTCTGGCCGGCGAGTCGAAAGGGGCAGCCGAAGCAGCTTTTGAAATTGGCTGGGGATCGAAGTATGCTGCAGGCGACGGTAGACCGGCTGGATGGTTTGTGTGATTCCGGGCAAATCATGGTCGTCACGAACCAGGCGTTGGTGGAGCCGGTCGCGACCCAGTTGCCCGGTATCCCGCGCAGCTCGATTATTGGCGAGCCGGCCAAGAGGGATACAGCGCCCTGCATTGGATTGGCCGCTTCTCTGATCGCAAAACAGGATCCGGATGCGACGATGATCGTTATGCCGGCGGATCACCTGATCACGCCGTTCGACATTTTCCAGCAGGCGATTCGGAGTGCTGTCAAACTGGTCGATCAGGACCCTGAAAGCATTGTGACGTTTGGTATTCAGCCGACGTACCCGGCTGAAGTTTATGGCTACATCGAAAGGGACGGAGAGGCGATTGGTGATACCGATTACCCGACGTACCGGGTTTCCCGATTTCGTGAAAAGCCGGATGCCGCGACGGCCAGCCAATTCCTGGATGCGGGAACTTTCTACTGGAACTCTGGCATCTTCCTGTGGAAAGCGAAGACGATTTTGGAAGCGATCAAGCGTTTTGAGCCAGCCATCTACCACTCGATCGAAAAAATTGGCGACCGTATTGGAGCTGACGATTTTGAAGAAACGCTGCAGGCGGAGTTTCCGAAAATCGAAGGTAAGTCCATTGACTTTGCCGTGATGGAGCGATTTGAAAACGTCCTGGTGGTCCAGGCCCCGTTTGCCTGGGACGACTTGGGAAACTGGTCCGCCTTGCCCCGCGTTCACGGTGCGGATGAGAATGGCAACACGGTTTCCGGTAAGACATTGGCCATCGAGACTCGCAATTGTATTATTCACTCGGATGAATCCGCTGCGGATCACCTGGTGGTGACACTCGGCCTTGAAAATTGCATTGTTGTTCATACGCCCGATGCCACACTGGTTGCCAATCGCGATGACGAGTCAGCCATCAAGCAGGTGGTACAGTCTTTGGAGCAAAGGGAATGGAATCAATATCTGTAATTTGCTTATCATGGTGTCACCGGTTGACCGTGATCGTTCTTGTGTTGAGTGGATTGGTTGAAATTGCCATGGGCCAGGCGGAAGATTCAAAAAGTGAAGACGAATCTGCCATGCCGTTTAACTGGCAAATGAAGACGATGGGCGGGCGCCAATTCTGGACGGACGTCGTCCATATGTCAGAATGGCGCATTCAGCGCCATGCCATGACTGGCCACCACCGCCTGATTGATCCCGAGGATGTCAGGCAGGGCTGGGGAACCCTTCCGCAGTGTCAAGAGAAGCTGAACGGGTTGATGAACAAGGGTTCCGTTTCACCGAACTCAGGGAGAGTCGTGATCGTGCTGCATGGATTGATGCGTTCCAGCAACTCGATGGAGACCATTTCCCAGTACATCCGGGACAACAGCGATTATCAAATTATCAACATGGAATATGCCAGCTCGCGGTCGGCCGTGGCAACACATGCCGAGGATCTTGCTTACCTGATTGACCATCTGGGAAAGGAAGTCACCGAAATCAGTTTTGTGGCACACAGCATGGGTAATATTGTTGTCAGGCATTACCTGGAAGACCGAAAGGGGGATGGTGTTCAGGCGGATACAAGGTTCCGCCGGATGGTCATGATTGGCCCGCCGAACCAGGGTTCGCAGATGGCCCATTTCCTCAGGAATAACCTGCTGTTCAAATCGGTTGCCGGTGTGCCAGGTATCCAGTTGGGCGACCAGTGGAAAGAGCTGGAACCTCGTTTGGCGATTCCTGAATTTGAATTTGGGATTATCGCGGGAGCTCAAAGTGAAAACCAGAAATTCAACAATTTCATATTGAGTGGGCCTGATGATTTTACCGTTTCCCTGGATGAAACGCGGTTAGTTGGCGCACGGGATTGGTTGGTGCGGCCGTTAATGCACACCACCATGATGAAAAACGAGATCACTCTCGAGTCCACTGTCCGTTTTCTGGAAAAAGGATATTTTGTTTCTATGGCCGAGTTGAACCCGATTCTCGAATCCGGTCCAGACACAGAAAGGTAAACAGGAGGCTTGATGGAATCGAGACGACCACCGGAAACCGTGTTGCCTTCGCGCGGACGTTTGGCCGGTATTGATTTCGGTACTGTCAGGATTGGTGTCGCCGTGAGCGACCCGGATCAGATCATTGCCAGTCCACTGGAAACCTATCATTGCCGCACCCCGGAACAGGATGCCGTGTTCTTTCAGGAACTGGTTGTGCGCGAGGAGATCTGCGGATTTGTTGTCGGCTTGCCCGTTCATATGAGCGGGGATGAAAGCCAAAAGTCGGAAGAGGCGCGTGCCTTTGGTGCCTGGTTGGGGGCACAAACGGGCTTGCCTGTTGACTGGATGGATGAACGTTACACGACCGCCTTTGCTCGTGAATCCCTGGCCAACAGTGGTTTGCGGGGCAAATCCCGTAAAGCGAGACTGGATAAAATTGCGGCGCAGCTGATTCTCGCTACCTATCTGGAATCGCGACCCGGAGGAAATCGGGTGGGTGCGATCGACTGAATATCCCCGGTGCGGGGTGAAGCGGCGGTTTCGTCGATAGTCGGTGCGGCGATGTTAGCCCATTCGCGCAGTTGGAACGTCTAGCGAATTCCCGTAGCCAGTCGTCTGCGATCGGCCTCCAACCGTTCCTGGGTCTTTTCGCCTTTTGCCATTTCCGCTTTGAGTGACTTGAGTTCTTCTTCGGATTCGTCGCTTGATTTCTTGAGCTCGGCCAAACGGCTCTCGATATCTTTCATCATCTTGGCCAGTTCTTCTTCGCGTGCTTTCTGTGTTTCAAATTTCATTGTAAGTTTGTTTTGCGATTCGGTGATTTCCCCATTTTTGACGATCAGTGCCTTTAGCTCCGCGTCAATCCGTTCAATTTTCTCTTTATTGACGACGGCGGGCATCATTTTCCCCGTTTTCAGTTCCTCGAGGATGGGCGAAATGATCTCGGCAGGTAACGCCAGACTGTCAACGCGCCCCGATCGGGCAATGTTGATTCCCACGACCTTGCCCGTCAGGTCCACCAAGGGTCCACCGCACTGCTTGGCTTGCAAGGGAGAGTCATGTTGCAATGCAAGTTCAAAATCATTGGATCGACGACTCAAAGAACTTCCCATGCGGTTTTGCTGGTTGCTCCGATCCATCATCGGGTTGATTTGATTGCCGTCGCCGAGCGTCAATGAAATCTCGATTTCCTTGCCACGCCGTTGCAGCGTAATGGTGATCCGGTCACCCGGGCTATAGGCGGCCACTGTCTCCTGCAACGTGACGCGGTCTGGTGTTTCGGTCCCATCGACGGCCGTGATAATGTCATTGACCAGGATGTTGGCCCGCTCTGCCGGTGAATTGGCAGTTACCTGGTTGATCCGCACCCCTTTCTTGCCCGGTTCCAAGTCGGCCAGAAAGACCCCCATCATTGCCCGGGAGCCACGGATCTTTCGAGCTTCGCACCCGATCACACCCACGGTCAAAGGTGTTTCTCCGGGCCCGACCGTTGCCACCCAGGCGCCGACCTTCGGTTTTTCGACTGATTCAAATTTGACCGTTGCGAGATTCTGAGCATCTATCTTGAGCAAGGCTAAATCCGTCTTTGGATCAATTCCAACGATCTCTGCCGGCAATTCGCGGCCATCACTGAGTTGACAGATGACGTCACCTTTCAATTCACTCGCCTTGGTCAGGAGTAAGCCATCGGATTCGACGATCGTTCCCAGCGAGATTTGACGCTTGCCATCGGAGATCACAACGGTGGCAGGAGCGGCGGAAGCGATGGCCGGGGAGAAAACGGAGATGAAGTCCGAAGCACTTCGTGAATACCTCGAGGAACGACTGTTTCGTCTCGAGTTTGTCTTCGGTTCATCGTCTGATTTCTCGTCTGATTTCTCGTCTGATTTCTCGTCTGATTTCTCGTCTGATTTCTCGTCAGATTTCTCGTC